>JBIKMH010000056.1:0-12978 GCA_044359355.1 Planctomycetota bacterium | reverse complement strand
AGCAGCGGCGCTCAGCCCGCGTTGAAGCCGCTGACCTGAGCCTTGGCTACGGCTTCCCTGCTGTACTGGATGAAGGCCCAGCGCAGGTAGTCATCACGCAGCAGACCCAGATGCTTGGGATCGGAGAGGTTCAGCGGCCGCGAGGGCGGCGTGCGACGGTTGACGCGCGTCAGGTAGTAGCCCAGCGGCCCGCGGAAGGGACCCGCGATCGAGCTTTCCGCCTGGTCGAAGAACATGCGGTCGGTGATGCACTCGCCCGTAACCCACTCGCTGTAGGGCGTTTCGCCCACGAAGCCAATCAGGTCGTTGCGGTACTTGGGCCCGAAGCGACCCTTCTTCTTGTAGGCGACGTCCGATTGACGCTTGCCCGGACCTTCCGGCGGCGGCGGGTCCCAGTACTCGCTGTTGTCATCGACCAGCTGAGACCAGAAGCGGTACGGGTCAGCCACCTCGCGGTCGGCCTTGAACTCCTTGCCCTGCGCGGTCGCCTCGGCGCGCGCGGCGCGCTGGGCGTTGAAGTCCTGCACATTCTGATCGAGCTGCTTGCGCAGTTCGGCCGCCTTCGCCTTGGCCTTGTTCCAGCCATCGGGCTTCCAGCGGAAGCGCGGGATGTCCATTGCCGAAAGCAGGATCACCTCGCAATCGATCATGCCCAGACCCATCACCCGGTTGGCGCGCTCGTAGTACTCGCGCAGCGTGGGCGAGAGTTCGCCCGCGGGGCCGTTGGCGAGCTTGGGCTCGATCAGCTTGCGGAAGCCCTCCCGCATCGCGTAGTACTCCGAGAAGTTCTGCACGGAGGGGAAGAAGTAGTTGGTCGTCGCGCTCTGCTCCAGCGTGACCAGCGCGCCCTCGAAGCCGCCGGCGAGGTTCTGGATCGCGGCCTTGGCTTCCTCGTCGGTCAGGAGCGCGCCTTCGGCCAACAGCCGGTCACGGGTCGCCACCGAGGTGACAAACCACTGCTTGGCTTCATGGATCTCCGTCTCGTTGATCGTCGGCTCGACGATCTTCCACAGCTGCTCGATCGACAGTTCGAGCTCCGGCTTGCCGTCGCCGTTGGCATCACCCTGGAAGGCGACACCCGGGGGCAGCCCGTCCGCCGGCGTGCGGAAGGTCATCACGCCGAACATCGCGTCGCGCACGATCTGGCGCACGAGCGTCATGTACAGCGAGTCCTCCCGAGGCAGCTTGCCGCCGTTCTTCTCGGAGGCCTTGAGGCGCGACTCGTAGCTCTGCTTGGCGTCGTCGATCAGGAGCGCGCCGCCGCCCGGGTCATTGCGCATGGCTTCCAGCGTGGTGCTGGGCCAGAACTCCGGATTGGCGGGCAGGAACACCGCGTCGAAGTACATCGTCTGGCGCAGCTGCTCGCGGTACCACTCCACCGAGCGGAAGGCGCGCGAGATCTCGGCGCCGATGTCGAGCACCGGATAGTCCTTCGCGAAGGTGTCGATCGTGTGCTGGTACTCCTCCTCGAAGGCATCGTCCTTGACGCGGTACTTCTCCGTGAGGAGCGCCGTCTGGTTGGCGAGCGCCTTCTGGAAGGCCACGTCCCGTTCGCCCGGGCTTGGGAAGGGCTTGGCGGCCTCGGCCTGGGCGATCTCGGCCGCGGCGGCCTCGTGGGCCTGACGGCCGATCTCATCCTGGATGATCACGCCGACCTTGTAGAGGTCGACCATCATCCGACCGGAGCCGTAGATCAGCTGCAGCTTGATTTGGTCATCGCTGATGCGCTGGCCGTTGATGACCAGCGGCTCCCCGAAAATCGAAGTGGACGGGTCTTGAGCGGCAGCGGGGCCGACGTCCTGCGGGCCGGAGGCCACGGCGGAGGGCAGCGGCAGGGGCAGGAGCGACAGGCCGAGGAGAAGGAAGAGACGTCGCATAGGGGCTTGGGTGGGTCGGGGCGGATACTTGGGACCGACAGGGTACGCAGTGGCCCGGAGATTCGTGAAAGGGATTTTTCGGCTGGTCCCCGCGGGGGCTGTAGGGGCGGCGCTGCGGCCGGGGTCCATTTTTGGAAGCTCTTTCCTTGTAGAGGCTCCCGCCACCGCCAAGACTCCTGCGTAAGGCCCATCCGCCATGCACTACAACCCGCGCACGATCGCGCTGCTCTCCGAACTGCACCACCCGCCCCTCTCGCCGGACCCCGGGCCGATCCAGCGGGTCCACAACCAGATGTACCAGGCCGGCAACCCGGCTTACTCCAGCTTTGCCGTGACCCCCGCCGGGGCCGTGCTGTCCAACCCCGTCGCCGTGCCCGGGGCCGCCTCCTACGCGGCCTTTCTGCCCGACCGCTTCCAGTTCCGGGAGGAGCTGACCAGCCTGACCGTCGAGGGCTTTGCCAGGCAGGTGCGCGAGGTCAGCGAGCAGGTCGCGCGCATCCGCGGGATTCAGGTGTTCACCTCCCAGTCCGTCACGGTCCGCACACTGGTCAACACGCGCCATTTCAAGGACAGCCGCGCCTACCTCAAGGAGGGCATGTTCGGCTTCAGCGTCGAGACCGAGAGCTTCGGTCGCGAACCGGAGCTGCTCGGCATCCGGATGGTCTTCCCCCCCGGCCAGGCGCGGCAGTGCGCCTATTCGCTGCGCATCGAATCCTGCGCCGGCGACCCGCGCTCCCTGTTCATCGAGAATCAGGCCAGCTTCGGTCCGCTGCTGGTGGAGAACTCGACCGAGTCGGTCGAGACGAACGTGATGGACGCCTACGAATTCGTGGTGCAGCGCACGCTGCACTTCATCAGTTGCTTTGACCTGCCGCTCGAGCAGGAAGGCGCCTCCGAGGATGAAGAGGGCTTCTAGATGAGCCGATCGCGGATCCGGGCGCTGATCGGCGTGCTGCTCGCGCTGCTGGCGGCCTGCGGCGAAGCGCCCGCACCCGCGCCGAAGCCCGCCCATCCGGCCGGGACGGTGCTGGTCTTCGACGGCCTGCCGATCCGGGCCGAGGAAGTGGACGTCGTCGCCAGCTGGTTTGCCCAGTTGGAGCCGCGCAATTCCTTGGAGCAGCTGCGCCGGCTGGCGCTGACGAACGTGATCTTTCCGCGCCTCGCGGCGACGCGGATCGATCCGGCCCGGCGTGAGCAGGCCAAGCTTCTGGCAGAGTCCTACCGCAAGGCGCTTTCCGAAGGCACGGAACTGGGCGGCCCGCTGGCGGGGCCGCTGCTGGAGACGCGCTCGGGGCGCATGCTCGATCTGGGCATGGAAATCTGGAATGCCGCGCTGGAACTGCCCTTGGGCGAGTGGAGCGCGGTGCTTGAGACCGCCGGCGCCTTCCACCTCGTGCGACCCGTGAAGCACGGCGCCGGCGACACACCCGCCCTGATCGAGCTGACGGTGGAGGTCTACGACTTCCCCTACCTGGATCCGGAGCACGTGCGCACGCAGATCCGCGAACAACTCGACCGCTCGAGGCTAGAATCCGTCGATCCCGCGTGGTGGGAACTGGTTCCCACCGCCTGGCGCCACCGCCTGCGGGGGATTGACCAGAAGCCATGATGCTCTTCGCACTCTACGCCTGCCTGCTCCTGCCCTCTGGCCCGCTGCGCCCGCAGGCCCCTGCCGCTCCCGCCGCTCCCGCCGCTCCCGCCGCGATCAGCTACCTCGCCGAGTGGCCCAAGCCGGCGGCCAAGGACCAGCTGATGACCGACATCGAGCGGCTGGTCAAGGCGCGCACGGAAGAGATGGGCAAGCTGGCCTACGAGGCGCTGCAAAAGTGTGGCGACAGCGCGGTGCCCTTCCTGCTCGATCGCTACGGCAAGGAAAAGGACGAGGGCGCGCATGAGCGCATGCAGTCGCTGCTCATCGAGCTGATCCGGCCGGAACACTCGCGCCTGCTCGCCAAGCGCTTCGCCTCAGCGCAGCTGCACGAGCGCACGCTGGCGATGTGGCGGGCAGGCCTGCACAACGACCCCCAGATCCGCCCCCAGGCCGAAGCCGCGCTCGCCAAGGTCGAGAAGCAGGGCGAGAAGGCCGACGAGTTCGAGCGCTACGCCGCGGCGCTGGTAGCCACCGCCTCGGGCTCGATGCAGGGGCTCGACGAGTTGATGTCGACGGCGCAGAAGCGCTGGGACAAGCACGGACGGGAAATCCACCTCGCGCTGCGCGGCGTGCGCGGCGCCGAGGCGGCCGGCATCGTCTCCAAGGGCCTTGCCGACCCGGAGCGCAAGGCCAAGGTCGCGGCCTTGCGCCTGCTCTCCGGCTGTGGGGACAAGTCGGCGCTGCCCGCCATCAAGCCGCTGCTCGACAGCGACGACAACTCGCTGCGTGTGGCGGCGATCAATGCGCTGCGCGGCATCGTCGACGGGGCCGATCCGCTGCCCGAGCTTTCGGCCTTCGAGGCGATCGAGATGGCGAAGAAGTGGAAGGAGCGGCTGTGAGACTGGCAGCCTTGCTGCTCGGGGCTCTGGCGGTTGGCGCGGTCCTGTCCGTTCCGGCCTTGGCGCAGAAGAAGAAGGCCGGGCCCACGGACCCCTCGGAATGCCCCTATTGCAAGGGCGACCCGGAGAAGATGAAGGCCGGCGGCATCGTCTCGCACGGCCCGTTCCCCTTCGCCAAGAAGGACACGGCGGCGGTGGAGGCGCTGTTGCCGACCAGCGAAATCCGCTGGGTGGAGACCGACTTCTTCCGCATCGGCTTCGGTCTGCGCGAGTACAAGGTCAAGGTCGAGGAAAAGAAGAAGATGGTCGCGGAGCTGACGCGGCTGAAGCAGTTCTATCCGGAGATCAAGCCAGACACGGGCGTGCTCGACCCCTGGCTGCGCGTGCACATGTTCGCGCAGCGCGCGCAGGACTCGCTCGACGATTTCCTGAAACGGATCAACGGGAAGGACTCGAGCTTCGGAGCGGGCGCGGCGGGCGCTTACCGCGGCGAAGGTCGCTACCTTGGCATGAAGGAGAAGTACGAGTGGCTGGTGCTGCGCACGCAGGCCGCCCACACGGAATTCCTGACCGAGAACTTCGGCCTGCAGCTGAGAGTCGGCCATCGCGAACACCACATTCCGCGCGGCGTGCTCGGCTACTACTGCCATGCTCAGGAGGGCGGACTGCGCGAGGATTCGGCGCTGCACGGCAACCTGGTCTTCAACCTCACGCACAACTTCCTCGACGGACTCAACCACTACAACTACGACACGCCAGTGTGGTTCCACGAGGGCTTCGCGCACTGGCGCGAGCGCGAGATCAACCCCAACTACAACACCTTCGACTCTGGCGAGGGTGCCGTGGCGGACATGACCAGCAAGTCGAACTGGAGGGCGGAGGTGCTCGCCCTGGTCAGTGGCGGGGTCGCTCCCCGCATGGCCGAACTGGTGGCGCTCAAGAGCTACGCGGAGCTCAAGCTGCCCCACCACTACGCGACCTGGTCGATCGTCGACTTCATGATCCAGACCCGGCCCGAGGCCTTCGGAGGCTTCGTCTGGGCGCTGAAGTCCAACCTCGACTCGCGCGGCGTTCCGACCGGCGAGAACCTGCCCGAGCACGTGCGCACCAAGTTCAAGGAGCTGTTCGGGATGGGCTACACCGAGTTCGACGAGGCCTGGCGCACCTGGGTCCGGCAGACCTACAAGGCAGCCCCACCCAAGAGCGGCGGAGGACTCGTCCCGGGTGGCAGCCTCAACCCCAACAACCCCTTGGGGGGCTAGGTGGTCGGGCGCGAGAGGCGCCTTTCATCAGCAAAAGTCGCTACTCCCACCAAGGAGATGTCGCGCTCCCGAAGTCGGAACTTCCGGGTAGACTTGGCGGATCGCAGACAGGTCCGTGGCACCGCGTGCCGATGGAGCCTTGCGCCGACCTCCACTCCACTTGAATCGTACGCTTACGGGAGCTTTCAGGATTCCTAGCCAAGCGCGCCGATCCTGAGCCATCGACATGATCCAACGCCGCAAACGCATCGTGCTCTTCCTGCCGCACCGCGCGGATCCGGATCAGGGCGTGCGGGTCAGCGCCGACCTGACGCCGCTGGAGCTGCTGCAGATCGCCACCTACCCGGCGGCCAACGGCTACGAGTGCGTGCTGATCGACGCGATGATCGAGCCGGACTACCTGGCGAAGGTTCTCGAAGCCTGTGATGGCGCACTGTGCTTTGCCTCCTCCTGCATCCTCGGCTTCCAGGTGGCGCACGGAGCCCGGGTGGCTCGGGCGGTGCGCGAGAAGTTCCCCGAGCTCCCGATCATCTGGGGCGGCTGGTTCCCCAGCGTTCAACCCGAGATCTACTTCAAGGAAGGCATCGCCGATGCTGTCGGCCTGGGACAGGGCGAGCTGACCTTCTGGGAGGTCGTGCAGGCGCTCGACAACGGCGTCGACCTCGCCACCGTGCCCGGCCTTGCCGTATGGCGCGACCAGCGCATCGTGTACACGCCGCACCGCTCCGTGGTGGGCTTCGACCAAATCCCCGACGTGCCTTGGGAGCTGCTCGAGTTCGAGCGCTACGTGGCGCTGCAGAACGACCGCTCGCACAAGTTCAAGGTGCGCCACAAGTACGCGGATCCCTGGGATATGCCGGCGGGCACCCCGCTGCGCGGCTTCAGCTACTTCTCGAGCTTCGGCTGCCCGGAACCGTGCAGCTTCTGCTGCTCGCCGATCGTCACCGGCCGGCGTTGGAAGGCGATCCCCGGCAAGCTGCTCGCCGACCGCATCCTCGGGCTGCACGAGCGCTTCCAGTTCAACATCCTGCGCTTTCAGGACGCCAACTTCGGCGTGCACGAGAAGCGCACAGCGGAATTCTGCGAAGCACTGGTGAGCGCGGGTTCGCCGTTCTGGTGGAACGGCACCTTCGAGATCGAAACCATCGCGCGCTACAAGGAAGAGACGCTCGACCAGCTCGCCAAATCGCGCTTCCACCTCGCCCCGATGGGCGCCGAGGCCGGCAGTCAGGAACAGCAGAAGCGGATCAAGAAGGACATTCAGATCGAGCGCGATCTGGAGAAGGCCCTGCGCCGCCTCAACGAGCGCGGCATCCAGAGCGGTGTATCGTGGATCATCGGGTATCCCAATGAGACGCTGGAGTCGATGCAGGAGACGCTGCGCGTCGCCGCCGACATCAAGCACAAGTTCCCGAACTCGCCCTCGGACATCTTCCCCTACCGGCCGATTCCCGGCAGTGAGGACTATGAGCTGGCCGTGCAGCGCGGTTACCAGCCGCCGCGCACGCTGGAAGAGTGGGGCTCCAGCCTGGAGTACAAGTACGCCTACGACGACATCGGCCTGCCGCTGGAGATCATCCGCGAATGGAAGCGCTACGGCGCAGCCTCGGCCTTCTACGACGGGCTTGCCACCGAGGGCGCCGGCCCGGTGCGCTCGATCATGCGCAGGATCTCCGGCTGGCGGCTCAAGAACGCCAACTACACCTTCCCGATCGAGCAGAAGCTGTTCCACGTGTACGTGCGCCTGTCCGGCCATCGCACGGAAGCGGGCGCGGTCAGGAAGGACCAGACCTCGGGCGTGACGCCGCACGCTCCCACCACTTGAGTCACCGCCCATGATCGCGCACAAGAAGAAGATCGTGCTGTTCCTCCCGCATCGCGCGGACCCCACGCGCGGCGAGATGTTCAGCGCTGACCTGCTGCCTCTAGAGCTCTTGCAGATCGCCTCGGGGCCGGTCGCGGATGGCTACGAGGTCGTGATGATCGACGCGATGATCGAGCCGGATTACATCGCGAAGGTGCTCGAGGCCTGCGAGGGCGCGCTGTGCTTCGCCTCGTCCTGCATCCTCGGCTATCAGGTCTACGACGGCTATGTCGTCGCCAAGGCCGTGCGCGAGAAGTTCCCGAAGCTGCCGATCATCTGGGGCGGCTGGTTCCCCAGCGTCACGCCGCAGATGTACCTCGAGACTGGCATTGCCGATGCCGTTGGTCTGGGTCAAGGCGAGCTGACTTTCCGCGAGGTCGTGCGGGCGCTGGATTCCGGCCAAGATCTCGCCGAAGTGCCGGGCCTCGCCGTGTGGCGCGACAATCGCGTCGTGTACACCGCGCACCGCCCCGTGGTCGGATTCGACCAGTTCGAGCGCGTGCCCTGGGAGCTGCTCGAATACGAACGCTACGCCGAAATCCAGGTGCGCCCCACCAAGATGAAGGTGCGCCACCGCTTCCCGCTGCCGGGCCACTGGACGCCCGAGAATCCGCCGCGCGCCTTCAGCTACTTTTCGAGCTTCGGCTGCCCTGAGCCCTGCACCTTCTGCTGCTCGCCGCTGGTGACGGGACGCCGCTGGAAGGCCATCCCGGGCAAGCGACTCGCCGAGGACCTCGCCGAGCTGCAGCAGCGCTTCAAGTTCGACGTGCTGCGCTTCCAAGACGCCAACTTCGGCGTGTGGGAGAAGCGCACCAAGGAATTCTGCGAGACCCTGGTCGATCTCAAGGTGCCGATCTACTGGAACGGCACGATCGAGATCGAGACCATCATGAAGTACAAGGAGGAGACGCTCGATCTGCTCGAGGCCTCCAAGTGCCACCTGCTGTGGCTGGGCGCCGAGACCGGCACCAAGGAGATGCAGGAGCGCATCAAGAAGCACATCTCGATCGAGAACATTCCGATCGCGATCGGCAAGCTCGCCCGACGCAACATCGTCCCCGGCACGTTCTGGATCATCGGCTACCCCGGCGAGACGCGCGAATCGATGCTCGCCACGCTGAAGCAGGCTGCCGCGGTGAAGCACGCCTATCCGATCGCCGGCTCCGAGGTCTATCCCTTCCGACCGATCCCGGGCACCGAGGACTTCGACACCGCCGTGAAGCTCGGCTACGTGCCCCCGAAGGACTTCCACGAGTGGGGCAAGTGCTTCGAGTACAAGTACAACGCACACAACACGCCGCTACCTGAAGATGTGCGCGAAATCTGGCGCCTGTACAACAACACGGCGGCGATCTACGACAAGCACGTCACCGAGGGCCCGCAGTGGATGCGGGATCTGCTGAGCAAGGCCGCTGGCTGGCGCCTCAAGAAGGGACGCTACGGCTTCCCGATCGAGCAGAAGCTGTTCGACGTGTACGTCAAGGTCACGGGCCAGATCCAGCCCGGCGCCAAGGATTACACGCCTGCGATCGACGCCTGATTCAGGCGAGTCCGATCAGGGTCCGGACTTCCGCCACGGCGCGCTCCAGATCGTCGTTGACGACCACATGGTCGTACTTGACGCGCTCGCGGTATTCGTCGGCTGCCTTGTGCAGGCGGCGCTCGAGCACTTCCGGGGTCTCGGTGTTGCGCTTCACGAGGCGGCGGCGCAGTTCCTCGAAGTCCGGCGGCGCGATGAAGATGTACTGCCCCGGTTCATGGAGCGCCTTGAGCTGCAGCGCCCCCTGCACGTCGATCTCGAGCAGGTAGATCTGTCCGCGGGCGAGGGCCTCCTCCATCGGTCGGCGCAGCGTGCCGTAGAGATTGCCGAACACCTCCGCGTGCTCGATGAATTCGCCGCGCGCGATGCGCGCACGGAACTCCTCCTTGCTGATGAAGTAGTAGTCCCGTCCGTCGACCTCTCCGGGGCGCATGGCCCGCGTCGTGGCCGACACGGAGAAGGTGACTCGCGGATCCTGCAGCAGGCGCTTGCAGATCGTGCTCTTGCCGGAGCCCGAAGGCCCCGAGATCACCACCATCTTGCCCTTGCCGGCGCTCATTCGAGGTTCTGCACCTGCTCGCGCAGCCGCTCGATGTGCGTCTTGACCGCCACGACCGCGTGCGCCACGGTCGCGTCGTTGCACTTGGAGCCGATCGTGTTGGCCTCGCGCAGCAGCTCCTGAACGAGGAAATCGAGCTGGCGACCGATCGCGCCGCCCTGCCGCAGCAGCTTGTCCCACTGCGAGAGGTGGCTCGCAAGGCGGCTCAGCTCCTCGCCGACGTCCATGCGTTCGGCGATCAGGGCCAGCTCGCGCGGCAAGTCCGCGGGTTGGATTCGGGCAGCGGGCGCCAGCAGCTCGCTGGCGCGCTCGCAGAGCTTGCGGTGGTGCTCGCGCACCACTTCAGGCATGCGAGCCTCTACCTGCGCGCTGAGCTCGCGGATGGCGAGCGTGTTGCGCTGCAGATCCTCGACCAGCGAGCGAGCTTCCGTCTCGCGCATCGCGATCAGCGCATCCAGCGCCGCTGCCAGCGCCTTCCAGAGCAGGGCGGTCTCGCGCTCGCGCACGCTCGTGTCCTCGGCGGTGCCGACGACGCCGGGCAGGCCGAGCAGGGTATCCATCGTGACCGCTCCCGAAAGGCGCAGTTCGACGGCCAGTGCTTCGATCTCGGACTTGTAGCGCGCCGCGAGCGCGCGATCGATCGCCACGGACCGCGTGCCCGTCTCGACCAGACGCACGCTGACGGACAGCGAACCGCGCTCGATGCGAGCCCGCACGCGGCTTTCGAGTTCCGCTTCGAGCGCGGAAAGCTCGGCGGGCAGGCGGGTCTTGACCTGCAGGTGGCGATGGTTGACCGAGCGCAGCTCCACGCTGAGCTCGAAGCCCTCTTCGCGCAAGCTGGCTGCGCCGAAGCCCGTCATCGAGCGCAGGCTGACCGGATGGTGCGCTCCCGCGGGGGGCGCTCCCGGGACAGACGCCATCGCGCTCAGGCGCCCTTGGGGCGGCTGCCCGGCTTGATCGCCTGACCACCCGCCTTGCACAGCGGGCATTCCTCCGGCTTCCAGGTCTGGACCGTGACCGCGCACAGTGTGGTCAGCTTGAGCCCATCCGCGGCGAAGGGATTGCCTCCGGAGCGATTGACGATGCCTCCGACGGCTGCGGAGGGCACATCAAAGCTCTTGAGCACTTCCATCACCTCGCGTGCGCTGCCGCCCGTGGTGATCACGTCCTCGACGACCAGCACGCGCAGGCCCGGCTCGACACGGAAGCCGCGCCGCAGGCCCATCTTGCCATCGGTCCGTTCGGTGAACTGGCAGCGCGTGCCCAGAGCGCGGGCCACTTCATGCGCCCAGATCACGGCTCCCAGCGCCGGCCCCATCACCAGATCGAAGGGACGCGGGTCCTCGGCGCGCAGCTTCGCGGCGAGGCTCTGCGCGAGTAGTTCCGCACGACGCGGATCCTCCAGCAGCAGGGCGCACTGGAAATAGCGGTCCGAATGCAGACCGCTGGAGAGCTGAAAGTGCCCCTCGAGCATCGCGCCGCTCGAGCGGAACAGATCGAGGACCTGTGTTTCGCTCAGCATGGCGCTCACTTGGGCTGATCGGTGCCGCCGCCGGCCGGAGCGCCCTGACCGCCCTCCGCGGGCGCCGTCGTTCCCGGCGGAGCGGAGTCGAGCGGCACGACCGAGCTCGAGGACTCGCTGCGGTTGAGGAAGTGGATCCCCACGGCCGAGAGCAGGAAGATTGCGCAGGTCCAGCCGGTGAACTTGTGGATGCCGCTGGCTCCGACGCCGAAGGTCTGCTGGCCCTCGGCGCCCAGAGCGCCGGTGAGACCGCCGCCCTTGCCTTCCTGGAGCAGGATCACCACGACCAGAATGATCGCGGAGAGGATGAAGAGGATGTAGAGCAGCGTGCTGAGTAGGGGCGTCATGGGCGGGTGCCTCTGGTTGGAGGGGCGCAGATTATAGCCTCGGAGCCCCGTCGATGATGCCGAGGAAGCTCGAAGCCTCCAGCGAAGCCCCGCCCACAAGGCAGCCGTTGACATCCCCAGCCCGCAGCAACTCCCCGGCATTGGAGGCCTTGACGCTGCCCCCGTAAAGGATCCGGGACCGGCCGGCGACGGCCCCCGGGTACATGCCCACGAGCACGCCGCGCAGGTAGGCATGGGCCTGACTGGCCTGCGCGGTGGTGGCGTTGACCCCCGTGCCGATCGCCCAGACGGGCTCGTAGGCGAGGGCGATGCGCTCCATGTCAGCCGCCGCCACGCCGCGCAGCCCGGCCTGCAGTTGGGAGCCGATCACAGCTTCGGTACGGCGGGCTTCGCGCTCCGCCAGCGTCTCGCCGACGCACAGCATCACCCGGAGGCCGGTGCCCAGCGCCCGCTGCACCTTGGCTTGGATCAGCGCGTCGCTCTCCCCATACAAATGACGGCGCTCGGAGTGCCCGAGCAGCACCCAGCCCGCGCCTACATCGCGCAGCATCGCGGCGCTGACCTCGCCCGTGAAGGCGCCCCGCTCCTCATCGCAGCAGTTCTGGCCGCCGACCATGATCCTGGACCCGGCCAGCGAGCGGGCGATCTCGTCGATGTACACGAAGGGCGGAAAGACCGCGATTTCGATGTCTTGCCGCTGGCCCACGCGCTCGCGCAGCGCCGCCGCGAGCGCCAGCGCGGACTTGCGATCGAGATTCATCTTCCAGTTTCCGGCGATGAAGTGCATGCCCATACTCTGCCGCAAGGCGAGCCCGCTTTCCAAGCACCTCCAAGAATGGATACTGCTCCTCGAGCGGGGACAGAATCGGTATTGGGAATCGGATTTTCCGCGCGAGCGTGAGACGGCGGTCCCGTCTCCATAGATGCCGGGGCGCATGTTCCCCCCCGGCACTGGAGACACCGATGCAGAAGTTCATCCCGCCGCATTGCCCCTATCCCGCCTGTCCCAAGAGCCCCTTTCTCTACCGCCGCCGCGGCTACTACAAGCGACTGTGCGGGGCTGAGCGCATCCCGCGCTTTCAGTGCCTCACCTGCGGACGGCGCTTTTCCTCCCAGACCTTTCGCAACGACTACCGCCACCACAAGCCCGACCTCAACCTCGGGATCGTCGATCAGCTGATCTCGAAGGTCTCGCAGCGCCAGATCGCCCGCAACCTCGGCTGCAACCCCAAGACGGTGGCGCGCCGGATCCCGCTCTTCGGCCAGCACTTTCAGAAAGCCCACGAGCGCGTGCTGGCGAAGAGTGAGAAGCTTCTGGGCAGCAACGGGCATCTCGTTTTCGACGAGCTCGAGACCTTCGAGCAGAACCGCATCGAAAAGCCGGTCACCCTGGCGGTCCTGATCGAGCCGCGCACCGGCTTCATCGTCCATGGTGAGGCCGGCACGCTGCCCTCACGCGACAAAAAGCGCGGCGATCCCACGCGGGTCAGCCAGTCGCGCGAGGTCGTGACGCGTTG
>JBIKMH010000062.1:0-4728 GCA_044359355.1 Planctomycetota bacterium | reverse complement strand
CGCCCCCCAAGCCATCGGTCCCTACAGTCAGGCCATCGTCCACGGGGGACTGGTCTACTGCTCCGGTCAGATCGCGCTCGATCCCAAGTCGATGCAGCTGGTGGGGGGGCATGTCGCGGAGCAGGTGCTGAAGAATCTGGGAGCTGTGCTGCGCGCGGCCGGCTCGGACTACGCACAGGTGCTGCGCTGCACGGTCTACCTGCGCGACATGGCGGATTTCGCGGCCGTCAATGCCGTGTACGCCAAGTACTTCAGCGGCGACACCCCGCCGGCGCGCGCGACGGTGGCGGCCGCGGGCCTGCCGAAGGACGCGCTGGTCGAGATCGACTGCATCGCGAAGTTGAGCTAGCTCTGCCCCGTCGGACCCGCGGCCTGGCGGGGGGGGGCTTTTTTTCGGCAAGGAATTCCGTCGGAGCGGCCTCGGGAGCCCTCCCTCGGAACCTCGTCACGAGCCCCGGGGTGTGCTCAGTCCGCCGGGGATTCCAAGCATGCTCCTTTTTTTCGCACGCGTGTGCTGTTGCCTTCCGTGGATGTCCGTGCCTGCTGCCACGCACCCCGCCGTACCCGCTCCGCTAGCCGCGCAGTCAGCTACCCGCCAGGCGGTCGCTCCTACTGGGCCAAGCGCACTCCAACTGCGAGTCCAGGCCCTCGTCGCGCGCCTACGTCAATCCCGCAGGTGTCCCCGGCAAGGCCATCGGCATGGTCGTGGGGCTCTCCTCGCGCGAGGGCCAGTTGATCCTTGGCTTTGGCGCCAAGGTGCGCTTTGGGAGCGTGCCGCCGGCCGCGGATGACATCTTCGAGATCGGCTCGGTGACCAAGGTCTTCACCGGTTACCTGCATGCGCGCGCACTGGAGCGTGGCAGCGTCGGTCTCACCGATCCGATCGATCCCTATTTCCCGGCCGGAGTCCCGCATTGGGGGAGCCAATCGATCCAGTTGCTGCAACTCGCGACGCACACCTCCGGCCTGCCCAACTATCCGAACAACCTGCACTCCAGCGATCCGGCCAATCCGGCGGCGGACTACACGGCACAGGACCTGGCGAGCTTCCTGTCGACCCACTGACTGTCCACCGCATCCGGTTCGCAGTTTCTCTACTCCAACCTGGGCTCGGGAATGCTGGGTAGTCTGCTGGTCGAGGCCAGCGGTGCCCGCAGTTTCGAGGCACTCGTGCAGCAGGAGATCGCGGGGCCGCTGTCGATGCCGCCGACAATCTGTATGTCACCGACTTCGGCGGGTACCGGGTGCGCAAGATCACCCCCGCAGCTGTGGTCACCACCATCGCCGGCAGCGGATAGGACATCCAAGCGGATGACTTCCGCCGGAGGCGGTTGTCGCCGACCGCGAGGTGGGGGGGCGCCGCGGCAGGCCGTGCCGTCAAGTGGCTCCCCGAGGCTTGCGCTCGCCGTGGAACGCGTGCTCGCGAGCCGTCCGACGCCGCTGCCCAGATCGCTGTGCGCCGACTACAACGACTTCTCCTTGCACGCCAAGGTGCTCGTGCTCGCCGGCGAGCTCGAGTGGCTCGAGCACCTCTGCCGCAACATCGCCTGCCCAACCATCGCGACCCAGCGCCTCGCCCTCGCCCCCAACGGCCGCGTCATCTACGGGCTCAAACGGCATGGGCGTGACGGCACGTTGGCCGTGTCGCTCGACCCGCTCACCTTCATCGAGCGGCTCGCCGCACTCGTTCCCTCTCCACGCGCCCATCAGCTCACCTACCACGGCGTCCTCGCGCCGGCCTCCGCCTGGCGCGATCTCATCGTGCCCAAGCGTGCGCCCGCATCCATTTCACCTTCCTGCGGACCGCTCGCGCCCAACGCACCGCTCGCGCCCAACGCACCGACCGCGCCCAACGCACCGACCGCGCCCAACGCACCGACCGCGCCCAACGCACCGACCGCGCCCAGCACCTTCGCCCGTTCCCACTCGCAGCGCTCGACCTGGGCGGAGCTACTGCGACGCGTCTTCGCCGTGGACGTTCTCACCTGCCCGCATTGCGGCGGCCCACGCCGCCTCATCGTGCAGCTCACAGACCCAGTCGTCGTCCGCAAGATCCTCGCGCATTTCGGACCCCCGACCGAGCCTCCACGGCCTGCACCTGCCCGCTCGCGCCAACAACTCGACTTCGCCTGAGCCGCTACCCCGTGCGCCGCCGAGCACGATGCTCGCCCACGGCCCGCGCCGGCAGGCAGGCCCGGTCGTATCCGAAGCGTCCGCGCTACGGCCCCAGCGCGCCACGGACGGCTCGCTGGCGCGCCCACCGAGGCCAGCGCTGGGCTCTGGTGGGGCCACTTGACGGATGGGACCGCCGCGGCGAACCTCCACTTCGCGGTCGACGACGACCGGCTCAGGCGGAAGTCATCCGCTTGCAGTTCCCATCCGCCAACTCGGCTCGGCGTTCAGGGGATGAACAAGGCGCGGACCGCATTCGTCAAGTTCGAACCAAGCCCGCAGGGACCGGTCGAATCGCGATACCAGATTTGGAAGCCGAATTCCGATCCGGGCGCGATCGCGTTCGCACCATGTTGGTTCGCTGAGTAGGCGGCCAGGCCAGGTCCGTACTGGATCGCGCCGAGCCCAGAGTTCAGCGGAGCGAAGCGAGAGATCGATCCCATGAGACAGCTCAGCCCGTCGCGCATCGGCATCGGTTCTCTCGTGCCCGAACTCATGATCAGGAACAGAAACCTGTTGGGTGGAAGCTGATTGGCGCTGAGGATCAAGTTGTCCGCGGCGACGCTCGTCGTGCCACTGGGCGACAAGCGCGCGCCAGCGCCGGTGGAGTTGGCACAGCCACCCGAGGGGTCATCGTTACCGCAAGGGCCGAGCGTCGGTTGGCAGAAGCAGAACGAAGAGAGCAGGGCCGTCGGAGCAACCGTAAAGACCTGCTGCGACCACCCCCCAGAAAGGTCCTGCTCCTGGAAGCCGACGCGCAGGGTCGAGCCGAAGCTGCCTTCGCCGAAGGTCGCCCCGCCGTTCGAACGGAGGATCGCATCGATGTTCATCAGGAACTGGACGCGGGTGGAGTAGAAGCCCGTTCCCGCATCCGCGACCGTGAACGAGCGCACCGGCGTCGGGGCCCAGCCGATCCCGTACGGAATGTCGTAGTTGCTGCCACCGTTCGAGGTGAAGCCGTTGAAGACCGAGTACTGGCGCACCTTCCCCGAGCCCGAAGGGTGGTTGGCAAACATGTGCGACGAAGTGTCGCCGGAGTCGGCGGTGTAGACGCCGTTAGTCGCCCCGAAGCTCGACGCGGCCTGGATGTTGACCGCGCCGGTATCGGTGTGGAAGAAGAACTGATTGCCGCGGGACGAGCCCGTGTACTGGATGCCCATGCCGATGATGCGGTCGCCAGCCTGCCACGAGCCGCTGAAGAGGCTCGCGGTGTCGTTGCCCGTGCCGCTCGCGGTCTGGGACGCGCTCAACACGAAGGAGGTGCTGTAGATGTCGTAGGTGCGATTGGTCGCGCCCTTGACCCACAGGCCAGAGGTCTGCGAGTTGCCGACGTAGTTCCAGCCGCCCCACGAGGAGCCCCCGTTGAGGTCGATGGTACCGGTACCCGCGGACGCCGAACCCGCGAGGGCCGCGAGGGCCAGAAGTTTGATGGCGATCGATCTGGTCATGATGTCTGTCTCTGGTGCGTCGCCTTTCGGCGCGGATGTTTGCGCGAGGTTCCAGCGTGGTAACAGCCACGTAACGAAAACCCCGCCTCCCTAGATTTCACCGCCTTCCCGGCCCTGTCAACCAGAAATCAGCAATCCTATCTCTGCAAGAAGATGGGCAACTCCGGTTGGAGCGGTCGGGCTGCCCAATCGAGGCCAATCCGGGCTATCGGATGCGACGCCGCGGATGGGCGTGGTGGTCGTCGAGACTCCCAGAGCCCCTGGGCATGAACCACCATCCCAAACTGCTCATCCACACGACGGTTGGATTCCAGCCGCCTGGACACGCCAGTCGAAACGATGGTGTGCGAGTTTGAACGATGTACCCACGCCGCGGTGGCCGTCCGAGCCCCGCACCACACTTCCAACCATGGCGCTGATCGGCGTCCTCACCCCCGCCACACCTTGCACAACCACTTGCAAACATGGGGGATCGTGGATAGGAACTCCCAGCGGATGACTTCCGCCGGAGGCGGTTGTCGCCGACCGCGAGGTGGGGGTTCGCCGCGGCAGGCCGTGCCGTCAAGTGGCCCCCCGAGGCTGGCGCTCGCCGTGCAACGCGTGCTGGCGAGCCGTCCGACGCGCGCTCGGGCCCTGGATCGGGCGTTTTGGATACGAGCGGGCCTACTCGCTTGCGCGGATCGCGGGCGAGCAGCGTGCTCGGCGGGCAAGGGGCGGCGATTCAGGCGAAGTCGAACTGTTCGCGTGAGCGCCCTGAAACAAGTCTCGGTGCGGACCGTGGAGGCTCGGTGGGCAGTCCGAGGTGCGCGAGGATCTGGCGCACGACGACAGGGTCTGTGAGCTGTGCGATGAGGCGACGCGGGCCGCCGCAATGCGGGCACGTGAGGACGTCGACGGCGAAGACACGTCGCAGGAGCTCCGCCCAGGTTGAGCGCGACGCGTGCGAGCGGGTGGCAGCACCGGGCGCGGGCGCTGCGCCGGATCCGAGCGTGCCGAGGGGGTTCGCGGTGGTTGGGTGCGCAGCGGAGTGGAGTGCGCGCTTGGGCACGACGAGGTCGCGCCAAGCGGAGGCCGGCGCGAGCACGCCGTGGTAGGTGAGCTGATGGGC
>JBIKMH010000059.1:0-7718 GCA_044359355.1 Planctomycetota bacterium | reverse complement strand
TCGAGGCGCGCACCGGCTTCATCGTCCATGGCGAGGCCGGCACGCTGCCCTCACGCGACAAGCAGCGCGGCGATCCCACGCGGGTCAGCCAGTCGCGCGAGGTCGTGACCCGCTGCATGGAGGTGCTGGCGCGCCACCGCGATCCCAAGTCGCTGCTGGTGGTGGTCAGCGACCTCAAGACCACCTACCCCTCGATCGTGCACAAGGCGCTCCGCGACAACGTCGTCCACGTCCAGGTCTCCAGCAAGCTCGCCCGCAACACGAAGAACCCGCTCTTTCCGATCAACCACCAGTTCGCGATGCTGCGCGACAACATCTCGCGCCTCGTGCGGCGCAACTGGGGCTACAGCAAGCGCATCGAGCGCAAACAAGATCACTTCTGGATCTACGCTGGCTACAAGAACTACATCCGGCCGCGCACCAACCGCGACCACCGCCCCAGCGCCGCCAGCAAGTTGGGCCTTCTACCCAGACGCCTCAGCATGGCCGAAGCGATCGCCTGGAAAGGACGTTTTTCGCTGAAGTGGTAGGAACTTGCAATCCTGAGCCGATGTCCCCGGAAGGGGAGCAGTATCCTTGGGGGGCGTGTACCACCGGATCCTACCCCTTGCGTCTGTGGCTGTGCTGGCCTGCTCCAGTCCCCCGCCCAAGCCGCCGCCCGCGGCCCGAGCGGCCGCGCTCGAGCGCGCGCTCGCGGAGGGCTCTGTGCAGCCGGCTCCGCTGGAGCGCGTGCCGCTCGATCCCGACTGGGATCGCTGCGCGCTGGCCGAATGGCCCGATCGACTGGCGCAAGCCGTGCCTCTCGAGCGCGCCTGCACGCTGCATCCTGAGGATCTGCGCACGCTGGCAGCAGCGCTGCCCGCACAGGATGAACGCAGCTTGCGCGCGCTGATGCTGCTCGCGCGGCTCTCCGACCCGCTCGCGACCGAGATCTGCGTCGCCCACCTCGAGCGTAGCTCGGCCGCCGACGCTTCCGCACCGCTGGCGCGCAGCGTCGATCGTGTCGCCGCCCGCGCGCTGCACTCGATGGTCGATTTTCCCGGGCTGGGCCCGCGTCTGGAGCAGTTGGCGAGTGGCTCCCAGCCGCACCCGGACGTCGAGGTGCGCGTGGAGTGCGCCGTGCGCGCGCTGCAGTTGGAAAAGCGCCGCGCGCTGGAGTTCCTGCTGGCCTTCTCCAAGCTCGGCACGCGGCTTTCCGCGCGCGGCGCCAACGTGGCCCCCGGCACCGAGGTCAGCACGGCGCAAATGCGCGCGCTGGGCGCCTTGGCGCAGCTGGCGGGAATCCCCTCGACCCTCTCCCCGCTCGATCCCATCGCCGAACGCGAACAACTGGTGCGCGCCATCGAAAGCGCGCTTGCTCCCCGCCTGAATTCCGGCCCCTGAGGACCACGTGAAGAACCCGTTTCCGGTGATCGTGCTGCTTGTCCTGCTGGCGCTCCTCGCGCTGTGGCACTGGTCCTCGCGCACGGCTCCCCAGCCCGCTCCGCAGCCGGCGCCCACGCCCGGCATCGCGCAACCAGTGCCCCCGACCCCCGCGCTCGAGTCAGGATCGCGCGAGAATGCCCAGTCCTCGAAGCTGGCGGAGTCGCAGGGCCTGCACGGGACGCTGCGGAGCTTCGCTGCGGGCGGAGCGAGCGCGCGCGCGGTGCCGGGTGCGCGGGTGCGCTGGCAACTCGACGGCCTCTCCCTCGGCGAGACGATCAGCGATGCCGACGGACGCTACAGCCTGCCGCTCGTCGCCTATTTCGCCTGCACCCCGCTCTCCCGCGAGCGCGGGCAGTTGACGATCGAGGCCCGCGCCAACGGCTTTCAACCGCTGCGCCAGGCGGTGCCGCGTCCCCCGGAGGGAGCCGAGCGCCTCGTGCTCGACCTTGCGCTGCTGCCCGGTTCCACGCTGCGCGGCCGCGTGCTCGATCCCGAGCAGCGCGCCGTGCCGGGGGCCAGCGTCCAGCTGCTGGCCTCCAGCCAGCAGGCCGGGCGCGAGGTGCGCGTGCCGGTCGCCAGCGCCGAAACCAACGCGCAGGGCGAATACGAGCTCGGCTTTGTCTCGAGTGCGACGCTCGAGCTGTTCGCCAAAGCCCCGCAGCTGGGCACCGCCTGGCGCACGCTCGAGCTTGAGGCCGGGGCCGACGCGCGCGCCGAGGACTTGACGCTGCGCGGTGCGGGCGAACTCTCGGGACACGCGCGCTTCACCGACGGCACCGCGGTCGCTGATCTCGAACTGTGGGCCGTGCCTGAAGCGGTGGCGGTGCAACCCAATGCGCTGATCCTGTGCGTCGAGCGGGCGCTGGAATTCGAGCGCGATACCGGCCTGTTCAGCACGCGCTGCATCACCGACTCGGACGGCGCCTTCCGCCTCTCGGGTCTGATCCCGGGCAAGTACATGTTGCGCACGCCGACCAGCGAGGTCGTGTTCGAGCCGCGCTTTGGCTACTACAACAGCGGCACGCACGGAATCACCCTGAGCGTCGAGACCCAGCGGCTGCGCGTCGAGGTGCTCGACGGCGCGGGTGCGCCGCTGGTCGGCGCGCAGGTGGTGCTGAGCGAACTCAACGACGCCGGCGATGGCAGCTTCGAGGCCGGACAGATCTGGTTCGCCCGCACCCGCGGTGCGCGTGCCACGGCGAGCTTTAATGTACAACCGGAAACGACCTACGGGCTGCAAGTCCAGGCCCGTGGCCTTGAGCCTTTCGAGGATCTCGTGCTGCTCGCGCCTGGCGAGTTCGAGCAATCGCGCAGCGTGACGCTCGTGCCCGCGGCGGAGCCCGCGCGCCTGCGGCTGGTGCTGAGCAGTCCGCTGGGGCTCGTCAAGGGTGCGCGCGTGCAGCGGCTCTCGCCCCTGACCGGCGCCCTCGATCTCGATCTGGGTCTCTTGACCGCCAATTCCGAGGGCTGGATCGAAGGACTGCCGCCGGGCGAACAGAGCTTCGCGATCGGCTTTGCCGACAGTTTGGAAGAACCCAACTGGCACCTCCCCGTGGCGCGCACGGCGAAGGTCCAGCTGCCGGCGGGCGGCGCGCGCGAGCTGCACCAAGAACTCGCGCTCGGCGCGCGTCTGGAGCTCGAGATCGCCGTCGAAGGCACTCTGGGCGCCGCGCCGAAGTACCCCACGCGCGAAGCACGGCTCGCCGAACAGGGCGCCTTCGTCAGCTTCGAACCCGAGGGGCAGCCGGAGCGCGCGCTCAACTTCTTCGGCCCCGACGGACGCGTCGAGTCACAGCTCCTGCCCGGGGCCGCCGCCCGCGGCGTGGAACTCCTGCTGCCCGGCCGCGGCACGCTCAAGGTTCAGGTGCCCGGATGCTTCCTCGCCACGCAGAGCGTGGAACTCGCACCCGGCGCCTACACGCGCGTTGCCATCAAGGCTCGCGCACGGTCTTGAGCCGCAGCACGACGAACAGCCCGATCGCCGCCAGCGCGCACAGCACGATCTGGAGCATCGGCTCAAGCCGCTCGTCGTAGAGACCAAAGCCCACCACCAGCGCGATCGCGCCGACCGCCGTCAGCTTGACGTGCAGGCGCACGCCGTGGTGGGCGCGCCAGTCGCGCAGCAGCGGCCCGAACAGCGGAGAGCGCTCCAACCACTGAGCCAGGCGCGGAGACGAGCGTACGAAGAAGAAGCTCGCCAGCAGCACGAAGGGTGTCGTGGGCAGGAGCGGCAGAAAGGCCCCCAGCACGGCCAGCAGCAGGAACAACAGACCCAACAGCAGCTGCAGCCACTTCAACGGGCTTGCTCCTGGCGGGGCGCCGGGCCCTGCGTGGAAAGGAAAAAGCCCGCCAAGACCAACGCCAGCACGGCGAGCACGACGGGCAGACTGCGCAGGCTGTGCTCGCGCCAGCCCAACAGCAGGGTCAGCGGCTGCGAAGCGATGCAGAAACTTGCGAGCAGGCCCAGCAGCCTCAGCCAGACCGACGGAGTGGCGAACACCGCGATCAGCAGCGGGACGGCGAGCAGGAGGTAGTGAATCCACACCAGCGGGCTGAACGCGAGGCAGAGCAGCGCGCCAAAGGCCAGCGACTCGCAGGCCTCCGGCGCGCGCACGACGCGCCGGCGCAGCTGTACGGCGCGCAGCGCCGAGAGCGCCAGCACCGCAAGCGATGCCAGCCAGGCGGGCGGCGTCTGCCACAGCCGGGCGAGCGGAGAGAAGTTGTCGGGGTAGTCCTGCGCCGCTTGCGACAGTTCGCGTGCGGCGGCCAGCCAGTGTGCCCACAGCCCCAGTCCGCCGCCGAGCCAGGCTCCCAGGCCCACTCCGATCACCCCCCCCAGCAGCCCGCCCAGCGCGGTCCGCAGCAATGGCCCCGCTTCGCGCGCGGCCGCCCAGCGCAGCGCGATCGGCACCAGCGCCAGCCACAATAGCGGCTTGAAGCACACGCCAAGGCCCAGCGCCGCCGCACCCAGACCGTAGCGATTCCGACTCCAGGCCCACAGCGCGAAGCAGAGCGAGAGCAGCAGCACGCTGTTGACGTTGCCGTTGCCCAATTCCGCCAGCAGCGGTTCGCTGGACAAGCTGAAGGCCGCGACGCAGGCGAGGCTGGCTCCCCACGAGAATCCAAAGGCCCGCGCGCACAGCAGCACGGAAAGCGCGAACAGCACCAGCATGCCTCGCTGCCACAGGCGCTTGTCTTGTTCGTAGTTGCCGCTGGCGATGGCGCCGAGCGTGCCGTAGAGCAAAGGTGTGGAATAGACCTCCAGCTGCTGACGGTACTCGGCGACGCGCAGGTGCAGGCTCACTTCCGTCTGGCCGCGCTGCTGCGCGCGCGCTTCGGCGAGCCCGCGCCGGCCCAGTTCCGCGCGCGCGGCGTCCTCGTAGGGATTGGCCTGTGGATGCTCGCGGAGCTCGCGGCCCACCAGCCAGAACTGGTAGTAGTCGATGGCCGGCCAGGCATCGCCGAAGCGCAGCAGCCCCGAGAGCGCCAGCAAGGCGAGCAGCCCGCCCAACCACCAGGGGACGGCGGGCCGGGCGCTGTCGGAGTCGCTCATGAGCGGGACGGCGATTTCAGGCTCAGGGGTAGATCCGATACATCATGCGCGGGAAGGGGCTCGCCTCGCGCACGTGCTCGACGCCCGCGAGCCACGCCACCGTGCGCTCGAGCCCCAATCCAAAGCCGCCGTGCGGCACCGTGCCGTAGCGCCGCAGATCGAGGTACCAGGCGAAGGCCTCCTCGGGCAGCTTGTGTTCGGCGATGCGCGCCTGCAGCGTCTCGAGGTCCTCTTCACGCTGGCTGCCGCCGATGATCTCGCCAATGCCCTCGGGCGCCAGCACATCGACGCACAGGGCCTTGCGCGGATCGGCGGGGTCGCGCTTCATGTAGAAGGCCTTCACCTCGTGCGGGTAGCGGTGCACCATCACCGGCTTGTCGAAGCGCTTGGAGATGATCGTCTCATCGGGAGCGCCGAAGTCATCGCCGTACTTGAAGGTCGACTCGGGGTGCTCCTTGAGGATCGCGTAGGCTTCGTCGTAGGACAGTCGCGGGAAGGGCGGCACGATCTTCTCGAGCTTGGAGATGTCGCGCTCGAGCACCTCCAACTCCGTACGGCGCCGCTCGAGCACGCTGGCCACGACGTAGCACAGCAGATCCTCGGCGTGCTGCATGACGTCGTCGAGCGTGGCATAGGCGATCTCCGGCTCGAGCATCCAGAACTCCGTCAGGTGGCGGCGTGTCTTGGATTTCTCGGAGCGGAAAGTCGGGCCGAAGCAGTAGATCTTGCCGAAAGCCATCGCGCTGGCCTCGCCGTACAGCTGCCCTGACTGCGTCAGGTAAGCCTTGTCATCGAAGTACTGCACTTCGAACAGCGTGCTCGTGCCCTCGCACGCGGCGGGGGTGAACACGGGCGAGTCGATGCACACGAAGCCCTGCTCGTCGTAGAAGCGGCGGATCGCGGTGATCACGCAGTCGCGGATGCGCATCAGCGCCCACTGGCGCTTGGAGCGCAGCCACAGGTGGCGATTGGACAGCAAAAAATCCGGCCCGTGCTCCTTGGGCGTGATCGGGAAGCCCTCGACCTTCTGTATGACTTTCGCTCCCGTCACGGAGATCTCGAAACCGCCCGGCGCGCGGGGCTCGGCCTTGACATCGCCCTCGAGGATCAGGCTGCTCTCCTGGCCGAGGTGATCGAGCGCATGGAAGATCTCGTCCCCCACCGCCCCCTTGAAGACCACGCACTGCACGAAACCCGTGCCGTCGCGCAGCTGGATGAAGTGCAGCTTGCCCTTGGAGTTCTTGTTGTGGACCCAGCCGCGCAGCGTGACATTGGTGCCCACATGCCGGGCCAGCTTTTCGATCGTCGTGACGGTGCTCATCGTGAAAACAGGACTCGTTCAGGGAAAGGCCGCGAAGGCCGACTGCAGTTGTACGTCGTGAATGGAACCGGCGCGCAGGATCACGCGGCCCTTGCAGGCGACGCCATCGCGGCGCGCCTCGACCAGCACGGGTCCCTCGAGGTTGGGCAGCGCGGCGATCTCCGGCGCGCTGGTGATGAAGACGATGCGCTCGTAACCCAGCGCCAGAAGCCGCGTCAGGATGCGCTCCTGCAGCTCCGGGCCGCTGGCGCCACTCAGCGCAGCGCTCTGGCTGCCGCCCGCGCTGTTGGCCATGCCGCCCGCGCGGCCGTTCTCCAGCAGCGACAGCAGCCGGTCCTCGGTGCGGCGCTGTCCATCGCGCAGATCGATCAGCACATGCTCCAGGCGCCGCAGGTCGAGCTCGGTCTCGCGCCCGGCGAGCTTCTCGACGCTGCGCGCCGTCGACTCCAGCGCCCCGAGGGCCGAGAGCGAGCGCTCCAGCGCCGCCAGCCGCGCCAGCACGCGAGCCACCAAGTACACCAGCGCCCCCACCAGGCCCAACAGGCCGGCACTCAGGGCCAAAGCGGTCCAGTCCAAGGGATCCATGGATCTGCGAGCCTATCCCAGCCCTGCGGCGCTTCTCAACGATCTTCGAGCCGCAACTCGCTCCAGTAGGCCCCGCTGGCAGGCCCCGAGGTGCGCAACTCCAGCTCCTTTACGCCCGGGGAGAGCTCCACGCGCAGGCGCTGCAGACGCTGGTCCTCGGGCCTCGTGCCCGGATCGAGGCGCGCCGCCCACAGCTGCTGCTCGCCTTCCCAGATCGAGAACTCGATCGGAGCCGGGGGCAGGCTCCAGTGGTCGTGGGTCCAGATCCCGAAAGCACCCGCAATGCGCCGCGCGCCCGCGGCCTCCACGGTAATGCGGCTGGGAGCTTCGACCACCAGAACGCTCTGGCGTTGGCCCAGCAGCAGCGGACGCGCGCCCGGGGGCAGTTGGGCGCGCAGCGGCTTGAGCCCCAGACCCGCGTAGCGCCAAGCGGAGGCGAACTCCGCCTGCCGCGCGCGCGCCAGTCCCGGCGCGCGGAACACCGCGTAACGCACCGGCTGTTCCCCGAGCACGCACAGACGCCGCAGCTCGCGAGCCGGCTCCTGGCTGAGCCAGGCCCACCATTCCTCGTCGCTGGTCAGGAGCGGAGCGGCCAGCACACCGCCTGCCGCCAACTCGGGCAGGATGCGCCAGCGCACGCGCTGGCCATCGCTGGACTCGACCTCCACCCACACAGGCGCGAGCTTGGGCGCCAGCCGCGCCCAAGCCCGGGGCTCCCATTCCAGCTCCAGGATCTGCGGCTGGTCGGCGGCCAGGGGCAGCGTCAGCCATTCGCCGGCCGGCAGCACACCGCTGGCGAGGAGCTCGCGCGGCGCGCTTTTCCAAGGTCCCTCG
>JBIKMH010000058.1:0-9025 GCA_044359355.1 Planctomycetota bacterium | reverse complement strand
TCAGCTTGGGCGAAAAGTGTTCCAGGAGCACCGCCAGCGTCGCGAAATCCTCGTGTCCCGGCAGGCGCTCATCGAGCGTGGTCAGGCGGTGCAGCACATGGCGCGGTCCATCCGGGGAGACCAGCCGCTCGGAATTGCGACGACTCTGCGCCGCCGTCCACACCGAGTAGGCCTGGAAGATCGGCCGCGGATTCCAGGCCAGGTCATTGAGGAACACCACGCCGGTTTCCGCGCTGAACAGATCGACTCCCTCGCGGCCGACGCGCTCGCGCACCGCGGGCAGCGCGAAGGCTTCACGCAGCTGTTCGCGCTCAGCGGCCCGCTGCTCGAAGTGCTGCCAGGGCAGGAACAGCGCGCGCGCGTGGAGCAGCCAGTAGCGCGGCGTCAGCTCCCACAGGCTCGCCAGCGCCAGCAGGGCCACCGCGCTGAGCGCACCCGCGCGTTGCTGCCAGCCCGCGAGCCCCGCCGGCAGCAGGGGCGCGGCGCAGGCAAGCAGTCCGAAGTACGCGACCTGATTGGGCCCCGGCCGCACGAAGCAGGCTTTCCAGGCCACGGCCAGCAGCAGCGCGGCTCCCACACAGGTCCACGACCACCGGCGCGTCGCGAAGAGCGCCAGCGCACCGAGCACCGAGCCCCACAGCAAAAGTGGCTCGCCCGGCAGCGACATGGCCCCGCCGTACGCACCCGCCAGCTCCAGGGCACGCGCCAGAAAACGCGGCAGCGCCGCCAAGGGTTGCCCAGAGACGAGCCACCAGCCGACCAGCGCGAGCGCGAATCCGGCCGATAGCTGGACCGCTCGCCGACGCTCGCCGCGCGTCCACAGCAGCGCGCTGCCGGTCAGCGCCACCACGCAGGCCGCGGGGAACATCGAAAACTTCGTCCAGGCCAGCGCTCCGAGCACGCCCGCCACTAGCGACACCGAGAGCGACTCGACCGCGCACAACAGCGCCAGCAGCAGCACGAAGGAGCGTCCGTCGACACCCCAGTCGGGCAGCGCGAAGACCGCGACGCACACGAGTTGCCGCCACACGCCGCTCTGCTGCAGCACAGCGCGCGCGAGCAGGCCGGCGAGCAGCAGCCCCAGCCCCACATCGACGCACACGTAGCGCAGCCAGGCCAGTTCGGGATCGTAGGCACCCGAGGGAAACCATCCCAAGGGACCGTAGGTGAACACCAACTGTTCGCCGAAGACCAGACCGTGCTTCAGCGCCTCGCCCAGCGCCTGCACGTAGGAGGCGTCGAGCCCCGCCGCCGCGCTTGGAGCCGCGGGCTGTGCCTGTGCCACCCACAACAGCAGCACCAGCAGCACCCAGCGCAGCCGGGGGCTCACGCGCGCACTCCGTGGAGTAGCGCCAGTCGCTGGCGATGCTGCGCCTGAGCGTCGGCAGCCTGCGCGCCGAGCGTGCGGTCGGGCTCCACACGGGCTGCGTGGGCAAGATGCGGCTCGATGATGGTGGAAAGCGTGGGAAGCGGCGCGGCGGAGGACGAGCCGGCGACACCCGCGTGCGCCCACTGGGCCTGCAAGGCCGCGCCCAGCGCCGCCGTCTCGCTCTCGGCACCGATCGAGAGCGGGACCTGCAGCACATCCGCGAGCACGCGCTGCCAGGCCGGGCTCGAGGCTGCCCCGCCCACCACGCGCAGCTCCTCGGCCGCTAGCCCCAGCGCGGCGAACTGCTCCAGGCACAGCCGCAGCGAGTGCGCCACGCCTTCGAGCATCGCCCGCGCCAGGTTCTCGCGCGTCAAGGCACCGCTGCGCCAGCCATGCAGCGAGGCCCGCGCGTGCGGCAGATCCGGCACGCGTTCGCCCAGCAGATAGGGCAACATGCACAGGCCCCCGGCTCCCACGGGCGCGCGCAGCACCGCCGCATCAAACTCGGCGGGCGTGCCCCCAAAGAGCCGCGTCCACTCCTCGAGCACCGCCGTCGCGTTCATCACGCAGGCGAGCGGCAGCCAGGCCCCGGAAGCATCGCAAAAGGGCGCGATCCAGCCGCGTGGATCGTGCACTGGCCGCGCGCTGTGCGCGAAGATCGTGGCGGAAGTGCCCAGCGAGAGCACTGCGAGCCCTTCGCGCACCGCTCCCGCACCCAGCGCGGAACACATATTGTCGCCGCTGCCCGCCGCGATCGCGGTGCCTTCCAAGAGACCCGTCAGCTCGCAACCGCGCGCACCGAGCCGCGCCGGCAGGCTGCGCGCCCCCACCAGCGGCGGCAGCCAATCCTCAAGCCGCGCATCGATCCTTGCGAGCGCGCGCATATCGAAACGCCGCGCGTCCGAGTCGAAAAAGCCCGTGCCGGAAGCATCGCCGCATTCCATCCAGGCTGCACCGCTCAAGACCCAGTTGACGTAATCGTGCGGCAGCAGCACGCGGCGCAAGCGCGCGGCGTGCTCCGGCTCGTGGCGCAGGAGCCAGAGCAGCTTGCTGGCGGTGAAACCGACCGGAATGCGGCGCCCCAGGGCCTGCGAGAGCTCCTCGGCCTCGGCCTGCGTGGAGGTGTCGCACCACAGCTTCGCCGGACGCAGCACCTCATCCTGCTCGTCGAGCACCACCAGGCCGTGCTGCTGGCCGCTGACGCCCACAGCCTGCACGCTCCGCCATTCGCGCGGGTGCGTTGCCGCGAGTTCCTGACAGGCGCCGCGCAGCGCCGCCAGCCACACGGCCGGATCCTGCTCGAAGCGACCGCTCGCCGGATCTTGCAGGCTGACGTGGCCGCGGGCCGCGCGCGCGACGACGCAGCCGCGCTCGCCATCGACCAGCAGCACCTTGGTGCTCTGCGTGCCGACATCGATGCCGACAAAGTGCGCGCCCATCGCCGCTTAGCCGCGCACTCCCATCAGGTGCTCCATCATCAGCTGGTCGAGCTTCTCGTAGGCGAGCCCCGCCTCGGCGATCTTCTCAGGATCGAGCTTGAGCGCTTTCAGCGCCGCGATGCGCGCCGGTGTGCAGGCGCCGCTCAGCAAGGGGTCCAGCTCGGCATCGCGCCGCTCGCGAATCAGGCCGCGCACTTCTGGATCGGCGTCGAAGGCCTGCGCCTTGCGATTCAGGATCTTGTAGGTGCGCATCGAACCGCGCGCGAAGTCCCACACGCCGGCCTCGTCCTCGCTGCGGTAGGCATGGCTGTCGAAGTGCAGGGGACCGCTGTAGCGACGGCCGCCCAGCGTGCCCTCCAAGAGGCGCACCAGCAAGAAGGCCTGCTTGAGATCCTCCGAGCCGAAGCGCAGATCCTGATCAAAGCGCCCGATCTTTTGCGCATTGAGGTCGATGTGGAACAGCTTGTCGGCCTCCATGGCCTGAGCCACGGCGTGCACGAAGGACAGCCCCGCCATGTTCTCGTGCGCCACCTCCGGATTGACGCCCACGCGGGCGTGATTCTTCAGCGTCGAGATGAAGTGCAGCATGTGGCCCGTCGTCGGCAGATAGATGTCGCCGCGCGGCTCGTTGGGCTTGGCTTCCAGCGCGAAGACGAGGTCGTAGCCCTGCGACTCGACGTAGCCGCACAGAAAGTCCAGCGCCTCGCGCATGCGTCCGATCGCCGTGCGCGGATCGCGGCAGGCATCGGCTTCCGAGCCCTCGCGCCCGCCCCAGAACACGTACACCTTGGCACCGAGTTCCACGCCCAGATCGATGGCCGCCATCGTCTTTTGCAGCGCGAAGGCGCGCACGCGCGGGTCGTTGGAGCTGAAGGCGCCGTCCTTGAAGATCGGGTGGGAGAAGAGATTGGTGGTCGCCATCGGCACGCACAGGCCGTGGTCGCGGAGCGCGCGGCGGAATTCGGCCACGATCGCATCGCGCTCGCGCGCGCTCGCCCTCGGCGGCACGAGGTCGTCGTCGTGCAGGTTGACGCCGTAAGCCCCGCACTCGGCGAGCTTCTTCACGATGTGAACGGGCGAGAGGCGCGGACGCACCTCGGAGCCGAAAGGATCACGGCCGGGATTGCCCACGGTCCACAGGCCGAAGCTGAAGCGATCCTGAGGGGTGGGGTCGTAGGCACTCTCGCTCATGCGCGCAGCATAGCAGCTCGCGCGTTCAGCGCCGCCTCCACCAGCAGGCGGAAAGCGCCAGCAACAGCGCCACCCACGCACACTCCGCCGCCCACGATTCGCGCTGCCGCTCGCGCTCGGTCGCCGGCCAGGCCGTGTGTTCCGCGCCGCTTTGCTGACGCTCCGCCAGAGGCACGCAATCGGAAGGATCCAGCAGTGCCTGCTCCCAAAGGCTCGCAAAAAACACCGCCGTTTCCGCAGCAGGAGCGGACTGCCATTGCAGGGCGCACAGATCGCTCTCGATGCTCCCCGGCTGCAGTCGAAAGCGCGGCGCAGCCTCACGGGACAGCGCAGCCTCACGGGACAGCGCAGCCTCACGGGACAGCGCAGCCTCACGGGACAGCGCAGCCTCACCGGACGGCACAGCCTCACCGGACGGTACGCCCGTCGGGGCCGCGAGCCCGATGCGGGCGCGAAAGCCCGGCCCCTGCCACTCGCGATCCGCGGAGCAGCCCGTGTCCGGAAAAACGAGTTCCAGCAGCGGCTCGCGCGCCTGTGCGTCGATCAGCAGTTGCTGCTTCTCGCACCACATCGACCACAGCGGCTGCAGCGCCGCCGGCAGCGCACCGCGCACGCGCACGCTGCGCTGCTCGGCCGCATAAGCGCCGGCTTCCACTTGAAGCTGGCTGCCGTCGAAGACCAACCGATCGGCGCCCGCACGACCCACCGGTCCGGGAACGGGCCGAGCGCCGGACAACACCAGCCCGGCTCGCTCGGGGTAGCGCTCGATGGCATCGCTGGCCCACAGATATTCGGCACTGTCGTGCGCCGACCAGTCCGGATGCGCCGCGCGCTGCCACTCCAGTTGCGCACCGCTCGCAAGCGCCCAGCCTTCGATGCGTTCGACGAGGCGTGCCTGGCGCTGCTCCAGTTGCATCGAGGGTGAATCGTCGAGCAGCACCGTGATGCGCGGTCGCTCCCGCGGGGCACGGTAGGGACCGGCGAGCGCGAGCACGGCGGCGGAGAGTGCCGCGCACACAAGCAGCAGCGCCAGCGGTGGAGCCTGCCAGCGCCGCGGGGCGGAGGGGCCCGAACTCGGCTGCTCGCGCCACAGCGCGAGCAGGCTGCTGCCGAGTTGCCGACCCTCCCGGCGCATGGCGGCCAGCAGCAGGAAGAGCGGCAGGAGCAGCGCCAGAAGCAGCAGCGGAGCTTCGAAGCGGATCATCGCCGCTGGCTCTCCCGCAGGCTCGCAAATCCCTGCTCGAGCGACTGTGCCGAGGAAAGATGCACGCAAGCGCCCCGCGTGGCACGCGCCTGCTGATCCAGTCGCTCCGAGCGCGCTTGGAGAGCGCGGCGATACTCAGCCGCGCGTTCGGGCGAGGCGCTGAGACGCCGCTCTTCCCCGCTCTCCGGATCGACCAGCAGCCAGGCGCCCGCCTGCGGCGGCTCGCGCTCCTCGGCGCTGAGGATCTCGACGGCGAGCCAGGAAATGCCCGCGCGAGAAACGAACAGCGGCTCCGCCGCGGCCGGCAGGCTGAAGTCGGAGAACACGAACACTCGCTGCGCGCGCGCGGCCGCGCCGATCCCACTCGGGGGCGCGCTGCCTTGCGCCACGCGGCTTTCGAGCCAGCGCACCAGTCCCGCCAGCTCCTCGATGCGCTCGGCGAGCGGAGCGCGGGCCCCCGAAGTGCTCGCGAGCGCCACGCTAGCGCCTTCGAACAGACCCCAGGCCGCCACGGTCAAAGCCAGCTCGGCGGCGCACTGCAGCTTGCCGCGCGAGCCCAGTCCCATCGAGGCGCTGTCGTCGAGGATCAGCTGCCAGAGCGCGCCTTGCTCGCTCCGGCGCACGCGCACCGCCACGCGCTCCGGATCGCGGGCCATCAAATCCCAGTCGATCTCGCGCGGATCATCGCCGGGCTGATAGTCGCGGTAGCCTTCGAACTCAAAGCCCACGCCGCGGCTGCGCGCGCGCAGGCCCTCCTCGCGCAGCCGGCCCGCGCGCGCGCTGGCCGCGAGGCGGAGGGCGCGCCGCACCAGCGCATCCTCCAGCCGCACGCCAGGCGAGGGCAGCAGCGACACGCGTGATCCCTAGCCGAAGGGCCGCGGCGGCGTAAGATCGAGCGGCCGTCCGCCCGCGGCGCACTGCACGCGGCCTTCGGCGAACACGAGTTCGCCGCGGCGCACCACGAACTTGGGGAACCCGGCCAGCCTGCGGCCCTCGAAGGCCGACCACTTGGAGCGCGAGGGCAATTCGGCTCCGCGCACCGTGCGCGTCTCGTCGGGATCGAAGAGCACCAGATCGCCGTCGTAGCCGGGCACGATGCGGCCCTTGCCGGCAAGGTGGAGCGACTGCGCCGCGCGCCAGGTGACGGAGGCCAGCGCCGTGGCGGCATCGAGGCGCCCCATGCGCACCAGCTCCAGCGTCAGCGGCCAGAGCAGATCCACCGAGGGCATGCCGCTGGGAGCCTTGGCGTACTCGCGCGTCTTTTCCTCCAGCAGGTGCGGCGCGTGGTCGGTGCCGATCGCATCGACGCTGCCATCGCGCAGCCCGCTGAGGATGCCGAGTGAGTCGGCCGGAGACTTGATCGAGGGGTTGACCTTGAGGAAGTTGCCCAGACGCGGCGCATCGAGGTGCGACAGATGCAGGTAGTGCGGACCGGTGCTCGCGCTGACCGGCAGCCCCTCGAGGCGCGCGGCGCGCACCAGCTCGGTGCCGCGCGCCGTGCTGATGTGGAAGACGTGCAGTTCCGCGCCGGTGCGGCGCACCAGCTCGATCGCTTCCGCGATCGAAACCACTTCGGACTCGTCCGAGCGCAGCAGATGGTGCTCGGCCACGCTGGCGCCGGGGTAGCGCGGCTTGTCGGCGCGCAGGATGTCCTCCTTCTCGCAGTGCGCCACGATCATCCGCCCGGCGCGCGCCGCGGCCGCGAACTGCTCGCGCAGCGCGGCCACATCGGTCTGCCCGCCCATGCCGGTCGAACCGCCGAGGAAGCACTTGAAGGCCGGCGTCAGCGGCGCCATGGCCGCCAGCTCGGGAATCGACTCGGGCAAGAGGTTCGCAAGGCACCCGAAGTCGACGCGCGAGCGCGAGCGGACGTGCTCGAGGCGCGCGCGCAGGGCTTCCAGCGTGGTCGAGAGCGGCGGATTGTTCTGCACCTCGACCACCGCGGTCACGCCTCCGTGCAAGGCACCCTGCGAGCCGTGGTCCCAGCCTTCCTTGTGCTCCAGGCCCGGATCGCGAAAGTGCACATGCACATCGACCAGTCCCGGAATCAGGCTCAGGCCCTGCCCATCGAGCACGCGCTCGCCGGCTGGCGCCAGCTCGGACTCGACCTCCCGGATCACGCCTTCGACGATGCGCACGCACACGGGCTCGCGCTCGGATCCCTGCGGCCACAACCGCGCGTTGCGCACCAGCATCGACTCGCCTCGCCGCCCGCTGTTCATGCCTGCACTATCCTGCGCACCGCCATGACCGTCAAGTCGTCCTGTACCTTCCCGCCCGTGAAAGCCTGCACCTCGCGGATCAGGGCCTCGGTGAGCGCCTTGGCGCTCGCGCCCTCCGCCGCATGCCGCTGGAGCACCGCAAGCACGCCTTGCTCGCCGAACAGGGCCGAGCGATCGCCCAGACGCTCCGCCTCCAGAATGCCGTCCGACAACACGATCAGCACGTCACCGGCCTGCATCTGCATGCGGGTCGATTCGGTGAATTCGAATTCATCGATCATGCCCAGAGCCGGACCGTGGTTTCCAAAGCTCTCGACGCTGCCATCGCGAGCGCGCCAAAGCAGCGCCGGCGGGTGACCCGCATTGACCATCCACACGCTGCCGTCGGCGTGCAGCACGCTGGCGAACATCGTGCAGAAGCGGCCGTCGTCCATGCGCGGACCGATGTCCTCGTTCAGCAGGCTGACGGCGCGCGGCAGGTCATCGGTCAGCTTGAGCGTGCAGCGCAGCGCCGATTGGGCCGCCGTCGCGATCAGACTTGGACCAACGCCGTGGCCGCTGGCGTCGCCGAGCAGCATCGCCAGCCGCTGGCCCTTGAGTGGAATGAAGTCGTAGAAATCGCCCGTGGCGCCCTCCGCCGGCCGATACCAGCCGAAGATGTCCCAGCCCCAGCAGCTCTGGAACGCGCCCGGCATCAGCTTGCCCTGGATCTCGGCCATGATGCGCCGCTCCTCGAGCAGACGCTCGCTCTAGATCCTTGCGTCCACCGAGCGCTGCTTGTCAAGCGCCACGCGAACCAGACCCGACAGAGCCTCGAAGGTCTGCAGATCGCTGTCCCCGAAATCGCGTGCGCTGGCCCGCGAGTCGACATACAGCACACCGCGGCGGGTGGCGCCCCCATCGGTCGAGAGCGGCACGCACATCAGCGCGCGCAGACCCAGATCGCGAATCGAACTGCCGTGAGCGTCCGCCTCCTGCGTGTTCCGGACCTTGAGCCGCTGGGGCTGCTGCTCTTCCAGCACGCGCTTCACGGTGCTTTCCGAAAAGCGCTGATCACCGCGGCCGATCGGGCGCTGCTGCCGATCGCGGCTGATGCGCACGCGCAACTCTCCGTTCGAATGGCGCTCGATCAGGAAACCACGCTCCGCCTGTGTCACGTGGATCGAGCTGTCGACGATCCGCTCGAGCATGGCCTCGACATGGTCCGACTGGGAAATCCAGGCGATCGCCTCGATCAGCGCGTCGCGGTGCGTGCGCATCCCGACCGTGCTGGGGGGCGCGGGCTGAGGCTGGGCTGGCGGACCGCCCCCGGGTTTGTCGCCGGACTGGTCTCGCTTTCCAAACGGGCCCATCTCAGTTCGCCACCTTGCGGGCGATCACCACGGTCATGTCGTCGGCCTGAGAGCCGCCGGAATAACGCAGCACCTCGCTGATCAGCGCCTCGGTGAGCGCCTTGGCGCTCGCGCCCTCCGCCGCGTGCCGCTGGAGCACCGCGAGCACGCCTTGCTCGCCGAACAGGGCCGAGCGATCGCCCAGACGCTCCGCCTCCAGAATGCCGTCCGACAACACGATCAGCACGTCACCGGCCTGCATCTGCATG
>JBIKMH010000025.1:0-58638 GCA_044359355.1 Planctomycetota bacterium | reverse complement strand
GAGCGGGGAGCGACTCACGCCGCAGACGGGTCTGTTGCCCTTGGGCGAGAACCCTGTGACGGGCCTGTGGGAGTTCGTTCATCTCCAAACGGGCGTCGAGCCGCAGTTGGGAGCGGACGGTCGGGTGCTGCGCGACGCGGAGGGTCGGTTGAGCCTGACGCCGGAGACAGGAATGGTGATGGTGCTCTTGCCCGGCGGTCGAGTGCCGAGGGCGGACTCGAAGGATCAAGAGCAAGAGGACTGGATCCCCACTGTGGAGCTGTCTCCGTTCTTCCTGTCGAAGTACGAGCTGACGGCGGAGCAGTGGGACCGTGTGTCGCTGCGGCGTGGCATGCACGACACCGACGGAAAGTCGCTGACTCCTGCGAACAAAATTTCGTGGGACGACATCAGCGCGATGTGGCCAAGCGAGCTTGGTTGGTGCGGCTTCCCAAGCGAGACGCAATGGGAGTACGGGTGTCGTGCAGGAACCGCGACGACCTGGTGGACGGGGAACGACGCGAAGAGCTTGGTTGGTGCCGCGAACGTGAGGCATGACAAAAAGACCTCAACGAACATCCAGCCCGTGAACACGCTGCGCGCGAATGGCTTTGGGTTGCACGATGTGCACGGGAACGTCTGGGAGTGGTGTGGCGACACCAACGGTGCCGACGCAGTTCCTCGCGTTGGCGATGGCCTGCGAGATGACGGCGTAGAAAGCTCCGTCAACCGCGTGCTTCGCGGCGGGGATGGGATCATCTCCCCCGCCAACGCGGGTTCGGCGGACCGCAGCGGCGGCACGCCGGAGTACCGCTACGCCGGCAGCGGCCTCCGCCCCTCCAGGCGCATCACGCCTTAGTCCTTTACCACTTCACCCCTCGCTGTCCCGTTTCTTGAGGCAACGCCATGAGTGGTCGCGCACCCGCGCGAGCGGCGTCAGCCGCCAGGCGCGGGTGCAGCGGCCACAGGACGGGAGGGCTCTTCCGAGTGTGGGCTGTATGGGTCTTGCGAGCGCGAGTGACGGGTGTTCTGTGCAACGCTCACCAGCACACGCACTTGCAAGCGAGTAGCCAAGTGCGGAGAGAAGCGGTTGCAACTCATACTGAACGTGCACTCACACCGCACTCACACGGCCGTTGCCATTACCGTGCATGGGCCTCCGATAACCAATTGCCTGTCCTCCCGCCAACCACTGCCACCCGCCAGATTGCCGCGACCTCGCATCTGCCGGGTGTGGAGCTGCATCAGGCTTGCATTGCCCGAGCACCGAGCGCAGGCGCGGGAGCGAGCGCGGAGTGCCGCAGGCACGCAAGCGCGCGAGCGAGGAGCCCGCGAGGTGCCGCGCGGCTTGCGTGCAGCAAGCCGCGCCGCCGCGGTGCGTGCGTCAGCGCAAGCGAAGGTCGGCTTGGGTGCCGCAGGCCGCAGTGGGATGTTGCGATCGCCGGCTTTCTCGCCGCGTTGTCGCTCTGGCGCCCGTCCCCGTGTCCGGCATCAGGCACCGGCCGCTGGAGCGGAGTGATGCAGCGCGCAGGTGGCTGCACTGTGCTTCCTAATCACCGCCAGGTGTCCGCATCCCTCAGGAGACGGTGACGGGCGGCCATAAGCGGGCGGCGGGAGGCCGTGGGCCGGAGGATGGGCCGTGGGCCGGAGGCGATGTGTGAATCTATGTGTGAATCGTGCCTGACACCGTAGATCAACCGATCGACATCAGGAATTCCGCGTTGACGCGGGTCTTCTTCATCTTGGAGATCAGCATCTCCATCGCCTCGACCGGGTCCATCTCATTCAGGACCTTGCGCAGCATCCAGATGCGCTTCATCTCCTCGGGCGTGAAGAGCAGCTCCTCCTTGCGCGTGCCGGAGCGGTTGATGTCGATGGCCGGGAAGATGCGGCGGTCGGACAGGCGCCGGTCGAGGACCAGCTCCATGTTGCCCGTGCCCTTGAACTCCTCGAAGATCAGCTCGTCCATCTTGGAGCCGGTCTCGATCAGGGCCGTGCCGAGGATGGTCAGCGAACCGCCGTCCTCGATATTTCGCGCAGCGCCGAAGAAGCGCTTGGGGAATTGGAGGGCGGTGGCGTCCATGCCGCCGGAGAGCAGCTTGCCGTTGGAGGGCGCTTCAATGTTCGAAGCGCGGGCGAGGCGCGTGATGGAGTCGAGCAGGATGACGACATGCTCGCCGGCCTCGACCATGGACTTGGCCTTGTGGATCACCATCTCGGCCACCTGGAGGTGGCGGGTGGCGGGCTCGTCGAAGGTGGAGGAGACGATCTCGCGGCGGCCTTCGGGCAGCATGCGCTCGAAGTCGGTGACTTCCTCGGGACGCTCGTCGACGAGCAGCACGATGAGGTGGCAGTCGGGGGCGTTCTTGAGGATCGACTTCGCCAGCATCTGGAGCAGGACCGTCTTGCCCGTGCGCGGGGGCGCCACGATCAGGCCGCGCTGGCCGCGGCCGATGGGGGTGATCAGGTCGACGATGCGCATCTCGAGCGGGTTCTCGGAGGTGCCCTCGAGCATGATGCGCTGCTCGGGGTAGAGCGGCACGAGCTCGCGGAAGGGGGCGCGCGTCTTGGCCTCCTCGGGATCGTGGTTGTCGATCTCGGTGATCTCGACCAGCGCGAAGTGCTTCTCGTTCTCGCGTGGGGCGCGCAGGAAGCCGCGCACGGTCATGCCGGGCAGGAGCGCGTACTTGCTGACGATCGAGGGGGGCACGACGATGTCGTCGAGGGCCGGCATGTAGTCGTAGCGCTGGGAGCGCAGCATGTGGTGGCTTGCCTGCTGGGCGACGACGCCTTCGGCAACGACCGGGGTGCGCTCCTTGAGGCGCTTGGCGGTGATCTCGAAGATCACGTCGCGGCGGGTGCGCGCGTGGGAGAGCTCCACGCTCTCCGCCTCCGCGACCTCGAACAGGTCGGTTAGGTTCTTCGCCTGCAGGTCGGAGTGCTCGAGCGCGTCGGTGTCGGCGACCGTCTGGGCCGGCAGCGAGGCGTTGAGCTCCGCGAGCTGGGCCTCGTCGAGGTCGGCCGGAAAGGTGTTGAAATCAAAGACCACCACCTCGGCCTGCTGCATCTGCTGCGTGCGCCGGAAGGCCTTGTGTTGGTGCTGGCCGCCGCCCCCGCCGCCCCCGCCCTTGTGGAACTTCTTCCACTTGTTGAAGCGCTTGTGCTTGTCGTGCTGGTGCTGGTGCTGCTGGGTGTTGGGCGGTCCCATGGGTGCGGTGGTTGGCGGTGGTGGGGGATGGGGAATCAGTCGTGGGCGGTGTCGGGCGGGCGTGCCGCGAGCCGCGCGGAGCAGACGTCGGTCGCCCGCGCGAGGGCGTCGAGATCGTCAAAGTTGTCGATCCGGTATCCGGCGCGGGCGCGCTTGGCTTCGAGAGGCAGCTGGCGGGCCTCGCGGCGCGCGACCTCGCCGGGTTTCCAGCCGCGCGCGGCGATGGCGCGGGCCTCGCGTTGCGCGGGATCGGAATCGACGAAGACCAACTCGTGGCACTGCGCGGTGAGACCGTGGCTGGCCTCGTTTTCGAGCAGCAAGGGCACATCGAGCACGACCCGCGGCACGCGGGCGGCCCGGGCGTCCTCCAAGCGCGCGCGTATCCTTGCACGGATGAGGGGATGGGTAAAGGCTTCGAGCTGTTCCTTGGCGGCGGGGTCCGAGAAGATGCGGTCGGCCAGCGCCTGCCGATCGAGCGTGCCGTCCGGGCGCTCGATGGCGCTCCCGAAGACCTCGCGCAAGGTGCCGCGCAGCGGGGGGCTCTCGAGCACCTCCCGGGCGAGCGCATCGGCATCGATCAGCACCCCCCCGGGGCCGCACAGGCGGCGGGCGACCCAGGACTTGCCCGAGGCGATCCCGCCCAGGACACCGATCACGAGGGGGGGCGCTGGGTGGGGCATGGGGCTCAAGATGGGGGCTGGCGCGGAAACCGGCGGCCTCCTGCAGGGTAGGGTGGGGCGCCCGAGGGTTCCAGAGCCGGAAGGTTCCGCTCTTGCCTCGGGGCGGCGCATGCGGTAAACCATGCGCCCCCGATCGGTCCAGCCGCAGGCGCGGCGGATCGGTTGGCCGGAGCACCCGGGTCGTGCCCTGAGCGACGCCCGCTTTGAGCCCATCCTGCCCCGAGCGACCGCTGCCCTGCAGCAGTCCCTGCCCGGAGCAGCGGCGGCCTCGAGCGACGCCCCCAGAGCCGCTCGTGTCCTGAGCAACCCCATCCCCCCCTCTCCCCACTATCCCTCATGATCCAGCGATCCCAGCGCGGAGCCGCGAAGGTAAGCGTGATCTGGTTGGTCGGCCTCATCGTCGCCTTCCTGATTGCCCTCGTGATGTTCTTCCTCACCAACCAGGTCGCAACGCAGGCTCAGGAAGACCTGAAGGCCAAGTCCGAGCGCGTCACGGCGCTGGAGGCCGAGAACAAAACGCGCACCGAGCACATCCTGGCCCTGTCCAAGGTGCTCGGCTACTACGACGAGGCCAACGCCTCGATGAGCAGCCTCGACGCCGCCCAGAAGGCCATGGCCGATGCGGCCAAGGCGATCCCGGGCGCCGACGGCAAGGACTTCGAATCGCTGGTCAAGAGCGCGATCAACGCCAATCAGGCCGCGACCGAGCGCGCGAGCGCGCTGCAGGGTCAGGTCGAAACCGCCCAAAACGAGAAGAGCCAGATCTCCAGCCGCATGAACGAGGCGATCGCGGCCGCCGAGAAGGAGAAGAACGAGCTGCGCAGCCAGGCTCAGGACGCGGAGAGCCGCGCCAAGGACCAGATCACCGATCTGGAGCGCCAGCTGGGCGAGGCGCGCGAGAACTTCAAGGACCGCGACAGCAAGGTTCGCGCGCTCGAGCAGGACATCGCCGTCGCGGCAGCCGGCTTCGACGCCGAGAAGATGGCGCTGCAGGCTCGTATGGACGAGCAGGGCCGCAAGCTCAACCCCTTCCTCAAGGAGCCGGAGCGCGCGGACGGCAAGATCCTCGCCGTGTCGAAGAATCTCGATCTGGGCTGGATCAACATCGGCTCGACCTCGCGCCTCTCGGCCGGCACCCGCTTCCGCGTGGTTTCGGGCAAGAGCGGCTCGACCACGGTCAAGGCCTGGTGCGAAGTGACCAACGTGCAGGGCGACATGGCCGAGGTGCGCTTCTACGACCAGAAGGATCCGCTCGATGCGCCGGTCTCCGGCGATGTCGTCTACAACCCGCTGTTCGACCCCAAGGGCGAACGCGCGGCGATCCTGATCGGCCGCTTCAGCGGCGCGGGCATGAACCAGACCCAGCTGGAAGCCCTGCTGGCCGGCATGGGCATCGCCGTTCAGAAGAAGCTCGACAAGTCGACCGACTTCCTGATCGTCGGCGGCGAGATGTACTCCGACGAGAACGGCGCGCCGCTCGAGTCGCCCATGCAGCCCTCGGACCTGCCGGTCTACAAGGACGCGACGGCTCAGGGTGTGCAGGTGGTCCTGCTGAAGGACCTGCGCCAGTACTTCGCGTTCTGATTCGATCAAGATCGAATGAACGCTGCGGGCGGCTGGACGAGAAAGTCCGGCCGCCCGCAGCTTTTTTTCGCTGCCTCGCGCGGTGAGAATGACCGTTAGTCCCTTTCCCGACCGATGAGCAGCACCACCACCCAGGAGCCGGAAGACGGCCGCATGACCCTCGGACAGCACCTCGAGGAGTTGCGCCTGCGGCTGTTCCGCAGCGTGCTCGCGGTGGTGCTCTGCTTCCTTGGCGCCTGGTACTTCCAGGTCGAGATCGCCAACTGGATGCTGTGGCCGTACCGCGAGGCGGCGGTGCAGGTCAACCAGGATCTCGTCGAGCGCTACAACGCCGAGTTGGCGCAGCCCGACAACAAGAGGCGCCGCAGCGACTTCTTCCTCAGCGACGATCCGGCCGACAACCGGCTGCGCTCCCCGATGAACGAGCAACCCGCGATGTTCGGCATCGGCGAGAGCTTCTTCTTCGTGCTCAACAACTCGCTGTACTTCGCGTTCTTCTTCGGATCGCCCTTCGTGCTGTGGCAGATCTGGCAGTTCGTCGGCGCGGGCCTGTACCGGCACGAAAAACGGGCGATCCTGAAGTATTTCCCGGCCTCGGTGCTGCTGTTCGTGGCTGGCGTGCTGTTCTGCTTCTTCCTGCTGATACCGACGGGGATGTACTACCTCGTCACGGCGCTGCCGCCCGAGACGGTGATGCCGATCATCCAGTTGGAGAAGTACACGAGCTTTCTGACCACCCTGTGCTTGGCGATGGGGGCGGTGTTTCAGCTGCCAATCCTGATGATCTTCGCCGCGCGGCTGGGCCTGATCGAGCCGTCGACCTACGGCAAGTACCGGGCGCATTTTCTGATTCTGGCCTTGTTCGTCGCGGCCGTGATCACGCCCGGCCCGGATTGGATCAGCCAGCTGATGATGACCGCACCGATGATCGTGCTGTACGAGATCGGCATCATCGTGTCCAAGCTGTCGGCTCGTCCGCGCCGGAAACCGGAAGGCACCCGCTCGTGAGCGCTGCCGAGGGAGCGCCGCTGCGTGCCTGGTTGATCGCCACCGGCGATGAGCTGGTCGAGGGGCGCACGCAGGACAGCAACTCCGGCTGGCTAGCGCGCGCGCTGCTGGAACTTGGAGTCGAGGTCGAGCGCATGCATGTGCTCGGCGATGATGAGGACGGCCTGGCGCAACTGGTGCAACTCGGCGCGCGCGAGGTAGACCTGATGGTGATCACGGGCGGTTTGGGTCCGACGCTCGACGATGTCACGCGCCATGCGCTGGCGCGCGCGGCGGGCGTGGAGCTTGAGTACGACGAGGAGATCGCGCTCGGCATCCAGCACTGGTTCGAAAGCCGCGGAAGGCCCTTCGCGCAATCCAACCGCCGTCAGGCCCTGTTTCCACTGGGGGCGGTGCGACTCGCCAATCCGATCGGCACGGCAGCCGGCTTTCTGATGCCGATCGGTCGCGCGCAGGTGGCCGCGCTGCCCGGACCGCCGCGCGAGCTCGAGGCGATCTGGCAGGGCGAGTTGCGCGGGCTCTTGTCCGAGCGCCTGGCCCTCGACGGGACGCGCCTGTCGCGCAGCTTCCATCTGTTCGGCTTGCCCGAGTCGGCTTTCGCGGACCACTGCGGCGCGTGGATGGAGCGCAGCGAGAATCCGCGTCTGGGCGTCACTGCCAAGGCCGGAGTCCTCAGCGCCGTGCTGGTGGCACGCGGAGCGCAGGCCAGCGCGCGCATGCGCGAGCGGGTCGAGGAGTTCGAACAGCGCTTCGCGCCGTTTCTGTTCAGCACGCACAGCCCGGATCTGGCGCTTGCGCTGTACGAGCGGCTGGCGCAGCGCCAAGCCTGCGTAGCGGTCGCCGAGTCGTGCACCGGCGGCCTGATCGCCGCCAAGCTGACGGCGATTCCGGGCATCAGCGCGGTCTTCGCGAAGGGCTTCGTGACCTACGCCAACGAGGCCAAGACCGAGGAGCTCGGCGTGCCGCCCGCCCTGCTCGCGGCCCACGGAGCGGTCAGCCGCGAGGTGGCCGAAGCGATGGCTCTGGGGGCCGCGCGGCGCGCGCGGGCACGGCTGGCCGTGGCGGTGACGGGCATCGCCGGCCCGGCCGGCGGCAGCGCCGAGAAGCCGATCGGCCTGGTCTGCTTCGCCACCGTGCTCGATGGAGTGCTCGCCAGCGAAGAGCGGCGCTTCACCGTGCGCGGCCGGGATCTGATTCGGGAATTCGCGGCCCAGACGGCCTTGGACCTCGCCCGCCGGCGCCTCGACGATCGATAGGGTTGACCCAGGGGGGATGGGGAGCTATCCTCTGCCCCCTCAAAGCCGGACTACCCCGTGGTGTAATCGGTAGCACAACAGGTTTTGGTCCTGTTAGCCATGGTTCGAGTCCATGCGGGGTAACCAGCTTCCACCGGCTTTGCCTCCCGCCCGCCTCCCGAGGGCCGCTTTTCCCGGGAATGGCCGGCTCTCTTCCGCCGTCCATCCGCGCATGCGTTCCCTCCTGCTGTGTGTGCTCCTCTGGAGCGTGTCCCTGCTGCCCCTGCACGCGGGCCAGACCGTCCAGATCCAGCTCGAAGGCAACGCGGTTGCCGGCGGCTCCTGGGTCGAGATCGAACTCGACGGGCTGCGCCAGGGCGCGAATGAGCCGACTCGCGTGCGCCTCAACCTGTATTTCGGCACCGGCACCGGCGGCGCGGATGTGATGGCGGTGCTGCAAACCCGCCTGGTGCAGGCCAACTGGACCTACTCGGCCGCTCCCGCACCCTCCGGCCAGCCCGCCAGCCTGACGCTTGCCACGGTGGAGCGCGTGCTGGTGCGCACCGGCGGAGGGATCCGCGCGCGGCTCACGGTCTGTGACGGCGTGCCCAGCTCGCTGGGCGTGCTCACGCCGCTGGGCAAGTCCGCCGACGCCGAAATCCTGGTCGAGGCCGTGCAGTGGAACCAGCGCATGCGCGAGCGCGGTCGGCTCAGCTTCCGCGCCCCGCTCAAGGTCGCGGACGGCGCGATCGGCGCCGCGCAGTCGCTGCTGACCGCGACAGGCAAGGCGAGCTGGATCTCCGAGACGCCGACGCGCGAGACCTGGCGTCTGGCGAATTCCATGGAAGGGATCGAGCTCACGGGCGCCAGCTTCTCGCTCAGCGCAGACCCGCAGTCGGACTGGGGGCTGGAGCTGAAACTGCCGCGCGCCCCCTGAGCCGCGTCCTGTTCAGTAACCCAGCGCCTTCAACACGCGCGCCGCACCCGGATCCTCGCGCTCCAGACGCTCGCGCTGCTCTTGCAGCTTGCGGGCGAGATCCGCGAACTGCACGTCGGCGCGCGCGAAGCGCAGCAGTTCCAGATCGAGCCTCGCCAGCGGAGCATCGGCCGGCGGATCGCTCATCAGGTTGTGGGCCTCGCGCGGATCGGAGTTGAGCTCATAGAGCTCCTCGCCGATGATGCGCAGCTGGCCTTCGATCGTGGCGAAGCGGCGCACGCGCTTCCAGGAGCCCATGCGCACGGCCTTGTGCTGCACGACGCGCTCGTCGCCCGAGCGCTCGATCTTCTCGGTGAACACGGCGCGCGAGGGCAGGTTGCCGTCGGTGTACAGCTGCGGCAGGATTTCCCCGCGCGTCAGGCGCTCATCGGGCGCGGGCAGGAGCGGCTCGAGGCCCAGATGGAAGAGCAGGCTCGGCGCCAGATCGCACAGAGAGACATCGGGATTGCCGCGGCCGGGGCGCACGCCGGGTGCGCGGATGATCAACGGCACGGCGGAGTTGGCCTCGTAGGCGTTGCGGCCGTGCTCGAACCAATAATTGTGCTCGCCCAGGCTCTCGCCGTGGTCGGCGGTCACGATCAGGATCGTGTCGTTCCACTGGCCGCTGGCGCGCAGCCAATCGAAGATGCGTCCAAGTTCGCTGTCGACGTACCGTGCCTCGGCGTCGTATTCCGCGCGGACCGCCGCGGCGTCGATGCGTCCATCCGGGAGGCGCGCTTGCGGCGGCACGTTGTACTGCGCGATGTAGGGCTTGGGTTCCTGCGCGGGATCCTCGTGGATCGGATCGACGGCGGAGGGCGCGAACACGCGGTGCTCCAGGGGCGCGTCGTAGAGCCCGTGCGGATCCATGTAGTGCAGCCAGAGCATCCACGGCCGCGAGCCCTTGGGCTTGGCGAGCTCCTCCAGCGCGGCGTCGGTCAGCGAGCGGGCGCGGCGCTGCGGCACGTTTTCGGGCGGCACGCCCTGCGTGTCGGGCAGATCCTCGCGCCAGGTCTCGAAGCCGCGCGAGAGACCGGAGTACTGGTCCTTCAGCACGAAGTTGCCCACGATCGCCGCGGTGTGCCAGCCCTTCTCGCGCAGCCGGTCCTGCAGCATCGGCGTCGAATTGCGAAGCGGGCTCATCAGCTCGCGCACGCCGTGTTCGTGGGGATAAAGCCCCGTCAGCAGGCTCGCGATGGCGGGCGTGGTCTTGGCGCGGGGCGAGAGGGCGCTTGGGTAGCGCAGCGACTCGCCGGCGAGCGCCTCCAGATGGGGCATCACCCATTGCTCCCCGTGCCGCAGACCGATGCGGTCGGCGCGCAGCGTGTCGATCGTGATCAGCAGCACATTCGGTCGCCGCGGCGCCTCGGCGCGGCAGGCGCACAGCAGGCACAGCGACAGCAGCATCCAGCGCAGCATCAGCGTCTCCTCACGAACTCGGGGTCGATGTAGCGCGCGCCCAGAATGCGCGCCCGGTCGCGCTCGACGATGTCGGGCACGGAGGGAATCAGCTTCCAGTCGAGGCCCGCTTCCAGCGAGCGGCGCAGCGCCAGCGCGAGACTCTCGGGCGTGCACTCGCGCGCGTGCTCGCGCACGGTCGCGATGGCCCCTTCGAGCGGGGTCGTGCCGAGCTTGATCGAGCCGTGGTGCAGCACGCGGCCATGCTTGCGCCGCTGCGCCGATCCGACGCCCTTGCGGCCCCCCCAGACCAGATCCTGCGCGCTGGAGTGGTGGAAGCACATGCCCGTGCCCGCAAGGTCGGACCCCAGGGTCTCGGCGCCGCGCGGACGGCTCGCGACGCCGAATTCGGCGAGCGCGTCGGCGATGCGCGCATGGACGCGCTCGTAGGATTCCGCGATGCTGCCCGCGTACAGCGGATGGGCGAGCGAGCAGACGATCGAGAAGGTCAGCTCGTGCTGGTGGTGGATCGCCCCGCCGCCCGTGATGCGCCGCACGATCGCGCCGGGCCGGCGTCCGCCTGCCCCGCCGGTTGCGGCCGGGATCTCGTCCAAGCGCTGGAAGTAACCCAGCGACAGCGTGTCGGGCTTCCAGGTGTAGAAACGCACGGTTGGCGGAGCCGCCGGATCCTCCAGCAGGGCCTCATCGAGTCCCATGTGGAAGGACGGCTCCGCGCCGAAGGTACTGATCAGGCGCCAGGTTTCCATCGCTCGTGCTGTTCTCGGCGCGAATCCTAGCCCCGGATCGGGCTCGTCTCGCGCCTAGCTCTTGTAGGAGTCCAGGCTCGGGCAGGCGCAGACGAGGTTCTTGTCCCCGTAGGCGTTGTCGATGCGGCCGACCGAGGGCCAGAACTTGTGCTCGCGCAGCCACGCAGCGGGGAAGGCAGCCTGCTCGCGCGAGTAGGCATGCTTCCACTCGCTGGCGCAGACCTCCGCCATGGTGTGCGGCGCGTTCTTGAGCGGATTGTCGAGCTTGTCGGCCTTGCCGGCCGCGACCGCCGCGATCTCCTCGGCGATGGTGCGCATCGCGAAGATGAAGCGGTCGAGCTCGCCCTTCGATTCGCTTTCGGTCGGCTCGACCATCAGCGTGCCGCCCACCGGGAAGCTCATCGTCGGCGCGTGGAAGCCGAAGTCCATCAGGCGCTTGGCGATGTCATCGACCTCGATGCCGTGCGCCTTGAAGACGCGCGTGTCGAAGATGCACTCGTGCGCCACGAGGCCGTTCTGGCCGGCGTAGAGCACCGGATAGTGCGCCGAAAGCTGCTGGGCGAGGTAGTTGGCGTTGAGGATCGCCACCTCGGTCGCCCGCTTGAGGCCCTCGGAACCCATCATGCGGATGTACATCCAGCTGATCGGCAGGATCGAAGCCGATCCCCAGGGCGCCGCCGAGACGGGCCCGACGTCGCCGCCCACCTTGGCCAGCGGGTGGCCCGGCAGGTGCGGCACGAGGTGCCGGGCGACGCAGATCGGGCCCATGCCCGGGCCGCCGCCGCCGTGCGGGATGCAGAAGGTCTTGTGCAGGTTGATGTGGCAGACGTCCGCACCCAGCTCGCCGGGCTTCATCAGTCCGACCTGCGCGTTGAGGTTGGCGCCATCCATGTAGACCTGTCCGCCATGGCGGTGGACCAACTCGCAGATCTCGCGGATGCGCGACTCGAAGACCCCGTGCGTCGAGGGGTAGGTGACCATCAGGGCGCCCAGCCGGGCGGAGTGGAGCTCGGCCTTCTTCCTGAGGTCTTCGATCTGGATGTTGCCCTCGCTGTCGCAGTCGACGACGACCACTTCAAAGCCCGCCATCACGGCGCTCGCGGGGTTGGTGCCGTGCGCGGAGTGCGGGATCAGGCACACGGTGCGCTGCGCGCAGCCGCGTGCATCCTGCCAGGCCCGGATCGCCAGAAGGCCGGCGTATTCGCCCTGCGAACCGGCGTTGGGCTGCAGCGAGCAGCCGGCGAAGCCCGTGATGTCGCACAGCCAGCGCTCCAGATCGCGGAACAGCCGCGCGTAGCCGCGCGCCTGGGCGGCGGGCGCGAAGGGGTGCAGCCGGCCAAAGCCCGGATAGGTGATCGGCAGCATCTCGGCGGCCGCGTTGAGCTTCATGGTGCACGAGCCCAGCGGGATCATCGAGGTGGTCAGCGAGAGATCGCGCGCCTGCAGCCGGTGCAGGTAGCGCATCATCTCGCTCTCCGAGCGGTAGCTGTGGAAGACCGGGTGCGCGAGCACCTCGCCCGAGCGCGCCAGATCGCCCAGCGTCAGCGGACGCAGCGAGGCGGCCAGCGTCTCGATCTCGGCTCCGGTGCACTCCTTGCCGGTGAAGATCTCGACCAGCGCCGCGACCTCGGTCACGGTGGTGGTCTCATCGAGCGTGATGCCCAGACCGTCGGAGTAGCTGCGCAGGTTGAAGCGCTGCTTCTCGGCGGCCGTCTGCAGCTTGCGCAGATCGGAGTGTGACAGATCGATGCGCAGCGTGTCGAAGTACAGGCCCGGCCGCACGCGGCGGCCGCCGCGGTTGAGCGCCTCGGCCAGCGCCTGCGTCAGCCGGTGGACGCGCGTGGCGATGGTCTTCAGGCCCTCGGGACCGTGGTAGACCGCGTAGCAGCCCGCGATCACGGCCAGCAACACTTGAGCGGTGCAGATGTTGGAGGTGGCCTTTTCGCGGCGGATGTGCTGTTCGCGCGTCTGCAGCGCCAGGCGCAGCGCGCGCTTGCCGTGGCGGTCGATCGAGACGCCCACCAGACGGCCAGGCATCGAGCGCTTGAAGGCCTCCTTGGTGGCGAAATAGGCGGCGTGGGGACCGCCAAAGCCCAGCGGAACCCCGAAGCGCTGCGTGGTGCCGATGGCGATGTCCGCGCCGAGCTTGCCCGGCGATTCGAGCAGCAGCAGCGCCAGCAGATCGGCGGCGATCACAACCTTGGCGCCCGCCGCGCGGGCGCGCCCGATCGCGGGCCGCGGGTCGCGGATGGCGCCGTCGGTCGAGGGATACTGCAGCAGCGCGCCGAACACGCCGCCCGCGAAGTCGAAGGTGGCGGGATCGCCCACCTCGACTTCGAGGCCCAGCACGCAAGCGCGCGTGCGCACCACTTCGATCGTCTGCGGATGGCAGTCGGCGGCAACGAAGAAGCGCTTGGCGTGCTTGTCCCGGGCGACGTCGAGACACAGCGCCATCGCTTCGGCCGCCGCGGTGCCCTCATCGAGCATCGAGGCGTTGGCGATCTCCATGCCCGTGAGGTCGAGCACCATCGTCTGGTAGTTGAGCAACGCCTCCAGGCGGCCCTGGCTGATCTCGGGCTGGTAGGGCGTGTACTGCGTGTACCAGCCCGGGTTCTCAAGGATGTTGCGCAGGATCACTGGCGGCGTGACGCAGTCGTGGTAGCCCATGCCGAGGAAGGAACGCCAGACCTCGTTTTCGCCCGCGATTTCGGCGATTTCGCGCAGCGCGTCACGCTCGCTCAAACCCGGTCCGATGCTGAGCGGCTCGGCCGTGCGCAGCGCGGCAGGCACGCCCGCCCGGATCAGTTCCTCGAGCGTCGCGAAGCCCAGCGCGCCCAGCATGGCCTGAATCTCGCTGGCGCGGGGACCGATGTGGCGGTCGGCGAAGGAATCCTGCGTGAACATCGTGGTGGTCTTCCCGTGGACTTGCGACTGGGCTGTGGTGGTCGTGGAACTGCTCATGGTGCGTGCCTAGGCTCGCCTGTGGTTCAGTGCGGCTGGGAGATGTGCTTTTCGTACTGCTCGGCGCTCATCAGGTGGTCGAGGTTCCTGGAACTCGGCTTGATGCGGATCATCCAGCCCGCGCTCCAGGGGTCCTTGCTGAGCACCTCGAGGTGGTCCTCGATGGCGGTGTTGGTTTCGACGACTTCGCCGCCGACCGGCGCGTTGAGGTCGGAGACGGCCTTGACCGATTCGATCTCGCCGAAGGTCTCGCCGGCCTCGACCATGCGGCCGGCCTCGGGCAGGTCGCAGTAGACGAGGTCATCGGCGTTGCCGTTGGAGAGTTCGTTGACGGCGAAGTCGGTGATGCCGACGAGCATCGTGTCGCCGTCGAGCTTGACCCATTCGTGCGTTTCGGTGTATTTGCGGTCGTTGGGGCGCATGGTCGGTTGGTCTGCCTTTCTGAAGCGGGGATGTGGAGGGATGGGTTGGAATCACTTGCGCGTGCGCGAATAGAACGGCAGCGCGCGGAAGCGGGCAGGCTGGCGCTTGCCCTTGAGGTCGATCTCGCAGGCTTCGCCGGGCGCGCCGCAGGCGAGCTCGGTGTAGGCCGTGCCGATGTTCGTGTCGAGCGTGGGCGAGACGCTGCCGGAGACGATGTAGCCGATCTCCCGCTCGCCCTGGAACAGCTTGTAGCCCTGGCGCGGAACGCGCGGACCGTCGGTCGTGAGGCCGACGAGCCGCCGGCGCGGCGCGGCTGCGATGGCCTCGAGCGCGGCCCGGCCGATCCACTCGCCCTTCTCGGGGGCGAAGGACACGCCAAAGGCGAGGCCCGCCTCGATCGGATTGTGCGTGGCGTCGATTTCATGGCCGTAGAGCGGCATGCCCGCCTCCAAGCGCAGCGTGTCGCGCGCGCCCAGTCCGATGGGCAGCACGCCCGCGCCCTTGCCGGCTTCCAGCACGGCGCTCCAGCAGCGAGCGGCACTCGCGCTCGGGATGTAGATCTCGAAGCCCTGCTCGCCGGTGTAGCCCGTGCGCGAGACGCGAATGTTGGGCATGCCGAGGAAGGTGCCGAAGCCAAACTTGTAGTAGCCGAGCTTGGCGAGCTCGATGCCCTCCCACAGGGGCTGCAGCACGCGCTCGGCGATCTGGCCTTGCAGCGCGATCATCGCGAAGGCATCGGTCTGATCGTCGATGTGCACGTCGTAGCCGCTCGCATGCTCGCGCATCCAGGAGAGGTCGACGGCCGTGTTCGAGGCGTTGACGACGAGGTAGACCTCATCGGGGCCGCGGTAGACGAGCAGGTCGTCGATCGGGTTGCCGTCGGCGCGGCAGAACAGCGAGTAGCGGATCGAGCCCAGCGGGATCTTCGCCACGTGGTTGGTCGCGATGCTGTCGACGAAGCGCACGGCATCTTTTCCGGTGACCCGCACGCGCCCCATGTGCGAGAGGTCGAACAGACCGGCCTTGGAGCGCACCGTTCGGACCTCGTCGAGGATCGGGCCGTATTGGACCGGCATGTGCCAGCCGCCGAACTCGACCAGCTTGGCGCCGAGTTGGGTGTGGATACCGTGGAGCGGGGTCTGCTTCATGCGTGTCGGGGGACTCGAAGGGGCTGGATCCGCGCCGGGCCTGAACGGTCGCCCGCGCGCGTGCTCCCTGTCGTGCCTCCCGCGCCAACCCTGCTTTCGCAGGGTTGCGCCGAGCGCTCCAGGTGATGCTCCAGCCCCGAGTCCGCTTGCCTGAGAGTTTCGCGCTGGGCTCCCAGCGCTTGCCCCTTCGGCGTCCGGCCCGCAGGGGCTCGGATCTCTCCCCGAGGCCGGGGATGTACAGGTTGAAAAATCGACGCGCCTGAGAATACGAAGCCTCGGCGCGTTCGCCAAGCACGCGGGGGTAGAGTTCCGTGTGGGAATCCTCTTTCGCGCGGCCGGGGGAGTCTTTTTCCTGCTCGGCGCGTGGCCAGGGCCGGCCTCCGCCGCGCAGGCCCCCGATCCGTTTCAGCCCGGACTGCGCTGGCAGCGCGCGGCCAGCCCCGCGGATCCCTGGATCCCGGGTCCGGTGGCCTTCGGAGCCGACGGCGAGACGACGCTGGTGCTGGCCGCGCTGGGCAATCGCCATGCGGAGGTGCTGGCGAGCGCTGGCGAGGGCACCCAGGCCCCCGTGTGGAGGCTCGACTCCTTGCAAGGGACGCAGGGCGCGCTGGGGCTGATCGCCACGGATCCGCAGGGTCGTTTCGCCTGCCTCTCCCAGACTCAGGTTCCCGGCTCCAACCTGCGCAGCACCCGTCTGGAGTTGTTCGACCCGCGCGCCGCGCTGCTGGGGCAGCCCGCCACGGTCTGGACGCACGACTGCGCGCTGCCCGCCAACGGACCCGCGCGGATCGCGCTCGACCGGGCCCGCACGTTGTGCGCGCTCGCCGTGTGCGACACCGCGAGCGCGCGCGTCGATCTGGAAATCGTGCGGCTCGCCGATGGACAGCGGCTCAGCCTGCACTCGTGGAATGCGCCGAACCTGCAGGATCTGTCCTTCAGCGCCGATGCTTCGACGGTCGCGCTGACGCTTGGCGGCACGCTGGTCGCCATCGACTGGTCGAGCGGTGCACAGTGGCAGAGCAGCGTTTCCCCTCAGTCGCAGGCGCTGGCGCTCTCGGCCGACGCGGGCTGCCTCGTGCTCGGCGGACCGAGCGTGCGCATCTATCGGCGTCAGAGCGGCAGCTACCGCCTGCAGGCGACGCGCCAGCAGACCGCGGCCGAGATCTGCACGCGTCTGGCGATTAGCCCCGACGGGCAGCGTCTCGCTCTGGGCTGGTGGCACAGCGTGCAGACGGGCGTGCGCATGGAGTTGCTCGATCCGGCGAGCGGCACCGTGTTTTGGAGCAAGCACCAGCCGCATCCCGGCGGGAATCTGCAGAACTTCATCGAGGCCGTCGCGCTCAGCGAGGACGGCCGGCGCGCTGCCTTCGCCCTGTGGGGCGATGGCAGCGGCGAGCCGGAGTTCGTGCTGGTCGACGAGCAGCAAGGCCTGCTCCTCGCCCAGGATCTCGCCGGCAGCGCGCGCGGGCTGGCGCTCGATGCCGCCGGTCAGCGCGCCGTGCTCGCCTTCAAGGACGTGCACGCCAATCAGTTCGGCAACACTGGACGTGTGCAGCTGTTCGACACCGGCGAGCGTGCGCTGGTGCAGCGCTCGCGCGCCCAGATCGGGCAGGTGCTCTCGCTCGCGGCGCGCCGGCCAGGCGCCAGCATCGTGTTCTTCGTCCAGGGCGTCCCCAGCGCGCAGCCCACCGTCTTCCCCGGCGCGGTGGGACAACTGCTGCTGGTCCGCAACGCCCTGACGATTCACGCACGGCCAGCCGACGCGCTGGGCTCGGCCGATCTGTCGCTGAGCCTGCCTCCCGATCCGCTGCTGATCGGCGGCGAGCTCTTCTTCCAGGCGGCCTTCCGCCGCAACCTGCAGCTGGAATTTGATTCCGGACTCGAACGCGTGCTGATCCTCTGAGGGGCCGCTCGCCGCGGAAACTTCGCCGCCGCGCTCAAGGATCGGGCGGGCTGGGCCGATAGAGCCCAAACCCCCGCAGTGCCGTCTGCACCCGGGGGATCCCCGCTAGACCCCGGGCCTCCTGGCCCCACGCATCGATAGGACCCCTCCATGAGTCTTGGCAAGAACCTTGGCTTCACCTTCACGCTGCTCGCCGCGCTCTACTCCGCAAGCTGCTCGGGCGGCGGATCGTCCGGCGGTTCGGGCAGCGCGAACGACCTCGTTTCCGCGCTACAGGATCTGGATCTCGACGGCCAAGGCACGGTCACGGTGCTGACCTTTGAGTCGGCCACGGGGCTTTCCGGCGCCGCGACGGGCAACTTCAGCGCCTCCGGCGGTCAGACTCCCACGGGCGTCACTGTCGACGAGAACACCATCACGGTCACCTGGGACGAATACGTCAGCCCGGCGCACACGATCAGCGTCAGCGGCCTTTCGGGCGTCGCCGGCAGCGCGGTCGCGGTCAGCACCAGCGACACGAGCGTGCCGACCTTCATCGCCACCGGCGCGCAGAACCCCGGCTGGGGCAACGACGTCGTCACGGTCACGTTCAGCGGGGTGAATGTGGCCGAGGACAGCGCGGAGAACATCGCCAACTGGGTACTCACGGTCAACGGCAGCACGCTGCCTCTGACAGGCACGGTGATCGATCTCGATCCGCTGACGCAGGTCATGACCATGGAGCTTGGCAACTCTGCCGCGCTCTGGTCGAGCTTCTCCCTGCGGTCCAGCGGCGTTCGCGGCGTCAACCACGTCGCGCTCGCCACGACGAATGTCTCGGGCGCGGCGAGCGGCGACACGAGCGCCCCGACGCTGACCAGCGCGCGCCAGGATCTGGGCGCCGATCCGCTCGGCCGGGTGGTCGAGTTCCAGTTCAGCGAGGCGATGAGCCCGAACTTCTCGGGACAGCTCTCTCAGTACGGGGTTTCGACCCCCGACGTCGCCGTTTCCGTGAGCCAGACGCACTCCAACCGCATCTCGGTCACGTTCAACAACCCGATGGTTCCAGGCCTCGACGAGGTCGAGCTCGACGGCCTGCGCGACGCGCACGGCAACGCGCTGGCCACCACTACGGCGGCGATCACGCAGCCCTCGCCCGTGGTCAACGCGCTGAGCGGCACGCCCACGGCCAACACGGTCGAAAACGCCGGCGGAGACTACCTCAGCTTCACCACCACGCAGGCCTTCGATCCTGACTCCGCGCTCGATCCGGCCAACTGGACGCTTCTGGTCGACGGTGCGCCGATCGATCTCTCCTCGCAGACCTTCGAGTACGATATCACCACGCGCACGACGACGATCACGCTCGATTTTGACCTCGCCAACGGCGACGACTTCGTGCTGACCGCGGCCACCGTGGTGGACGTCGACGGCCAGCTGACGGCGCTCAGCTCGGGCACGCAGTCGATCGGCGGGGATTCCGCCGCGCCCGCGCTCTCCACGGCCATTCAGAACCGCACGATCGATTCCAGCGGCGCCACGGTCGACATCACCTTCAGCGAGGATGTCGAGGGAACGAGCGCGGAGAACACGGCCAACTACGCGGTGGTCGGCGGCGCGCAGACGGTCAGTAGCGCCACGCTGCAAGCCAACAACCGCACGGTGCGCGTCGTGTGCGACGCGGCCATGGTGCCCGGCCTCCACAACCTTCAGGTCAGCAACGTCACGGACCTCGCGGGCAACGCGATGAGCGCCCCGGCCACGGTGGGCATGAGCTCGACCGATACGAGCGCTCCGACGATGACCTCGACCAGCGCCAACGCGATCGCGGGTCTCGCCAACGACACCCTGGTGGTCAACTTCTCGGACGACATGTATGCGGAGGGCATCGAGGACTCCTCGAACTGGGTGCTGGAGTCGCCGATCGGTTCGGGTATCACTCTCGGCGTGTGCGGGGTGACCTACGTCGACATCCAGCGTCGGGCCACGCTGACGCTCGACGGCAGCACGGTCAACCTGCAGCAGGGCGCGGACTACCAGATCAGCTTCTCGGGCGGCGTCGACCTGGGCGGCAACACGATCAGCGCGACCCCCTCGACGGGCGTGGTCAACGCGGAATCGGTGCTCCCGGAGATGACGCTCGCCTACGTGGTCAGCGCTCCGACCACCAGCGTCACGCTGGTCTTCAGCGAGCCCTGCGGCAACCTGACGGACCTCTACAACGCGGTCAGCAACCCTGACGGCGTGCGCTACACGCTGCACAACGGCAACACGGTCAGCGCCGCCAGCGCCACCGCTTCCAGCGACCAACTCTCCGTCACCGTGACCTTCGCGGGTCAGGCGACCATCGCCAGCACGGTGGACGTGTTCGGCGTGCGCGACATGGCGGGCAACCCCATGTTCCCGGTCAGCGGCGCGAGCATCGTCGACGGCACTGGACAGCTCGGCGCCCCGGCCTCGATCAGCGCCGTCGCGACGGCCGTGCAGGGCGAGGAGAACGACACGATCGTGATCACCTTCGACCGCAACATGAACCCGTTCGGCCTGGAGGACATGAACAACTACTCCGTCGACGTGAGCATGGGCACGAGCACCATCGGACTGTTCCGCACCAGCTTCGACTTCAACGGCACCAACCAGGTGACGCTGACGCTCGAGGACGACATGGCGGCCTACAACCTCCAGAACGGCGATCAGATCGACGTGACGGTGGACAACGTCTTCAGCCGCTTCGGAACTCCCAACGCCCTGACGCTGGCCCAGACGGGCGTGCTGGTCGGCGGCGACAGCCTCAACCAGATCAGCGGTACCAACCCCACGGTGCGCTTCGATCCGGCCAACGCCCAGGCCCTGCTCGTCACCTTCCCCGAGGCGATGGACGGCGAAGCGGGCAGCTTCCAGCTGAACGGCGTCACCGTCGCCAGCTCGATCGCCCAGCTCTCGCCCCGCGTGGTGCGCGCCACCTTCGCCAGCGCGCCGATCGTCGGCGATACGCTGGACATCGTGGTCGACGACCTGGCGGGCAACAGCGGTTCGGCGGCGACGCTCGCGATCGCGGCGGCCGACTCGAGCGCGCCCGGCGCCGCGATCGCCGCGGCTCAGGTCAGCGGCTTCGGCGGCGACACCCTGACGATCACCTACACCGAGCCGGTTACGGTGTCCAACTCGACCATCACCAGCAGCTATACGCTCACGGCCAACGGTTCCTCGCTCTCGCTGGCGGGCTCGACGGTCCGGTACAGCTCGATCGACAACTCCGTGCGCTTCACGCTAGCGAGCGGCCAAGAGTTCCCCAACGCCTCCGCGGTCAGCCTGACCATCACGGGGGTAACCGACCACGCCGGGAACTCGCTCAGCGGCATCCTTCTCTCCACCTCGAGCGGCGACAGCAGCGCCCCGACCATGGTCAGCGCCTTCGCGAACTACGCCGCCGATGCCAGCGGTGCGATGGTCGACGTGCTCTTCGACGAGGATGTCAACGTCACCCGCGCGGAGGATGAGACCAACTGGTCGACCACCGGAACGGCGACGGTCGTCTTCGTGGAGCGCGTCTCCGCCAAGCACTATCGCGTGACGCTCTCCGAGGCCCTGGCCGCCGGCGACAGCCTGCGCGCCAACACGATGCGCGACGCCACCGGCAACCAGAGCGGCCTGCTCTCGGTGAACCCGGTGGAGTGAGCCGCGACGCACCCGGAACTTTCTTCAGCTGGCCCCGCTTCGGCGGGGCCGCTTCGTTTCCGCAACCGGCCTCCAGATGCGCGGGCGCGGCCACCGATAGGGCGCAAGGAGGAACAGGCATTGGCACGCATGCTGCAATCACGCACAGTCTTCGTGGATGAGGTGGTCTCTGCCCTCACCGGGGGTCTCAAGGGAGTTCCGGCGCGTTCGCTGAGCGATTCGCTGCAGCGCGCCGCCGCTGACTTCGACGAGCGCACGGCCGAAGCCTTCGCGCACGCGCTGTTCCAGGCACTGGAGGCCGATCCGGCAGATCTGGGCCAGCGCGAAGCGCTGCTGCTCCTCGGCATGTCGCATCCTTCGGTGTTCGCCCGGCATTCGATCTCGCTCGCCAGCGAAGCCCAGCGCTACGCGCAGCTGCTCGAGCTGCATGGCGATCCGGTGCGGGCCGCCGAAGTGCGCGCGCTGATCCCGAGGGAGAGCCTCCCGGTGCAGCTGGACCCCGGCACGCAGGCGCGGATCCAGAGCCTGCTGGCGCGGGCCGAGGAGCACATCCGCTGCGGACGTTCGCACCAGGCTCAGCAGGATCTGCGTGAAGTGCTCTCGCTGGATCCCTCGCGCGGCGACGTGACCCAGATGCTGGGCATCCTGTGCCGCAGCCGAGCCGCCAGTCGCCGGGTGCGCCGGCGCATCATCGGTTCCGCCGCGGCGCTGGCGGTCGTCGCGCTGGGCGCCGTGGGGCTGCTGCGCCATGAGCAGCAGATGCAAGAGCTGTACGCGCAGCTGCCGGCCGCCGACCGCGCCGATCCTGCCAGCCTGCAGTCGCGCCTCGCCGCGCTGGAGACGCTGCTCGAAGCGAACCTGCCCTGGTCCGGCACCGTGCGGGCCTGGGATGATCGCGACGAACTGCAGCGGGCGATCCGCTCCGGGGAGGACCAGCTCGTCGCGGATCAACTGCTGGTGGCGGATGAGCGCGATCGGCAGCTCGAGGAAGCCGACGATCTGCGGGCCAGCGCCTTCGTGCTGCTCGAGCGCGGCGAAAGCACGCTCGCACTGCAGCAGCTCAAGCTCGCACTCGTGACCGGCGGCGCCTCCTGGCGACAGCGCGAGGCGGTGCGGGCCGACATCGCGGCCATCGAGGACTGGCAGCGCCAACAACTCGCTCAGGGGCGCGGCCGATGAAGTTCATCCGCAAACTGCTGGCGCGCCGCCGACTGGGAGAGGCCGCCCGGCGCGTGGCCGAGGATCCCAGCGCGCTGAACTACGCTCACTTGATCCAGCTCTTTGCCGCTCAGGACCGGCTTCAGGACGCGCTGCAGGCGGTCAGCGAGGGTCTGGCGCTGCATCCTCGCGACGCCGAACTGCGGCGCCTGCAGATGCGCGTGCTGCGCATCCAGCGCGAGGGGCGCACGCGCGAGCTGCAGCAGCTCCTGCAGGAACTCCCGCGGCCCGCCGTCTACCGCGAGCTGGTCGAACTGATGCTCGAGGACGGTCGCGCGGCGCAAGCCGAGGAACTGGTCGCGGAGTGGCTCGCGAAGTCCGATGGACCGCAGCCGCGCTACTGGCGGGCGCGGGCCCGCTGTATGCGCTACTTCGCCGACCGGCTGCGCGAAGACGGCACCCAGGCGCTCGCCTGGCTGGAGGATGCCGAGCAACGCTCGCCTCAAGACGAGGCGCTGCTGCGCCTGACGCTGGAGTTCCACGGCAAGATAGGTGCCTGGACGCAGGCCCGCCGCGCCCTGTCGCGGCTGCTGGAGCTGCGTCCCGGCGATCTGGCGCTGGAAGCGCGGTTCCGCACGATCAGCGCGCTCGCCGTGCTGGCGACCGAACCTGCGCGCTGCCTTGCCGAGGTCGAGCGGCAGGGTCGCTTCGTGGGCGAGGATCAGCAGGTCGCGCAGGGAAGCAGCGTGCAGATCCGGCCCGTGCTGCAAAGCCTGACGCGCGAGCGCGGCGTCAAGGCCGCGTTCTTCGTGCGCGGAGCGACGGCGCTGGTCCAGGGACCGCGCGGCTACACCGCGGAACGCTCGGCGCGCGGCATCTGCGAAATGCTGCAGTCGACGCGCAACGCCTCACGCCGGCTGGGACTCGGCCAGCTGCTGGAGCTGCGCATCGAGGGCGATTTCGGCGCGCTGGCCGCGCTGCCCGGCGAGGAGGGCTCCGGAGTGCTGTGGCTGGACGCGCCCGCGCTCACCAAGCGCATGGAAGACGGCTTGCGCGAGCTTTCCGGACTCAGCGAGAGCAAGGCCTCGGGAGTCGGTCGATGAAGCATTACCTGGACAACCTGATGCACATTCCGGGCGTGCGCGCCGCCGGATTCGTGTCGCCGGACGGCTTCAGCCTGGTCTGGGCGATGCGCGAGAGCAACCCGGGCGAGGATGCGCTCGACACCGAAGCGCTCAGCGCGCTGGCGTGCAGCTGGCAGACCGAGCTGTCGCGTTCGGCGGCACCGCTCTCGTGGTCCGCGCCCAAGCGTGCGGTGCTGCGCGCCACGCGCGGCACGCTGATCCTCGCCTGCGCGCCGCAGCTGATCCTCGTGGTCGTGCTCGAAGGCGGCACCAGTCACGAAGAACTGCGCCTGCCGATGGAGTCCTCGCTGGCGCGGGTCGCCCGGCATCTCAAGCACATCGGTCATGGCGACAGCCATGAACACGGAGCCCCGCTGCCCAGACAGCAGGGGCCGTCCACCGGGGGGCTCCTCGGCAATCCCGCCGCGGATCCCCGCTCACAAGTCAGGCAAGTCAACCAGTCCGCACCCAGCGGAGAGTGAACCATGGTCCAGATCAATTTTGCCCAGAAGCAAGTCAACGCCAAGATCGTGTTCTACGGCCCGGGCATGTCCGGGAAGACCACCAACCTCGAGATCATCCACCAGCGGGCGCCGGCGCCGAACAAGGGGGATCTCACGAGCATTTCGACGGACGGCGATCGCACGCTGTTCTTCGACTTCATGCCGCTCGATCTGGGAACGGTCTCCGGCATGCGCACCTGCTTCCAGATCTACACCGTGCCTGGTCAGGTCTACTACAACTCGACTCGCAAGCTGGTGCTGCAGGGTGTGGACGGCGTGGTCTTCGTGGCCGACTCCTCGGCGGCGATGGTGGAGGCCAATCTCGAGTCGCTGCGCAACCTCGAGCAGAACCTGACTGAGTACGGCAAGAGCCTGAGTTCCATGCCGATCGTGATCCAGTACAACAAGCGCGACCTGCCCGATGCGATGAGCGTCGAGGAGCTCAACAACCTGCTCAATCCGATGGGCTTCCCCTGGTTTGAAGCGGTGGCTGCCAAGGGTCAGGGCGTCTTCCCGACGCTCAAGGGTCTGGCAGCCAAAGTGCTCGAGTCGATCCACGGAGGCGGGCGCAACGCGGCACCCGCTGCCGCGCCGGCGCCGCAGCCGTCCGGGCTCGGTCCGATGCCGACGCTGGCTCCGCCGCCGCCCCTGACGCAGACGGGCTTTCGCCCGCGGCCCGTGACCGCCGCGGCGCCGGCGAGCGCCGAGGCCGCCATGGCTGTCGGCGCCCATCCCGCGGCCGGCTTGCCGCCGATGCCCGCACCGCTGAGCCCGATGGAGGCCGGCTTGCCGCCGGCTCCGCAAGCGCTGCCGACGATGCCTCAGGCCATGCCAGCCATGCCAGCCGCGCCGCCGCGTCCGCAAGCGGCGCCGTTGGTCCTCCAAAAGCCCGAGGCGGCACGCCCGGCACCGCGGCCTCAGGCGGCCGCTCGTCCGGTGGCTCCGGCTCCTCGGCCCGCTCCGCCCGCCGCCGTGGCTGCGGCGCCCGCGTTCGCAGCTCCGCCGGCGGCTCCCGTACCGGCCCAGGCTCCTGCCAAGGCCGCGGCTCGCCCGGCACGGGCGGGTGCGCGTCCACCCGCCGTGGCCGCCCAGAAGAACAAGCTGGTGCTCGCCGTGGGCTTCGTGGCGGCCACTTTGGTGGTGGGCGCGGTGCTCGCCAAGTTCGTCTTCCCGCTGCTGTGAGGAGCTCATGCAACCGACCCATCACATTGCCGATCTGCAACTGCGTCAGGATCGGATGGTCTTCTACGAACACGATGTCCAGCGCATGGACGGTGAACTCGACGGCTTTCTGGAGCTCTCGGGGGCTCGCTGTGCCCTGCTGATCGACAAGGAGGGGCACCTCGTAACCCGTCGCGGCGATGCCGTGCAAGGGTCGGTGGAGTCGATCGCCGCGCTGGTCGCCGGCACCTTCGCCGCGACCCGCGAACTGGCGCGTCAATTCGGCGAGCAGCACTTCAGCTCGATGTTCCACCAAGGCGAGCGCGAATCGATCCAGGTGGCCCTGGTCGGGGACCGCGCCTTGTTCGCGATGGTCTTCGACCAGCGCACGAACCTCGGCATGGTGCGCTTCTACGGGCATCAGACGCAGCTGCGCTTGGAGCGGATCTTCGCGGAGCTGGCGACTCGGGCTCCCGAAAGCCAGGGCAGCGAACTGGCCGAGGACTTCGGTTCCAGCGCCAAGGAGGCGCTGGACCGCCTTTTCTAGGCAAGAACACGCAAAAAAAAATGCGGCGTCCCAATTTTGGGAGTGCTGCTCGCGCCGCAGCCGGTCTTGCGTGCGCTCCGAAGCTGGTGGAGACGCGGCCCTGATCTAGGAACTTGCGAAGAGGGGTCGCGAAAATGCGAAAGCATTTTGGAATCTATGGATCACATAAAGCCCTAAATAATCATGCGTGATGCCGAGTTGCAATTGATTTCGGAAATGCGAAGGTGCTCGCCCGCGCTCGCGCTGGGTCGTCCGCGAGTCCCGTGCGGCGCGCTCCGTTTGGAAGCTCCTATCGACTTGCATCTGGCCCGCGGTTTCGACGTCTGGCGCCGCGGCGCGCGACATCTGTGCACAAGGCTGGCAAGAACAAGAAGCTGACTGCCGAAGTTGATAGTGATGTCGTGGCGCTGCGGTCCTCGCGGTCCGCGCACCACATAGCCACAACCAACGACCTAGGAGATGACTCTAATGGCCAAGAAGAAGACGAAGAAGAAGGCAACCAAGAAGGCTGCGCGCAAGACCGCGAAGAAGGGCCGTAAGGCCGCCAAGAAGAAGTGATCTGAGGCGGGAGGCGCATTCTTGAACAAGAGTCACCTCATCGCCCATGTCGCCGAGGAGCTGAAAACATCCAAGCTCCAGGCCGCGCTTCTCGTCGAGACCGTTCTCGGTGGGATCCGCAAGGGGCTCGAAGCCGACGAGAGCGTCACGCTCACCGGCTTTGGGACCTTTGAGCTCAAGCCGCGCAAGGCGCGGACGGTGCGCAATCCGCACACGGGCGAGCCGATTCAGATCGCTGCCGGGAAGCGGATCGGATTCCGGGTAGGCAAGTCGCTGCGCGACTCCTTCTAGCGAGAACCCCGCTAACCATACGACCGGTTCCTGAGCTTGCTCAGGGGCCGGTCGGTCATTTCGGGGCGAGCTTGGCGAGTTCTTCCGCGACCGTTTCCTTCTCGATCTTCGCGAACAGCGGCCCGACGGCGCCGAGCTTCTGCCCGGCGGGCAAGGTGCGCCAGGCACCCGCCGCGGGCAGCTTCGGCCAGCCCGCCTCGTCGACGCGCCCGGCATTGCCGAGCATCGCCCAGACGCTCCCTGCCTTGGCGGGCATGAACGGCGCCATCCAGCGCGCCAGCAGCGCGATCCACTGGCAGCAGGTCGCCAGCACCGCGCCCGCGCGCGCCGGATCGCTCTTGCGCAGCGTCCAGGGCGCGAGCCGATCGACGAAGACGTTCGCCAGCACGGCGTTGTGGATCAGCTGCTCGCAGGCGCGGCGGAACTGGAAGCGCCGAATGAACTCCGCCGGGTCACCGAAGGTGCCGCACTCCTCGAAGAGCACGCGGTCGAGCTCCGCCGCAGTGGCTTCGTCGCAGGAGGGGATCGCGCCCTCGTAGTTCTTCTCAAGGAAGCGCAGCACGCGCGTGACGAGGTTGCCGATCTTGTCGGCGAGCTGCGCGTTGACCGTCGCCTGGAAATCCTCCCAGCGCCAGTCGCTGTCGGCCGACTCCGGGCTACTCGCGAGCAGGTAGAAGCGCGCCGCCTCGGTGTCGTAGCGCGCGCAGAACTCCTCGATCGGGATCGTGCGCTGCTCGCTGGTCGAGAACTTTCCGCCCTGCAGGTTGTAGAACTCGTTGGCCGGCACGGCCCAGGGCAGCTGGTAGCCCTGCTTCACCCCGTAGAGCATCGAGGGGAAGATCAGGCAGTGAAAGGAGATGTTGTCCTTGCCGAGGAAGTGGACGATGCGCGAGTCAGGGTCCTGCCACCAGCGCTTCCAGTCATCCGGCTTGCCCGCCAGACGCGCCCACTCCTGCGTGAACGAGATGTAGCCGATGGGGGCGTCGAACCAGACGTACAGCACCTTGCCGGTCTCGCTGCCTGTGCAGTCGGCCGGCACTGGGATACCCCAGCTCATGTCGCGCGTGATCGGACGCAGGCCGATTTCCTTGAGCTGTCCGCCGATGAAGCCGGTGACATTGGGCTTCCACTCGTGGTGCTGGAACCACGCGCCGATGTGCTCATCCCGCAGCTTGGCGAGATCGAGGCACCAGTGGCGGGTCTTGCGCTTCTCGGGGTGCGTGCCGCAGATCTTGCAGGCCGTCACCGCCATTTTGAGCGGGTCGAGCTCCTGTCCGCAGGCCGGACACTCGTTGCCGCGCGCCTTCTCGTGGCCGCACAGGTAGCAGGTGCCGACGATGTAGCGGTCGGCGAGGAACATTCGGTCCTTGGGACAGTACAGCTGCTCGCTCTCCAGCTGTTCGAGGAAGCCGTTGCGGTCGAGCCGGCGGAAGAACTCTTGGCTCTGCGCGGGATGTTCGGGGCAGATGCTGGTGCCTGACCAGACATCGAAGCGGATGCCGAAGCGGTCGAAGGTGTCCTTGATCACGCCGCGCCAGCGCGCCACGTACTCGGAGTAGGGGACGCCCTCGGCTTCGGCGTTGACGGTGATCGCCGTGCCATGCTCATCGGCGCCGCAGATGTACAGCACTTCCTCGCCCTGCATGCGCAGCGTGCGCACGTAGACGTCGGCAGGCAGGTACGCGCCGGCGATGTGTCCGAAATGGATCGGGCCGTTGGCGTAGGGAAGGGCGCTGGTGACGAGGTAGCGGCTCACGCGGGTTGTGGATTGCGGTAGACGAGGAGCAGGTTGCGCGCGTAGACGAACACGCCGGTCGACTGGCCGATGATGCCGACGATGTCCTTGCGCCAGATGAAGTACACGAACAGCATCAAGCCGCCGAACAGGCTGCCCCACCAGAAGGCAACGGGCACGACCGAGCGCTTGTGCTTCTCGGAGGCCCACCACTGCAGCAGCATGCGGAAGGTGAACAGCGCCTGTCCAAGAAAGCCCAGGCTCACCCACAGGATGCCCCAGGGGGTCGTGATGTTGAACAGCTTGTAGACGAGCCCGGAGTGCGCCAGGTGATCCTGCGCGCGCTCCAGCACGTCCGCGAAGGCCTCTGGCGTGTAGGCCACCGCGCCCGTTGGTCCGCTGACGATCAGGCGGCGCGCCGGGCCCTCGCCCTCGACGCGCACATCCTTGAGGCGCGACTGCAGATCGAGTTCGCCGTTCCACTCGGGCGCCGGCCGCGGTCCGGCCGCGTGGACCGTACCTTGTGCGCACAGCGGCAGCAGGCAGGCGAGCCAGCACAGGCACACCAGCAACACGCGTTCAGGGCGCATCGAGGACCTCGACGATCGGCAGCTTGAGCAGCCGCGAGCGCATCCAGCGCACCGCGATCAGATCGCGCAGCGCGCGGAAGGCGCGATTCCAGACGCCGTACTTGGAGATTCCCGCCGTGCGCGGATGGTGCGAGACCGGATGCTCCAGCACCGAGAAACCGTGGTAGCGCAGCAGCGTCGGGAGGAAGCGGTGCATGCCCTCGAACAGCGGCATCGCCTGGATCGCTTCCGCGCGGAACAGCTTCAGTGAGCAGCCCGTGTCGCGGATCTGGTCCTTGGAGAGCCAGTTGCGGATGCGATTGGCGATTCGCGAGCTGGCGCGGCGCACGAAGTTGTCGTTGCGCTTGATGCGGTAACCGACGACGGCCGCGTGGGTTCCGAGCTCCTCGATCATCGCCGGCAGGTCCGCCGGATCGTTCTGCATGTCCGCGTCCAGCGTGGCGATCAGCTCGCCGCGCGCCAGCTGCAGCCCCGCCGCCGTGGCAGCTGTCTGGCCGCGGTTGCGTCCGAAGAACACGCCGACCACGCGCGGATCGCGGCGGCACAGCTCGCGGATCTTGTCGGCCGAGCCGTCGCGGCTGCCGTCGTCGACGAGGATCAGCTCCCAGTCGCCGCGCTTCGCGAAGATCTCCGCCACGCGCGCGTGCAGGCGCTCGAGGTTCTCGACCTCGTTGTAGACCGGCGCCACGAGGCTCAAAGTCCGATCCCGGCGCGCGCGGCCCGGATGGCGGGCGCGCACGTTCTGGAGGAGGCAATCTTCGGAGTTGGGGGAGGCGCTCACGCTGCGAGGCATTGTGGCGAATGCGAGCCGACTCTCGCAATCGGGAAGCGCCAAAGTGCATCCTAGCCCGCGATGGATCAGGCCAAACAATCGCGGACGGCCCTGCTGGCCGCGCTGTGCTTCCTGCTGCCGCTGCTTGTCTGGGCCTGGATGCAGGAGTGGTGGGCACCCGATGAGCCGCGCTACGCGCAGATCGCGCGCGAGGCCTACGAGAGCGGGTCCTTGATCGTATTGCATCTCAACGGCGAGCTCTATCCCGACAAGCCGCCGCTGGTGTACTGGATCGCGGGCTGGTTCGGCAGCTGGACCGATTGGAGCGAATTCGCGATGCGCGCCCCCTCGCTGCTGTCGCTGGCGGGTTGCGCCTGGCTGTGCTGGCGCATGGCGCGGCGCTTCGGCTGGAGCGAAGCCCAGTTGTGGGCGCCGCTCGCCTTCCTGACGCTCGCCGGCATCTTCGCGTACGGGCCGCGGCTGCAACTCGATCCCGCCTTGTGCTTCCTGATCCTCGTGGCGGTCGAACGGCTGAGCTTGGGCGTGACTCGCCGGAGCGTGAGCGGCGCGGATCTCGCAGTCGCCGGCCTCGCGCTCGGCGCCGCGGCTCTGGTCAAGGGGCCGGTGGCCTGGCTGCACGGCCTGCTCGCCTGCCTGGCGCTGCTGTTCGTGGCGCGCGGCTGGCGCGGACTCGGTTGGCGGCCTGTGTGGGGCTGGCTGGCGCTGCTCGCGCTGATGATCGCGCCCGTCGCGATCTGGGCCTTCTCGGCGATCGCGATCGACGAGCGGCTGCGCGCACCGCTGCTCTTCGGCCAGCATCTGGGGCGCGTCGCCGAAGGCACCGCGCACCGCGGACCGCCTTGGGATCATCTCGTGGATCTTTCCTACCTGATGTTGCCGTGGACGCCGCTGCTCGTCGCCGCGCTCGTGCGTGCCGTGCGCGATTGGCGCCAAGGCCGGCGCGATCGCGAACACGCTGCGCGCATCTGGCTCGCCGCGTGGTTCCTGCTGACCTTCCTCGTCTTCTCGATCATGCCGGTCAAGCGCGCGCTGTACCTGATGCCGATCTATCCGGCCGCGGCGCTGCTGATCGGAGCGGAAATCGCGCTGCTGGCGGACGGCGGGCCACTGTCGCGCTGGATCCGCTGGCCTGCGGCCCTGTTGCTGGGGCTCGTGGGGGCGGCGGCGCTGTCGCTGGCGCCCTTTCACGCGGAGTTGGAGGGCCTGCGCCTGGGGGCCGCGCTGGTCGGCGCGGTGCTCGTCGGCGGGGCCGTGCTCGCCTGGCGCGCGCAGCACGATCTGCGCGCTCAGTCGCTGCGACTGGCTCTGACCCTGGCGCTCGCCGTAGCTGTGGCGGCGCTGTCGCTGGTGCCCTCGATCAACCGCTTCAAGTCCGCGCGCCTGCTCGCCGAGGCGGTCGCAAAGCGGCCGGAGAAACCGGCTCGCATTCCCTGCGTCGGGATCCAGCCCGAGGGCTACCGTTTTTACGGCCGGATTCCCGCTGTGCGCGAGCCGCTGGAAGTGGCGCTGGAGCGCGAGGGCCGGCAGTTCCTGGCGCTGGTGCGGGAGCCGGACTTCGACAAGCTGGCCCCCGGCTTGCGCGAGCGCCTCGTGGTGCTGGAGCGCGCTCAGGTGGGCTCACGAGACATTCTCCTGCTGGGCGCGAAAGAACCCTAGGGCTGAAATCTCCCCGGGGTGGGGGAAAATCGGCTTCTGCCTGTTACGATTCGGGGTCAGACTCCCCCCCTATGAAGCCCTTCCAGCAGCTTGATTTCGTGCTCCTCGAGGAGCAGTTCTCCGAAGACGAACGCATGGTCCGCGACGCGGTGCGCGGCTGGGTCACCGAGCGCTACATCCCGATCGTGATGGAGCACTTCGAGAACGGCACCTTCCCGATGCATCTCGTCAAGGAGCTGGCTGATCTGGGCGTCTTCGGGCCGACCATTCCGGCCGAGTACGGCGGCGCGGGCCTCAACAACGTCGCGGCCGGACTGATCTACCAGGAACTTGAGCGCGGCGACTCTGGCCTGCGCTCCTTCGTCTCCGTGCAGGGCGGACTGGTGATGTACCCGATCCACGCCTTCGGCTCCGAAGCCCAGAAGCGCAAGTGGCTGCCCAAGCTCGCCAGCGGCGAGGCGATCGGCTGCTTCGGCCTCACCGAGCCCGACTTCGGCTCCAACCCCGGCGGCATGCTGACCAACGCCAAGAAGGTCAGCGGCGGCTGGCTGATCAACGGCCGCAAGATGTGGATCACCAACGGCACCGTCGCCGATGTCGCCGTCGTCTGGGCGCGCGCCGAGGGCAAGATCCGCGGCTTCCTCGTCGAGAAGGGCACGCCGGGCTTCTCGGCTCCCGAGCAAAAGCACAAGTTCTCGCTACGCGCCTCGATCACGAGCGAGCTCGTGATGCAAGATACGCTCGTGCCCGAGGACGCGCTGCTGCCGGGCTCCGAGGGCCTCAAGTCGCCGCTCTCCTGCCTGACGCAGGCGCGCTTTGGCATCGCCTGGGGCGCGTTGGGTGCCGCCTACGCCTGCTTCGACGAAGCGCTCTCCTACTCGAAGAGCCGCATCGTCTTCGACAAGCCGCTGGCGGGCTTCCAGATCCCGCAGCAGAAGCTCGCCAACATGGCTACGGAGATCACCAAGGCCCAGCTGTTCGCGCTGCACCTCGGCCGGCTCAAGGACAAGGGCAAGCTGACCCCCGCGATGGTCTCGATGGTCAAGCGCAACAACGTCATGCTGGGCCTCGAAGTGGCGCGTACCTGCCGCGACATGCTCGGCGCCAACGGCATCAGCCTTGAGTACCAGACCGGCCGCCACATGTGCAACCTGGAGTCCGTCGTGACCTACGAGGGCACGCACGACATCCACACGCTGGCGATCGGTCATGAGCTGACCGGCATTCCGGCCTATCGCTGAGCGCCACGAGAGGCGATGCGCGTCGCCTTCCAAAGCGGGTACTACCTCGAGCTGCCCGAGCGCCATCCGTTCCCGATGGCGAAGTATCCGCTCTTGCGCGAGCTGCTCGAGCGTGAGCAGCTGATCGAGCCTGCGCGCATCCACGCGCCCGAGGAGGCGCCGCTGGAGCTTCTGCTGCGCGCCCACACGCCCGCCTACGTCGAGAGCTTTGTGCACGGCACGCTCGGGCCCGACACACGCAAGGCGCTGGGATTCGAGTGGTCGCCGCAACTGCTGCGCCGCGCGCGGCTGGCGGTCAGCGGCACACTGTGGGCCTGCGAGACGGCGCTCGAGGAGGGACTCGCGGGCAATCTCGCCGGTGGCACGCACCATGCTTTCGCCGACCGCGGCGCGGGCTACTGCAGCTTCAATGACGTCGCCATCGCACTCAAGGAACTGCTCGCACGCCGCGCGATCGGGCGCGCGCTCGTGGTCGATCTCGATGTGCATCAGGGCGACGGCACGGCGTCGATCTTCGCCGATGATCCGCGCGTCTTCACCTTCTCGATGCACGGCGAGCGCAACTATCCGCTGCGCAAGCAGCGCTCAAGCCTCGATGTGGGCCTCGCCGACGGCGTCAGCGATGAGGTCTATCTGGAGCAGCTGCAGCGCCACCTCGGCGAGGTGATCGAAAAGGCGCGCGCGGACCTGGTGGTGTACCTCGCGGGCGTCGATGTGGTCGCGGGCGATCGCTTCGGACGGCTCTGCCTCAGCGAGCAAGGACTCGCGGCGCGCGAGCAGCTGGTGCTTTCGGAGCTTTTTCGCGCGGGATTGCCGTGCGCGCTGGTGCTGGCGGGCGGCTATGCGCTCCGTGATGGGCAGCCAGCGCCGGAGCGCACGGCGTGGCTGCACGCGGAGGTCTATCGCGCGGCGGCGCGGCGGTGCTCGTTGCAGCGCTAGTTGCGGCGCCCCTCGACGAGCGGCGTCACCCGTCGCCGCAGCCCTTCCGGCAGGCGTCGCTCTAGCAGTCTTTCGATTTCCGCGGACGAATAGCGTTCCGAGAAGTGCGTCAGCAGCAGCGCCTCGTTCTCAAATTCCTCCGCGCGGGCGATGATTTCATCCAAATGCACGTGACCCATTTCGCGGGCACGCTCCACCGGCACGCGATCATCGAGAAACGAACATTCCATCACCAGCACGCGCGCCTTGCGCAACTCGGGAGAGGAATCGAGCACGTCAATGCGCGTGTCGCCGGTGAAGGCGAGCTCGAGCTGCTCTTCGGCGCAGAGCAGCGTCTCGCTCGCGCGCTCAGGCCCCAGAGACTGCCGCAGTGACTGTCGCAGCGCCGCGATCTCCTGCTCGGGCAGTTCCTTGTATTGCGGCCGGAGCTTGTGCGTGCGCTTCCAGATGCCGTAGCCCTGGCAAGGTGCGCGGTGGTGCGAGCGGAAGGGCCGCAGCATGAGGTCCTTCTGCAGCGCATGCTCCTCGCCCGGTCCGATCGCGATGCGCCGGTGTGGCAGCTCGGATCGATCGAGCGCGCGCCAGGCCTGCATCAGGGCGTCGAACTCGGCCGCCCATTCGTGCCCCACGAGGTAGGTCGGCACGGGCATCTTGCGCATCGCGCGGGTCGAACAGTGCCAGCCGACGGCGCCGATGTGGTCCATGTGCGGGTGCGTGAAGCACAGGAGCGGCCGAGCGAGCGCGAAGTCGTAGGCACGGCCGAGATCGAAGGCCATGCGCAACTCGGGCAGGTCGATGCAGGTCTCCAGGCCCGCGATCGAGACCCCCTCAACAAGGATTCCGGCCAGATGCGGCATGGGGCTGAGCATAGCGTGCGCAAGGGCGCATGCTTGCGTATGCTGGGTTTGTATGTCGGGAATCCACATGCTGCGCCGAGCCCTCCTCGTCGTGTTCCTCCTGCCCATGCTGGCCTGCCAGGAGGCGCCCGAACTGCCGCCGATCGTGTTGAGCGATCCGCGCGGATTGGATGCCGAGGTGCTCGAGCTTGTGGCCACGAAAGTCGAGGCCGTGCGCGCGGCGCCGACGAGCGCGGGCTCGCGTGCGAGCCTAGGGCTGGTCTATGAGGCGAACGGCATCTGGGATCTGGGAGCGGCGAGCTTCGCGCAAGCGGCGGCGCTGGATGAGCGCCAGCCCCTGTACCGCTACCACGAAGCCTTGTGCCTGCGCGAAGCGGGCGAGACCGACAAGGCGCTGGCGACGATGAAGGCCGCGGCCAGGCGGCTCGAGAATCAGGCCGGTGTGCAGCAGCGTCTGGGGCAGTGGCTGCTGGAACTGGGCGAGTACGAGGAGGCTCGGCAGTGCTTCGAGCGCGCGCTGGCGCGCATGCCCGACCACAGCGACGTGCTGGCGGGCCTGGCCTCCGTGGAAGTCGAGCGCCAGCGCTGGAACGAGGCCCAGTCGCTCGCCAAGCGCTCGCTCAAGGTCGATCCCTCCAATCGCTCGGCGCGCTACGCGCTGGGCATGGCGCTGCGCGGCCTGGGGCGCGAGGAGGAGGCGCGCGCCCAGTTGACGGCAGGTCAGGGTGCCAAGCCGCGCTGGATCGAGGAGCCGCTGACGCGCGAGTTTCTGAGCTACCGCCTGACGACGAGCGGTCTCATGGAGGATGCCGCCGCGGCGGCCGCGGGCGGAAACCACGGGCGCGCGGCGGAGCTCTACAGCGTGGTCGCGCGCCGCCAGCCGGACGATGCCACGCTGAAGAACAACTGGGCCGCTTCGCTGACCGAACTGGGCCGTTACGAAGAGTCCGAGCGGGTGCTCAAGGAGGCGCTGGCGCTCGATCCCGGGCTGTTCGCCGTGGAGCTCAACCTGTGCGATCTGTACACGCGCATGAACCAACTGGAGCCAGCGCGCGTGCACGGCGAGAAGGCCGTCGCGCTGGGCGCCGATGTCGGCCGCACGCACCTGGCGCTGGCGCGCGTGGTGGCGCTGCAGGGCGACTATGCGCGGGCCTACGCGCAACTGGAGCTCTCGGTCGGGCTGGATGCGCGCAACGTGCAGGCGTATGTGGCGCTTACGGAGACGGCCGTGCGGCTGCGGCGCTTCGCGGACGCGCGCAACTGGTGCCGCAAGGTGCTGGAGCTTGATTCCGGCCACGTGCCGACGCGCGTCAATCTGGCCTTGCTCTCGATCCAAGAGAACGATCTGGAGGAGGCCAAGCGCCAGTTGCTCGAGTGCGAGAAGCAGGCGCCGGAAATGCCCAAGGTCAAGGCCATCCGCGAGGAACTCAAACGCCGAGGCGTGCTGTGAAGCGCCTGTGGGTCGGTGTGCTCCTACTCGCCGGCTGCGGCGAAAAGCCGGCCCCGGGTCCCGGCTCCCCGGCCGGATCCAGGCCGCAGGCGCTGTGGTTTGCAGAAGAGGCGCGCACGCGCGGGCTGGTCTTCGATCACCAGCGTCACTTCCAGCAGCGCTACTGGTTTCCGGAGATCATGGGCGCGGGTTTGGCCTGGCTGGATTACGACGGCGACGGACGCCTGGATCTGTTCGTCGTGCAGAGCGGTGATCTCGAGCCGCAGGGGAAGCCTGTGCCGAGCGACCGGCTGTTCCGAAACCTCGGCAACGGCAGCTTCGAGGACGTCACCGAGCAGGCGGGCCTCGTCGAATCCGCCTACGGGATGGGCGTGACTACGGGCGATGTCGACAACGACGGCGACACGGACCTGTACGTGACCAATGTCGGTCCGAATACGCTGTGGCGCAACAACGGGGACGGGACCTTCACGGACATCACCGAGGCCGCCGGGGTGGGGGATGGCGGCTGGGGCACTTCCTGCGGTTTCTTCGACGGAGACAACGACGGCGACCTCGACCTGATGGTGGTCAATTACGTGCGTTGGTCGACCAAGCTGGAGATCGACTGCAAGTCCTCCTTCGGAGAGCGCGACTACTGCGCGCCCAACAACTACAACGCGCCTTCGCAGTGCGTGTTGTACGAAAACGACGGCAGCGGGCGCTTCCGCGCGATTCAGGCGCAGGCCGGGTTGGCGGCGGCCTTCGGCAACGGGTTGGGGCTGGCGCTTTCCGATCTCGACGGCGATGGCGACATCGATCCGTATGTTTCCAACGACGGGATGGCCAACCAGCTGTGGATCAATCAGGGCGGACTCAAGTTCGTCGATGAGGCGCTGCTGCGCGGCGCGGCCGTCAACCGCAATGGCGCGCCCGAGGCCAGCATGGGCACGGTCGTGGCGGATTTCGACAGCGACGGGGACTCCGACATCTTCATCACCAACCTGCGCGGGGAGACCAACACGCTGTATGAGAACGATGGCCGCGGCAACATGCGCGATTCCAGCGCGCGCACGGGCATGGCGCAGGCTTCGCTGCCTTTCACTGGCTTTGGCGATGTCGCGACCGACTTCGATCACGACGGAATCGTCGATCTGTTTGTGGGCAATGGCCGGGTGGGTTTCTGGAAGCCGTTCTTCTCCGAAAGCGACATCTACGCCGAGCCCAAGCAACTGTTCCGTGGGCTTGGCAAGCTGAAGTTCGAGGAAGTGCCGCAGGCCGGAGTGGGGGCCGAGCTGCTCGGCAACAGCCGCGGTGTCGCAGGCGCGGACTTCGACGAGGACGGCGACATCGATCTGGCCGTGCTGGAAAACCACGGACCGCTGCGGCTGCTCGTCAATCGCAGCGAAAAGCGCGGCAACTGGCTCGGGCTGGACCTGCGCAACGCGAGGGGCGCACCGGCGCTGGGTGCGCGCGTGACGGGCGAAGGCGGGGGCCGGCGCTTTTTCGGCGAGGTGTTGGTCTGCACCAGCTACTGCTCGGCAAGCGAGCCGCGAGTGCACTGGGGACTGGGAGCCGTTGCTGGCATCGAGCGTCTCGAAGTACGCTGGGCGGACGGTCGACGCAGCACGCACGGACCGCTCCCGGTCGGGCGCTACCACCGCATCGACGAGCCCCGCTGATGCTCGCCAGCCTGCTGCCCGCGGCGCTCGAGCGGCGCGCAGCCCTGCTGTCGCGGCTGCGGGCAGAAGGCACGGACTGCTGGCGCTTGCTGCACGGCAGCAGCGAGGGCTGTCCCGGTCTGACGCTGGATGTCTATGCGGACGTGCTGTTGGTGCAGAGCTTTCGGGAGCCGCCGAGCAGCGCCAATCTGGGCGCGATCGAGCGGTTTGCGTCCGAGGAACTGCCGCAAGTGGCTGGCTGGGTCTGGAACCACCGCGGCAGGGAGCGGCTTTACGCCGAGTCTTCGCCCTCCCTGCTCGAGGAGCGTCTGCTGCATGAGGGCGGGACGGCGCTGTGCTTCGCCGCGCGCCACCGCGGCCTCGATCCGTGGCTGTTCCTCGATCTGCGCGCGGCGCGCCGACGCCTCGCGGCCGAGGCGCGCGGCCGTGCGCTACTCAACCTGTTTGCCTACACCTGTGGAGCGGGTGTGCGGGCCGCCTCGGCCGGCGCAGCCGAAGTGGTCAACGTCGATTTTTCCGCGTCGAGCCTGGCCGTCGGCCGACGTTCGCTGGAGCGCAATCCACCGCCGCAGGGCAGCATGCAGTTCCTGCACGAGGATTGCCTGCCGCTTCTGCGCCAGTGGGCGGGGCTCGAGGTCAAGGGCCGCGCGCGCAGCCGCGAGTACCTGCGCGTCGAGCCGCGCAGCTTCGATCTTGTGCTGCTCGACCCGCCCCAATGGTCGACGGGGCCCTTCGGCGCCGTCGACGTCGAGAACGACTATCCTGCGCTGCTCAAGCCCGCGCTGCTCGCGACCGCGCGCGGCGGAGCGCTGTACGCCACGCACCACCTGCCGAGCCTGGATGCCGCCGGCCTCGAGGCCCGCATCCGCCGCACGGCCGAGAAGGCCGGCATCGAACTGGCGGAAGTCGAGGTCTTCGGTCCGGATGCGGATTTCCCCGGCCGCGCGGGAGAACCGCTGCTCAAGGTGGCGCGCTGCCAACGCGCCTGAGCGAGTGCTAGCCTGTGCCGGTTGACGCGAGTGAGCATGCGACGGCTCCTGATTGCCAGCTTCTGTGCCTGTATCGTGCTGCCAGTGTTGGTGCAGCGCGCGCTCCCGGGCCGTTGGGAGGCCGTCCGTCTCGAAAATCGCGAGCCGCGGGCGCTGCCGGACTTGCCAGCGACCGGGCTCGAGTGGACTGCGCTGCCTCAGGCGCTGGATGCCTGGCATGCGGACACCTTCGGTGCTCGCGACGAACTGTTGCGCTGGCACCACGCGCAGACCTTGCTGGGCTTTGGCGCGGCGCCGACGCCGACTTTGCTCCTCGGGCAGCAGGGCTGGATCTTCTTCACGGGCGACCATTCCCGCGAGGCCTGGCTGGGGCGCGAGAGCCTCACGCCCGGGCACATCGACAAGTGGTCGCAGCGCCTGGAGGCGCGGATCCGCTACTTCGGCGAGCGCGGCATCGACTACCGCTTCGCGATCGCGCCCAACAAGGAGACGATCTATCCCGAGTTTCTGCCCGCGTGCGAATGGCGGAGCGGGCCCACTCCGCTCGAGCAATGGCTCGCCGGACTGAGCCCGGCGGCACGCGCCTGCGTACTCGACCTGCGGCCCGCCCTCTTCGACGAGAAGCGCTTCGATGATCCGGCGGCAGGCGATTTCGTGTACTTCCCGCACGGCACGCATTGGACCGAGCGCGCGGCCTGGCGCGTGTCTCGCGAACTGGCGCCGACGATTCCCGGCCGGGAGGCGCTGCAGCGCGTCCGCGATGAACTCGATCCGGGTGACACTTGGGCGATCAACCTCAACCTGCTCGAGCGCCTGCGCCAGCCCGTGTGGAATCAGCGCTGGATCGCACCTCTGGCGCGCTGCACGACCGGGATCGATCGCCACATCTACATGACGCGCGAGGCGCACTGGGAGCGCCCTGGCTCGGACCCGCGCCTGCTGCTCGTGACGGACTCCTTTGGTCCGTTGTTGCCCCGTTATCTGGCGGAGGGTTCCCGCGAGTTGTACTTCCGCTGGCGGCCTCGTTTCCCGATGGAGGCGTTGATCGAAGCGCGGCCGGAACGGATCGTGGAACTGCAGAGCGAGCGACGGATCCTGTATTCGCTGGCACCGCTCGAGACCGGGCTGATCGGGCTCGAGCCGCGGGACTGGGGCGCGCGGCAACCGCTCGGAGCGGTGCGTGTCGAGGGCCACCCGCGCGCCCGGTATCAGGATGGTCAGCTCGCGCTCGAGCCGGGACGCGACAAGCTGCTGCTGCAGGCGCCGGTGCGTCCCGCGGGCACGCGCCTGTCGCTGCGCCTCTTCGTCGAGGCGCCCGCCGAAGGCATCGGTTATCTGTGGTACCAGACCGGCACCGAGCGGGAATTCACGCAGCTGCGCCGCTATCCGCTGCCCATCGTCAAGGGACTCAACGAACTGTGCTTTGAACTCGACAATCCAGAGGTCCTTCCGGAGCTGATGTGGGCTCCCGGGTCGGTGAGCGGCGAGTATCGGGTGCTGGAGGCACAGGCGCGCGCACGCTGAGCGCAAGCCTGATATCCTCAGCCGCTCGGCATGAAGTGGGATGCGCAAGCTCTGCTGATCGGAATCTTCCTCGGCGCGCTGGTGCTGCCCGTGGTCGATCGGCGGCTGCGTCCGGAGCAGTGGGAGCACGTCAAGAGCGAGTTGCGCAACCCCGAGCGCTTCCCTGAGGCGCCTCTCGATCTGGTCACGACCAAGCGCTGGCCGGAACGGTTCGAGGCCTGGTACGACGATGCCTTCGGCACGCGCGATCAGCTGATCCGCCTTGCGAACCTGCAGGCGGTGGCGCTGTTCGCGAAGGCGCCGAGCGCCTTCCACCTGATGGGGCGCCAAGGTTTCGTGATGTTTGCGGGACACGACTCGCAGGCCATCTGGCGCGGACGCAGGCCACTGTCCGAGGAACACCTCGAGGCCTGGTGTCAGGCGATTCGCGAGCGGCGCGAACGCTTCGCGGCCGAGGGCATCCGCTACTGGTTCTGCGTGGCGCCCAACAAGGAGACCATCTATCCCGACATGCTTCCTGCGGGCGAGGAGCGTCACGGCGAGACGCCCCTGATGCAACTCGACCGCGTGCTGCGCGAGCGCGCCGAACCCGCCTGGGTGGATCTGCGGCCCGCGCTCGAGAGCGAACGCGGGCACGATCGTCCGGAACTGGACGACTGGACCTACCTGCGGCTGGGTTCCCACTATTCCTACCGCGGCGGCACGGCGGTCTCGATCGCGCTCGCGGAGCGCGGACGCGCCGAGGGCCTGGATTTTCCGGTGCTCGCGCGCGATCGCTGGCACTGCAACGCCGAACAGGACGGGGACATCGAGGACTGCATTCCGCTGACCTGGCATCTGGGCGAGCGCGACATGGAGCCCGCCTGGCGCATGTCGCTCGACGGCTCCCGTGCGCGCGTGCTGGAGCGCAGCGCCGAGCAGTTTCCGATGCGCATGAGCCTCTCCGGGCCCGAGGGCGCGCCCAGAGTCGCGCTGGTGCACGATTCCTTCGGTCAATGGACCCGCGGGACGCTGGCGGAGTTCTGCTCCCGGCTGGACACGCGCTGGCAGTACTACCTGCCGATGGGGGAGATCGTGGTGCTGCGCCCCGATCTGGTGATCCAGCTGGTCACCGAACGGCACCTTCGCAACCGGCCCGAGCCGCTGGAACTGTTGCTGCGCACGCTGACGCGCGGCACCTTCCGCGCGCTGGATCGGGTCGAGCCTTACGAAGGCTGGCAACAGCGCCTGCGGCCGCATCTGGAGACCCGTTTGCTCGCGGAGCCGGGCGGTGAGGTCGCGATCGACTGCGCGGTGGGACAGGACAAGTTCTACTATCCGCTGCCACAACTGAGCTCGGGCTCCCTGCCTGCGCTGCGCATCGAGCTCAGTGCACCCGTGGCGGGGCGCATGTACGTGTGGTTCCAGACGCGCGAGGACCCCAAATACCAGAAGGTGCGCCGCCTGATCGTTCCGATCGAGGCGGGCCGCCACGAGCACTGCTTCGTGATTCCCACCGAAGCTCCGCCCGGCGATCTGCTGATCCAGCCGCTCGACGCGCATGAGCGCGTGGTCATCCACGCGCTGGAGCTGCGTCCCTTGCGCGAGGCGGGGCGCTAGCCCTCGTCGGCGACGCCCTGCTCCTCTTCGACGCGCGAGAGCGCGTAGTCGAGGTCGCTCAGCACCTTCTCCAGGTGCTCGCGCTCGTCCGCGTCGAGGTTGCCTTCCGTCTTCTCGAGCAGCATGCGCAGGTCGGCGATCAGCATCCGCGCGCTCTCGAGATGGACCGAACGCTCGCGCGTGATCGGATTCTCGATCATTCCCAGCGACATCATCGACTGGAACGACAGGCGCGTGATGAACAGCCGGAAGTTGCCCCCCGGCAGCGACATGTCCCCGGCGCGCACTTAGGCACGCTCCCTGGCGAGCACGCGGCCGCGGCCGCCGTTTCTGGCGCACTGCAGTGCTGCGCCCACGAAGCCGCGAAAGATCGGGTGGGGCGAGAGCGGGCTGCTCTTGAACTCGGGGTGGAACTGCACGCCGATGAAGAAGGGATGTTCGGGGATTTCGACGATCTCCACCAGTCCGCGCTGCGGATTGAGTCCGGAGAGCCTCATCGCGGAAGCCTCGAATCTGGGGCGGTAGGCATTGTTGAACTCGTAGCGATGCCGGTGGCGTTCGCGGATTTCAAGCGCTCCGTAGAGCCGGTGGGCGAGGCTGCCGCGGGTCAGCGTGCAGTCGTAGGCTCCCAGCCGCATGTTGCCGCCCTTGTCGACCAGGGCCTTCTGCTCTTCCATCAGGTTGATCACCGGATGCGGAGTGTGCGGCGAATGCTCGAGCGTATGGGCGCCTTCCAACCCAAGCGCATGGCGCGCGTACTCGATCACGGCGCACTGCATGCCAAGGCAGATGCCGAAGAACGGGATGCCGTTCTCACGTGCCCAGCGGATCGCGTCGATCTTGCCTTCGACCCCGCGCTCGCCGAAGCCGCCGGGCACCAGCACGGCGTGCGCGCCCTCGAGCAGCGCGGTGCCCTTGTCATGCACGTCCTCCGCGCTGACCTTGCGCAGTTGCACCTTGCAGTGATTGGCGATTCCGGCGTGGCTCAGGGCCTCGTAGATCGATTTGTAGGCGTCGTGCAACTCGATGTACTTGCCGACGATTGCGATCTCGCAGGTGTCCTTGGTGTTGCGGATGTCCTCGAGCATCGCCTTCCAGTCATCGAAGGGGGTCTGCTGCTCGAAGGGAAAGCGCAGCCGTTCGCAGATCAGGCGGTCGAGGCCCGCCGCGACGAGGTTGGTGGGCACCTCGTAAATCGAGAAATCCACGTCGCGCTCCTCGATCACCGCCTCGGGGCGCACGTTGCAGAACAAGGAGATCTTCTGCGCCATCTCGCGCGTCATGGGCTGCTCGGTCCGGCAGATCAGGATGTCGGGCATGATGCCGATCTCGCGCAACTTGCCGACCGACTGCTGGGTGGGCTTGGTCTTCATCTCGCCCGAAGCGCGCAGATAGGGCAGCAGCGTCAGGTGCACGAACAGGCAGTCGCCGAGCGGCCGCTCGAGCGCGAATTGGCGCACCGCCTCGAGGAAGGGCAGGCTTTCGATGTCGCCCACGGTGCCGCCGATCTCGGTGATGGCGACATCGACCGGCCGACCCTGCGCCTCCTCGGCCCGGGTCACGCCCTCGTGAACCGCCTCCTTGATCGCGTCGGTGATGTGGGGGATCACCTGCACGGTGCGCCCGAGGTAGTCGCCGCGCCGCTCCTTGGCGATCACCTGCGAGTAGATCTTGCCGGTGGTGTAGTTGGAGGCCTTGTTGATGCGGGCGTGGGTGAAGCGCTCGTAGTGGCCCAGATCGAGGTCGGTCTCCGCGCCGTCCTCGGTGACATACACCTCGCCGTGCTGGAACGGGCTCATCGTGCCCGGGTCGACGTTGATGTAGGGGTCGAGCTTCTGCATCGAGACCGTCAGACCGCGGCGCTCGAGGATCATGCCGATGGCGGCCGAGGTGAGCCCCTTGCCGAGGCTCGAAACGACGCCGCCCGTGATGAAGATGTGCTTGGCCATTCCGAAGGGTTGTTGCTGCCTGCCTAGATCGTGGTGGGATCACCTGTGCGTTGACGAGCGGCGCGCTCCGCAAAGCGCTCGAAGTCCTCGCGGGTGTCGATGCCGACCGGAGCGCGGGTGGCCAGCACCACGCGCAACCCATATCCGGCTTCGAGCCAGCGCAGCTGTTCGAGGCTTTCGCGCATCTCGTAGTCGCCCCGGGGCAGTGAACAAAACCGACCCAGCGCAGCCGGATCGAAAGCGTACACGCCGATGTGCCGATGGTGAACGATCTTCTTGGGTTCCCTTTCCGTTTCCGTCCCGTGCCCGGCGGCGGGAATGGCAGCCCTTGAGAAGTAGAGGGCGCGGCCGCGGCGATCGAAGACGACCTTGACGATGCTGGGGCTTTCGATCGAGGCCGGGTCGGACAGCGGCAGCGCCAGCGTCGCCAGTCCAAAGTCCGCTCCGGCCTCGTCAAAGACCGCCGCGAGCCGCGCCAGATCCGCCGGCTCCAGCTCGGGTTCGTCGCCCTGCACGTTGACGATCAGTTCGGCTTGCTCGCCCGCGGCCGACAACTGCTGCCAGGCCTCATGGATGCGGTCGGTGCCCGAGGGATGGTCGGCGCGGGTCAGCAGCGCCTCGTGGCCGTGCGCGCGTACCGCCTGCGCGATCTCGGCCGCGTCGGTGGCGACCACCACGCGCGCGAAGGCGCCGCTGGAGGCGACGTTGCGCGCCGTGTGGACGACCAGCGGCAGGCCGGCCGCTTCCAGCAGCATCTTGCGCGGCAGACGGGTCGAGGCCAGGCGGGCGGGGATGATCGCCAGCGCGCGTCTCATGGCTGTTTGGGCTTGGTGCCCGGCTTGGCGGGCTTGGCGTAGCTCTGGTTTTCCCAGCCCGGCGCACCTTCGACCGATTGCAGCTGCAGGATGCTGGTGTACAGCTGGATGAAGTCGTTGACGCAGGCGAGGTAGGCCTTGCGCTCCGCATCGCCGCCGCCGCCCGGCGACACGATGTGGACCACCTCGCTGCCCCGCCGGAACTCCAGCGCGGTCGTCAGCCGTCCGCCGCCCTGCGTCGGCGCCGGACCGCCGCGGGCGAACTTGAAGTAACCCTGCTCGCGCAGCCGCTCCTCGAGCGCGTCGAGGATCTCGTTGCGGCCGACCTTGGTCAGCGCCTCGTCGAGCCGGCGTCGTTCGGAGTACAGGTTGTCGGCGGCGGTGTGCGACTCGTTGACCAGCGCCAGATGGCGCCCGTTGCGGTAGTCGAGGTAGCGCGCCTCGACCGGATCGCCCTGCGGCGGCTTGGGTCGCGCCGCCTGCCATTCCTCGTCGCTGATCGGCTCGGCGCGCCGATGCGGTTCGTCGACGGCCGGAGCGGGCTTGGCGGGGGAGTTGCAGGCGCAAAGCAGGCCGGGGCCCACAAGCAGAGCGAAGAGCAGGCGGTGCATCCTCTATAGATTAGCTAGGGCGGGACCGGCCGGCCATCGTCTGGCAGCCGCGCCATGTCCGGGATCGGCAGGAACAGGTTGCCGACGAGCACCAGTCCGTCGGCGCTCCACTGTGTGCCATCGGGGCTGAGGAAGGTTCCGTCCGCTAGCGCCGCCAGGGGGTCCTTGCCGACGGAAAGGATCGGCTCGAGCGTGCGCACGATCGTGGCCTCGCCCCGGGCCAGCGCCTCGGCATCGTATTCCACGATGCCCATCCACAGCCGCATCGGCAGCCAGTCCCCGCGCCGATAGCCGCCGCCGACCGGGCGAAGTGGTCCGCCGTGCTGGTAGGGATGGGTGCTCGGCACCACCAGATAGCCCTCGCTGACGCGCGTGCCCGGCGCCCAGGCTTCCATCTTCTGCATGCCCCAGCCCGGCTCGTGGTTGTTCTGCCACGCGTTGGTCTCATCGCGCGCCGTGAGCCGATCGAGCATCGTGTAGGGACGGCGAATGCCGGTCGGCGAGTACCAGTGGTAGGTGATCCAGCCGTAGTTCTGCGGCGGCAGCGCGCAGTACTCCCAGCCGAGCAGTTCGAGCAGCTCGTCGCCCTCGGGGCTCTGCCAGCGCGGTCCACGCGTCAGGCGCTGCTCGCGCACGAAGCGCTCCGCATCGCAGCGCTCCTCGATCTCGAAGAAGCGCTGTTCGCCTGACACGAAGCGTCGCGCGCCCAGCACGAGGATCGGGCCGAGCCCCTTTTCGTAAGTGCGCTGGTCGTAGAAGGCCGCCACCACCTGAAAGTGCGTGTTGACCCACGCGAACAGGTCCGGGGCATTGGTCAGCACCGGCTGGTGCACGACGAAGATGTCGGCTTCCGAGATCTCGCTCAACACCTGCGCGCGCCGGGCCGGGGTCGTCAACCGGCTTTTCCACAGGTTGACCTGCCAGGGCAGCTTGACGAGTTCGATCAGCGGCGACTGGCGCAGGTAGACGGACCAGTTGTAGTCGAACACGACGCGCACGGGGTCGGCCTCTTGGCTGAGCGTGCGAGCCGCGAGCGCCTGACGCGAGGCTTGGGCCTCCTCGGCCAGCCGGTTGACGAAATCCATGGCCTGCCAGTAACCCGCGAATTCGCGGCGATTCTGAGAGAAGAACGGCCGAATCGAGAAGGCCAGCGTGCTCGCGGCGATCAGCAGCGTGAAGACGCGCCTCCAGAACAGGTTGCGCCCGCCGTGGTGCGCGAACAGCGGACTCCACGCACCGGCTCCCCCGAAGGCGCACAGCGGCGCCACGCAGCTCATCAGCGGCAGCCACAGCCGGAAATCCTTCGAGCTGTTGAGCGTCAGCACCGCCAGATTGAGCCCGAAGACCAGCAGCAGGAACGAGGTTTTCCACCGCGGACGGCGCAGGCTGCGCGCGATGCCCAGCACGAACAGGCCCAGCACCGGCCAGACCAGCATGTCGGGCAGGTTCTTGAAGTAGTACAGCGGCGGCTGGATCGAGCGCGGCGTGAGATCGTCCGTGCCGAGGTAGGCATCGCCTTGGGCGCTGAAGGAAATGGAATAGAAAAAGTGCGCGCCCTCGCGCCATCCGATCCAGACGCAGGCCGAGGTCAGCAATCCGCCGACCTTCTGCCACAGGTACGTCCACAGGCTGGCCCCGAAGGAGCCGTAGACGAGCTTGTCGAGCAGCACCTGCAGCACCACGGCGGCGATCAGCGCGCCGGTCAGGATCGAGAGCGGCTTCCAAGCCGCGCGTCGGTCGCGCAGCAGGATCACGAACGCGATCGTGCCGACCACCAGCAGGCACTGGTAGATCATCAGCACCGAGAGCGCGAGCCAGATCGAGCCGATCCACATGCGCCGCGCGTTGCCGCGTTCCAGCAGGCTTTCGATGCCCAGCGCGATGCACAGCGCGGCGGCGATGCCGGAGATCGGCATCGCGCAGTATTCGAGGAAGATCGGGTTGGTGCCGAGCAGAAAGCCCGCGACGAGACCGCAGTTGCGCCCGCCCAGCCGGGCGCCGATGCGCGTCACGACGAACACCAGCGCCAGCGAGAGCAGCATCTGCAGCGCGCAGATCGCCCACAGGTTCGAGCGCGGGTCCGTGATGCCCAGCCAGTCGGAAAGCAGGAACACCGGCGCCAGCAGCAGCGAGAAGCCGAAGGGTCGGATCGCGCCTGCGTCGACGATGCGCTGGCCGCTGACCAGGGCGCGCGCGCGCTCCATGTACTCGACCGCATCCGCGATCGGATAGCCCTCGGCGAGGAAGTAGGCCAGCAACTCCAGCGCCGCCACCAGCGCCAGCAGTCCGAGCACGGCCGGATCGCGCCAGTTCGGCAGGCGTTCCCCGCGCGCGTCGAGCAGCGGCGTGGCCGGGTGGCGAACTTCGGACAAGGAGAGCATCCCGGCGCTCATCCTATCGACCCGATCGGCCGGTCCACAGTGTGCCAGAAGCTGTGCCTCCAGCTTCTCCAGCCACTCCCGCTTGTGGAAAACAGGTGGGAAAGTCGCGCTTTGTTGTTGACGCTCGGCGGCGTGGTTGCGCATAAGACCCTTGAGGTCCGCGCGAGTGCCGCGCAGGGCCTCGAAACAGAATCACAAGTCTCTACGCCGCAAGGGTTTGCGAGCAAGGCTCCGCGCAAGTTTATGGCCAAAGTCGAGAAGTTCGTCGTCCTCACCGTCCTGTTTGTCATCGCGATCGTTCTGGTGGTGTCGCTCTCCAGCGACAAGCCGCTCGACAAGGAGAACGCCGCCAAGCTGGGTGAGAAGCCCAACGCCAAGCCGGCCGCCACCGAGGGCAACTCGCCCCTGCTGAGCGTCAACGTGGAGACGCCCGTGGCCGCGGCCGCGGCGGCGAAGGAGCCGGTGGCTGCTCCGGCACCCGCTCCCGCCGTCGTGCTGCCGGCCGGCAGCCTGCTGAAGAGCGCCGACGGCCTGAGCCCCTCCTTCGATGACAAGCGCATGTTCTACACCTGGCAGGAGGGTGACGGCTGGGTCAAGCTGGCCGAGCGCCTGTACGGCAACGGCGCGAAGTTCTCGCTGCTGAAGAACGCCAACGAAGGCCGCGACGACATCCAGCCCGGCGAAAAGATCCTGGTGCCGATCTTCGATGTCGAGGCCCTGGCAGTGGCGCCCGAGTCGCCGGCTCCCGCCGCGGCCCCCGCCGCCAAGAACGCGGGTGCCAAGGGCGCGGCCAAGCAGGAAGCGGTCATGACCGGCGGTCGGATCCACGAGGTCAAGAAGGGCGAGAGCCTATGGAAGATCGCCAAGAGCGAATTGGGCGACGGCAACCGCTGGAAGGAAATCTACGAGCTCAACAAGGACCAGATGAAGAGCCCGGAAGCGGTGCGCCTCGGCATGAAGCTCAAGCTGCCCTGATCGAAACCCAAAGTTTCCTCCGGACAAGGCACGCCCCGCCCCGCGCGGGGCGTGCTGCTTTGCGGGGGCCGCTCACCGCAGGCCGTAGCGCTCGAGCTTCTTGTACATGTGGCTGCGCTGCATGCCGAGCGCCTCGGCCGTGCGCTTCACGTTGCCGCCGTGCTCCGCGAGCTTCTTCTGGATGAAGAGCTTCTCGGACTGCTCCTTGAAGGCCTCGAAGCTCTCCGCTTCGAAGGGATCGGGCTGTCCGCCGGCGGCAGGCGCGCGCGCATTCGAGCTCGCGCGCGCCGGGCCCTGTCCGTGCTCGAGAATCGTCTCCAGATGCTCGGGCGTCAGCTGGTCGCCCTCGGCGAAGACCAGCGCGCCCTGGATCACGTTGCGCAGCTGCCGTGCGTTGCCGTTCCAAGATTGCGCCTCCAGCAGCGCGCGCGCGCGCGGGTCAAGGCTCATGCTCGCGCGGCCCGAGCGCGCGCAGACCTCTCGCAGGAAGTGCTGGGCGAGCGGCGCGATGTCCTCGACGCGCTCGCGCAAGGGCGTCAGGTGCACGGGCACCACGTTGAGCCGGTAGTACAGATCCTCGCGGAAGCTCTTCTCGCGCACCATGGCCTGCAGATCCTGATGCGTTGCGGCCACCACGCGGATGTCGACGGCGATCTCGCGGCTGTCGCCAACGCGCGTGATGCGCCGCGTTTCCAGCGCGCGCAGCACCTTGGCCTGCGCCGGCAGCGGCATGTCGCCGACCTCGTCGAGGAACAGGGTGCCGCCGTCGGCATTCTCAAAGTGCCCCGTGCGCCGCTCGTGCGCTCCGGTGAAGCTGCCCTTCTCGTGGCCGAACAGCTCCGACTCGATCAGCTCGGGCGGGATCGCCGCGCAGTTGACCGCGACGAACGGGCCCTCGGCGCGCGGGGAGTGCGCGTGCAGGGCGCGCGCCACGACCTCCTTGCCCGTGCCGCTCTCGCCCGTGATCAGCACCGAGGCGTCCGAGGCCGCAACGCGCGGCAGCTCCCGCGCGAGGCGCTGCATGGCGGGGCTGCTGCCGATCAGCGGCTCGGCGGCGCTGAGCTTCTGCCGCAGGCGCAGGTTCTCGCGCGCCAGTTCGCGCATGCGCAGCGCGCCGCGCACCGTCACGCGCACGCGCTCGTCGCTGAGCGGCTTCTCGAGGAAGTTCTGCGCGCCGCGCTGCATGGCGTCGACGGCGGTGGCGATGTCGCCGTGGCCGGAGATCATCACGAAGGGCAGCTCTTCGTTCTGCTTGCGCATCGCGTCCAAGAGCCCCAGCCCATCGAGGCGCGGCATCTTGAGATCGCTCAGGACCAGATCCGGAGCGCGGCCCTCGCGGGCCTCGGCCTCCACCCGCGCCAGTGCATCGGCCCCGTCGCGTGCGGTCCAGACCTCGTAGCCAGCGTAGCGCAGCGTCATCTCGAGGGTCAGGCGGATGTCGGGATCGTCGTCGACGACAAGGATCACGCCCTTGGGCTTGGCTGCGCGCTCGCTCATGGCAGGGAAGAAGATGCCACGCCTGCGCGGCACTCGCTACTCTCTCGCTCGTGCCCCGTCTACCTGTTCATGCGCTCGATCGTGCGCGCGCTCGCCTGCTCGGCGAGGGGGCCGTGGTCGCCGGCGTGCTTTCGGGGACCTCCGCCGATGGCATCGACGTGGCGCTCGCGCGCCTGGTCATGGATGGCGCAGAGCTGGCGGCGCCGGAGCTTGTGTGCTTCGAGACCCTGCCCTTCGCGGCGCCGCTGCATGCGCGCCTGCGTTCCGTGCTCGATGGCGCTCCCTGCGCTCTGGCGGAGAGCGCGCGACTGTCGCGGGATCTGGGCTGCGCCTTCGGATCCGCGGCGCGCGCGCTGGCACAGCGCGAGGGGCTGGCGCTCGATCTGGTCGGAAGCCACGGACAGACCGTGTGGCACCACGATGGAGCGCTCGCCGGCGACAAGGCGACGCTGCAGCTGGGTGAGGGCGATCATGTCGCGCAGGCGGCCGGCGCGCCCGTGGCCTGCGATTTTCGTCAGGCGGATCTCGCGGCCGGCGGCGAGGGCGCGCCGCTGTCGGCGCTGGCGGATGGGACGATCTTCCGCGCGCTGCCGCGACCGACCGTGATCCTGAACCTCGGCGGCATGGCGAACCTGACGGTGCTGGGTGCGGATGGCAGCGTGCGCGGCTGGGATACGGGCCCCGCCAACAGCCTGCTCGACGGACTGGCGCGGCGCTTCTTGGGGCAGCCCTTCGACCGCGACGGCGCCGCCGCGGCCCGCGGCCGGGTGCAGGCCGCGCTGGTCGAGCGCTGGCTGGAGCATCCCTATTTCGGGCTGCCGCTGCCGAAGAGCACCGGCCGCGACACCTTCGGCGAGGCGTGGGTCGAGCGCTGCCTCGAGGAGGCGCGCTCACTCGGCTGCGTCGAGCCCGCGGATCTGTGCGCCAGCGCCGTCGAATTTCTGGCCCGCACCATCGCTCAGGATCTGGCCCGGCTCCCGGAACACTCCGCCGTGGGGGAACTGTTGGTGGCGGGCGGCGGGGTGCACCACTGTCCCTGGATGCAGGCGCTGGCCCGGCTCACCGGCCGGAAAGTCTGCTCCTCCCGCGAGCGGGGGATCGACCCGGATGCCCGCGAAGGGCTGGTGTTCGCCGTGCTGGCGGCGCGCTGCGTGCTGGGAATCCCCTCGACCTGCCGGGAAGCCACCGGCGCGGCCCCGGGACGAGTGCTGGGCAAGCTGTGCTGGAGCTCGTGATGCTCGCCGGGATCGGCGAGGCCGGTTGGGCCGGTCGGGCCGGTCGGGCCGGATTCCCGGTTGCCTCAGCCCTCCCCCGGGGTAGGGGGCGCGGGAAGTGGGACTGATCGGGTTCTTGACCGAACCCTCTTCCTCGGTATCATCCCGCAACTTGAAACCCTCCGGCCCCCCCCGTCGCGCACGGGCGCGGCGGTCTGGGGACCCCCTGTCCATCCCCCCCCGTCACAGACGCGCCCCGTCTTCATCCCCTACTAGGACTCCCCATGACCGGATTGCGCCGGACGATCTTCGTCGCCGCCCTGGCCGCGTTCGCCGTCTCCCCGCTGACCCTACAGGCCCGCGCCGATGAGGTCTCGGACACCTTCAACCAAGGTGTCGACCTTCTGCAGCGCGGTCGCCGTGCCGAATCGCTCACCACGTTCCGCAAGCTGCTGGGCATGGGCCCGACGCAGGCTCAGGCCTTCGATCTATGGCAGAGCACGCCCTCGCAGACGTGGACCGACCTGTTGGTCGAGGGCGGGGACTTCGAACTGATCGCCAAGCGGCTGCTGTCGCTCTCGATTCAGGAGCGCGTGACGCGCAAGGCCGACTCGGAAGCCATCCAAGGTCTCGTCGGCAAGGCGACGGACACCGAACTCGATCCCACCGAGCGTCTGCGCGCCACGCGCACGCTGGCGAGCGAGCACGGCGAGTACGCCGCGGGCGCGCTGGTCAACCTGCTGGGCGCCGACGTCGACAAGGATCGCCGCGACCTTGCGATGCTGACGCTGACGCGCATCGGCTCGGATGTGGTGGTGCCGCTGCTCGCGGCGCTGCACACCGAAGAGGCCGCGCAGCGCCGCGCGATCGTCCACACGCTGGGCCAGATCGGCGACCAGCGCGCGGCCCCGGGCCTGCTGATGCTGGCTTCGTCCGACAAGGACGAGTCGGTACGCAAGGCTGCTTCCGAGAGCGCGGTGCGCCTGCGCGCCGCCGGTTCGGCGGCGGAACTATTCATGCTGCAGGGCGAAGACTACTACTACAAGCGCGACAACGTGCTGGCCGATGGCATGTGGAGCGACGTGCTCTGGTCGTGGAAGGATCGCCAGCTGAGCTCCCGGGCCTGCCCGCGCGATATCTACGCCGCTGAGATGAGCAAGCTCTCGTATCTGCACGCGCTGCACCTCAACGCCGGCTCCAACGAAGCCCTCGCCGGTCTCGCGCGCGCCTGGTGCGCCGAGCACAAGGCGCTGGCCGCGATGGAGAAGGCCGGCAAGGATGTGGGCGAGTGGAAGGCTTCGGCCGATGCCGCCCTGACCGCCATCTACGCCGCGGGCGTGCCCGCGATCGACATGGCGCTCGGCTGGTCGGTCAAGAACGGCGACAGCAGCACCGGTGCCGCGCTGTGCCAGGTGCTCGGCGGCCTGCGCAGCGGCCTCACCGGCGGCCTCAGCGCCGCTCTCGCGAGCACCGACGGCGCGATCCGCTCTGAAGCGGCCATCGCGCTGGGCAATCTGGCTTCGATGCCGGGCAAGAGCGCTTCGGCCGATGTGGTCGCGCAACTCTCCGCCTCCGTCGCCCGTGAAGTCGCCCGCGTGGTGCTCGTCATCGATGGCAACAGCGAGCGCGCGACGACCATCTCCAGCGGCCTCAGCGCCGGCGGCGTGTTCGTGGCGCAGCAGGCGACGGGCGGCATGGGCCTGCTCCAGGCTCATCGCGGACATGTCGATGCGATCCTTGTGGCCGAGTCGCTGAGCGACATGACCACGGCCGCCGTGATCGACGGTCTCAAGGAAGACGAGCGCCTCGCGAAGGTGCCTGTGATGGTGCTCGCGGAGAAGGCCGAGGACGCCACGGCTGCCTACGGCGACAAGATCGCCGGCGTGCTGACCGACGCCCGTGACCTTTCGGCCGTGATGGGCGCGCTCTCGGGCGAGCTCAGCGGCGATCGCGCGCTGGCCGAAGACCTCGCGGCCCGTGCCGCGAACACGCTGGCGCACCTCGCGCACGGCACGAGCGATGTCAGCAGCGCCCTGCCGGCGCTCAGCGGTGTGCTGAAGAACCGCACCGACGCGGTCGCGATTCCCAGCCTGCACGCGCTGGGTGCCGCGGGTGGCGCCGGTGAGACGAGCGCGATCGTCGCGGTGCTGGTCGACGATGCCCGCTCGGAGGAGGTCCGCAAGGCCGCCGCCAGCGCGCTGGTCGGCATCCTCAGCCGCAATGCGAGCGCGCTCAACGCCGACGGCCTCAACGCTGTCTCCGGCGTGGCGCACGGCACGGCCGCCTTGGCGGTCCGCCAGGCGGCGGCTTCGGTGCTGGCCGTGGCGCAGATGGACAACGCGGCCCGCGCCAAGGTCCTGATGGGCCTGTCGATGGGCGGCCATGCCGCTGCCGGCAACTGAGCCAGCCCCGGTGGGGGAGTGGGAAACTTCTACCCCCCTCCAGTTCTGCGAGCCGCGCCTCTGGAAGGATGGCGCGGCTCACGCTTTAATATCAGCCCCTCTTTCTGCCGAAGAGGGGGCATCTCCGACAGGCCAGAGTAGCACAACGGTAGTGCACCGCTTTCGTAAAGCGGGGGTTACGGGTTCGAATCCCGTCTCTGGCTCCACTCGGCGTTCCCTCGCGGCCCCGCTTTGCGATCCTGCGAGGAGTTTGGCTTGAGCACCGTTCCATTCCTGCGTCGCCGCCCTGCATCCAGTGGGCCCGCATTGATCAGGCCCGCATTGATCGGTGTCGTGCACCTGCGAGCGCTGCCTGGCGCGCCGCGCGCACAGCAGCCGCTGCAGGCCGTGATCGAGTTCGCCGTGCGCGATGCGCGCGCGCTGCAACTCGGCGGCTGCGATGCGCTGATCGTCGAGAACTTCGGCGATGTGCCCTTCCATCCCCAGTCCGTGCCCGCCGAAACGATCGCGGCGCTCAGCGCGGCGCTGCTCTCGATCCGCGCCGCCGTGCACGGACTGCCGCTGGGCGTCAACGTGCTGCGCAACGACGCTCGCGCCGCTTTGGGCATCGCGGCGGCGCTCGACCTCGATTTCTTTCGTGTCAACGTGCACACGGGCGCGGCCGTGACCGATCAGGGCATCATCGAAGGCCGCGCGCACGAAACGCTGCGCGAGCGCGCCCGGCTGGGAGCGCGCGCGGCGATCCTCGCCGATGCTCAAGTCAAGCACGCGACACCGCTCTCGCGCGAGAGCCTGGCGGAGGCCGTTGCGGACATCGCGCATCGTTCCCTAGCCGATGCCGTGATCGTCTCGGGCCGCGCGACCGGCTCGCCACCGACTCCCGAGGCGGTGGCGCAAGCGGCCTTGGCCGCGGGCTCCGTGCCCGTGCTGCTCGGTTCGGGGCTGACGCAGGAAAACGCGCGCGAACTGCTCTCGCACGCCAGCGGAGCGATCGTCGGCACCAGCCTCAAACGCGGCGGCGATGTCGCCGAGCGGGTCGATCTCGCGCGTGTGAAGAAGCTGGCGGCACTGTTCCGCTCGCTGCGCTCATGAGCCTCGAAGCGCACCGCAAGGCGGGAGCCGCGCCGATCCGCTGCGCCGTGATCACGATCAGCGACACGCGCGATGGCTCCACGGACCGAGGCGGTCCGCGCATCGTCGAGCTGCTCGAGTCCGCGCAGCATCTCGTGGTGCGGCGCGCGATCGTCAGGGATGAGCGCGCGGAGATCCGCGCGGCGGTGCTCGCAGGCGTGGAGGCCGAGGATGTCGATCTGCTGATCACGACCGGCGGCACGGGCATCGCTCCGCGCGATGTCACCTACCCGGTGCTGCTCGAATTGTTCGACAGCGAAATCCCCGGCTTTGGCGAGCTCTTTCGCCACTTGAGCTACGCCGAGATCGGCAGCGCCACGATCCTCTCGCGCGCCTGCGCCGGACTGGTGCGCGGCAAGGTCGTGATCGCACTGCCCGGCAGCCCCAAGGCCGTCGATCTCGCCATGCAGCGGATCGTCCTGCCGGAGGCCGGGCATCTGGTGACGCAAAGCCGACCTCGGCCTCGGTAAATCGCTCCCGCCAGCGGTCGCTGGCCGGGGTAGGGTTGGGAACAGCGTGTTCGACGCGCTGGCCATCCCCGATGAAGAACCTGCCTCTGCCCCTTCCTCTGGCAGCCCTGCTGGCCTGCAGCCTGCCGGTCTCCGCTCAGACCCTCTATGGCACGCTCAACGGCGAGAAGGCCAACGACCGCTTCGGCTGGTCGGTCGCGGGCCTCGGCGATGTCAATCTCGATGGCCGCCCGGACTTTGCGGTGGGTGCGCCCGAGGACGGGAGCGCCTTCCTGCCCGGCGAGGGCTACGTGCGCGTCTACTCGGGCCTCAGCGGGGCGGCGCTGTACACGTTGCAGGGAACGCTGAGCTCCGAACAATTCGGCGCCGATGTGGAGAGCTGCCCCGATCTCAACGGCGATGGCCGTCCGGAGCTGCTGATCGGCGCGCCGGGCAGCGGACCCGGCGTCGAGGGCCGAGTCTTCGTCCACTCCGGCGCCAACGGGGCGCTGTTGCTGACGCTCGGCGGTCCTCAGGCCAACGATCAGATCGGCTTTCAGGTGACGGCGATCGGGGATCTCAACCTCGACGGCAAGTCCGAGATCCTCGCGGGAGGCGCCGCCTCGCCCAGCGGGGGCACGCAGCGCGGCGTTGCCGTGGTCTACTCCGGTGCCACGGGCACCGCGTTGTTCACCATCACGGGCACGCAGACCAATCAGCGCCTCGGCCAGAGCGTGGCGGGCGTGGGTGATCTCAACGGCGACGGGCGGCCGGATTTCCTGGTCGGGTCGATGACCGGCGGAGCGCGGCTGTACTCGGGGCTCAATGCCAGCGTGCTGCGCACTTACGGAACCAATGGCAGCGATCGCTTCGGCACGACGCTGTGCGCGCTCGGTGATCTGAACAGCGATGGCTTGGGCGAGTACGCCATCGGAGCAACGCAGGATGGCAGCGTGTTTGCGCCGGACACGGGCTATGTCTCGGTGTACTCGGGCGCAAGCGGCGCGCTGCTCTACACCGTGACGGGGCTCGCCGCGGGCGATCGCTTCGCGAGCTCGCTGGCGAACGGCGGCGATCTCAATGGCGATGGCAAGGATGATCTGCTCGTGGGCGCCGATCAGTTCAGCTTCGGCGGGTCGGGCTACGTGCAGGTCCTTTCGGGGGCCAATGGAGCGGTGCTCTACAGTTTCAACGGTACGGGCACCGGTCAGCGCTTCGGGCAGGGACTCGACGGGCTAGGGGACCTCAACAACGATGGTCGTGCGGAACTCGCTATCGGCGTGCCGGCGCGCAGCCCCAACTTCAGCTTGGCAGGACAAGTGGAACTGTGGAGCCGCCCCGCGGGTTGTCCTGCACCAAGCAGCTATTGCTCCGCGCTGCCCAACTCCACCGGCGGATCGGCGCTGATGAGCTACGCCGGCAGCGCCAGCATCGCGGCCAACAATTTCCAACTGCTGACTTCCGGGGCACCGGCCAACAAGCTGGCGTTGTATGCCTACAGCGCCACGCAGGCGAGCACGCCTGCCGGGAACGGTATCCTCTGTCTGGGATCGCCTTTTGTCCGACTGCCCGCGATCAACACGACTTCGACGGGGGATGCGGGTTATCTGCTGAATTTCGGCTCCTTGCCGGCGGCGGGTCCGATCCTGCCTGGGGACACGCGGCACTTCGTGCTCTGGTACCGCGATCCCGCCGCGGGTGGCGCGAATTTCAACTTCTCGAATGGCCTGAGCGTGCAGTTCTGTCCGTGAACAGCTGCGGCAAGGGCCGCTATCGCGTGCTGGGGGGGGGCGCATGGAAACTGCTCCCCATGGCTGGACTCCGATCTCCCGAAGTGTGGAGTGGAAGCCGACTTAGGCCCGCTACGGTGCCCGCCCACAGGGGCATACGCCAAGCCCTTGAGCTAGCTGGATTTGGAGCGCTCCGAGTCCAGCCAAAGGGCGCAGTTTCATTCGCTAGCCTCGGACATAGCGCACGATCACGACTCCCGATCCTCCATTCCCGCCCGCCGCTCCCCAACCGGAAGTTCCGCCGCCGCCGCCGCCGCCCCCTCTATTGGCCGTCGCGCTTGCGCCGGCCTGCGAGGCTGCGCCGCCGTTGCCACCGCCCGCAGTTGCCGCACCAAAGCCAGTGCCGGACTGGGAACCGCCGCCGCCTCCGCCTGCGTAGGACCGCAGCTCTCCCGAGATGTCGTAAGACCTCCCAGCGCCACCCGCTCCGCCAGTGACCGTAGAGGCAGCAGACCCCACCCCTCCGGCGCCGCCACCGCCGCCACCGCCGCCGGGGTTGGCTCCACTGCTGCCGCCCGCACTGCCGAACCCGCCGGAAGCAGAACCCGGCTGGGTGGCGCTGCCTCCGGTGAACCCACGACCAAAAGCACCGGCCCCGCTGCCCCCTGACTCGGCAGGATTTGACCGACTAGCGCGGGCTCCGCCCAGGGCGATCCAAGAACCGAATACGGAATTGCCGCCAGCGCCAGCATTTTGCAAGTTAGCCCCGCCTCCATTGCCACCGCCACCCACAGTGACAGCGTACGCTCCTGGAATCAGCGTGAGGCTCGTGAAGATCAGGCCGCCGGCTCCGCCTCCACCGCCGGCGCCTGATCCGTTGTCACTCCCAAGGCCGCCCCCTCCTCCGCCAACGATGAGAACCTCCACCACTCCACCGTTGGTGATGTTTAGGCTTGCGCTCCCAACAGAGGTGAAGCTGTGAGCTCGGTAGTTGACCCCGTTCAGCGTGTAGTCCGTGACTGTGCCGCCCGTGGCCGTGACAAGGGAGCCGGTCACAGTGAAGCCTGTGTTGGCCGTACTTCCCGAGCTAGGGTCTGTGGCGGTGATGGTGGTACTGCCGATGGCAACGGTCGTGGCCAAGCCCTTGGTGCCCGCTGCGTTGCTGATCGTGGCAACGCCGGTCGAGGAGGAGGACCAAGTAACGGTCGTGGTCAGGTCTTGCGTCGTGGCGTCGGTGTATGTCCCCGTCGCGGTGAACTGCTGCATCAGCCCTAGGGCCTTGGAGCTGTTGGCCGGCGTGATTGCGAGCGAGACCAGCTCGGCCGCGCTGACCGTGAAGCTGGTGTTCGCCGACACGCCAGATCCAGAGTGAGTGGCCGTGATGGTCGTGCTGCCGGTGGCGACGGTGGTGGCCAGGCCCTTGGTGCCCACTGCGTTGCTGATCGTGGCCGTGGCGGTCGAGGAGGAGGACCAAGTTACGGTCGTGGTCAGATCTTGCGTCGTTCCATTGGTGTAGGTGCCCGTCGCGGTGAACTGTTGCGTCAGCCCCAGCGCCTTGGAGCTGTTGGCCGGCGTGATTGCGAGCGAGACCAGCTCGGCCGCGCTGACCGTGAAGCTCGTGTTGGCGGACACGCCAGATCCGGAGTGGGTGGCCGTGATGGTCGTGCTGCCGGTGGCGACGGTGGTGGCCAGGCCCTTGGTGCCTGCGGTGTTGCTGATCGTGGCCGTGGCGGTCGAGGAGGAGGACCAAGTAACGGTCGTGGTCAGATCTTGCGTCGTTCCATTGGTGTAGGTTCCCGTGGCGGTGAACTGCTGCGTCAGCCCCAGCGCCTTGGAGCTGTTCGCCGGCGTGATTGCGAGCGAGACCAGCTCGGCCGCGCTGACCGTGAAGCTCGTGTTCGCCGACACGCCAGAGCCAGAGTGCGTGGCGCTGATGGTCGTGCTGCCAGTGGCGACGGTGGTGGCCAAGCCCTTGGTGCCCGCTGCGTTGCTGATCGTGGCCGTGGCGTTCGAGGAGGAGGACCAGGTGACGGAGCTGGTGATGTCCTGACTGGTCGAGTCGGTGTAGGTGCCCGTCGCGGTGAACTGCTGCGTCAGACCCAGGGCCTTGGAGCTGTGCGCCGGCGTCAGGCTGATCGAAACAAGCGCTGCCGAGGTCACCGTGAAGATCGTGCTGGCGAA
>JBIKMH010000049.1:0-18945 GCA_044359355.1 Planctomycetota bacterium | reverse complement strand
TCGCTTCCAGCAGTGTCCAGCCTTGCAGCGCGCTGCCCAGGCCATAGGTGTTGGTCAGCTCATCTTGCAGGTCGATCGCGCCGCTGCCGGCACGCCAGACATAGGCGCGGGTGCCGGCGGTGCCGAAGCTCAGGTAGGTGCCGACGATCGTGTCGCCGGAGGAATCGCAGGCATTCGCTGAGCTCGTCGTGCCGGGCGTGGGCAGCACCTGCAACCCGCCCGCGGCGGTCCAGCGGAACGACTCCAGCCCGAAGCCGCCGAGCGGGCCACTGAGACTGGCTTGTCCCACCGCGACGCTGCCGTTGAAGGACAAGTCGCGCAGGAGGGTCGCGTTGCCCGCGCTCTCGGGTGTGATCAGCGTCGCGCCAGCCGGGGTCACCAACGCCGCAGCGAAGGTTTGATACAGGGCCGGGTCGGGTCTCCAGGTCTGGCCGCCGACCACGCTGCCATCACCGCTGATGCAGTTGAAGACGAAGTAGCCATCCGGGTGCTGGGGGTCGCGGGGCAGGATCTGCGGCGCGCCCTGCCCGAGCTGCCAGCGGAAGTAGTCGCCGGTGTTGGGGTTCCCGGCCGTTCCCGTGCGCAGCCCGACAAGCACCGAACCGTCCTCGCTGCAACCGAAAATCGCAGAGTAGCCAACCGGCGGGAACTGCGGCGGGTTGAGCGTGCTGTCCAGAGCCTGATACCCGCCCACGCGACGCCAGACCCAGTTGGAGCCGCACACGAGTGTGCCGTCACCGGAGAGCCCCCAGTTGCCCCATCCGTAGTTCTCGCCGTAGCTCGTGCTGGGAGCGATCACTTCCGTGCCGCCGTTCTGGGTCCAGATCGCGTAGTTGTACGGCACGGCGCCAGAGCTGAAGCCGCCGATGTACGAGGTAAAGGCCACCGTGCTGCCATCGGCGCTGACCCGCGGTTGACGGTTGACGTAGCAGCCGTTGGGGTTCGATCCCGGCTGGCCGCTGGCATTGGGGATCGGGGTGAAGCTCGTCTGGGCCAAGGCGGCACCGGAAAAGGCCAGGATGGCACCCATGAGAGGTGCCGCGGTTGTCAGGCGGATCATGTCGGTGGATTTCAAAACAAGAGTTTCAGGTCGTGGTGCTGCGGCGCTGTTGTCTGCCAACGCGTCCGTCAACAGGAGAAGCATGAACCCCTGATCGCGGGCGCAACGAAATCCGCGGAAAAGGTATTTTCGGCCCGGTAAGGGTTTCCAAGCGCAAATGAGCACGCTGCCAGCGCTACTCGAGCAGCGCGAGCACCTTTCGGACATCCGCCAGCCGCGGGTCCTCGGGCCGGAACTGCGGCGTCCAGACCGCCAGGCAGGCTTCGTATTCCCTCCGTGCCTCGCCTGTCGCGCCCATCACGTGCAGCAGTACCCCCAGATTCCGATGGTAGAGACCCCGCTGCCAGTGGTTCTCTGGCAGCGCCTTTTCGGCGCCCTCCAGCACGGCGCGGAACTCAGCCAGGGCCTCCGTGAGGCGACCGGCACTTTGCAGTTGCGAGGCGTAGTTGTTGCGACTCAGGAGCGTTCGGGGATGCAAGGGCCCTAGCACCTGCGCTCGACCGCGGGCCACCTGCTCCTGCAACTCGAGCGCCTCCTGCAGTCGACCCTGTTTGGCGAGCAGCGAGGCAAAGTTGTGCATGCTCTGCAGCGTCCGGGGATGGCGCTCGCCGAGCTGCTGGCGCCGCACCTCGAGCGTCTGCTCGAGCAACTCCTCGGCGGGCGCGAAGTTCCCGGACTCGCTCAAGGCGTTGCCCAACAAGCCCATCAGCTCGGCGGTCTCTTCCGAGCGTTCACCCGTCAACTGGCGCGATGTTTCCAGTGCCGGCGCAGTGCAGGCGATCGTCTCCTCGAACCGGCGCTCCTCGTTCAGCATCCGGCCCTCGAGTGTGGTCAGCTTGAGGTCCGTGCGAGCATCCTTGGCGGCTTCTCGCAGGCGGATCTGCCCGATCAGTTCGCGCGCCGTGCCGTAGTTCCCGCACTCGACCAGGACTCCAGCTTTCGTGATCATGCAGCGCAGCCGCATGCTCTCGGGAATCGAGGGGTGTTGCGCCATCAACTGCTCGGCCTCCTCGAGGCGATCCAGCGTCGAACCAGGGTCGCCACGCGACCGATGAAGCTCCGCCAGGTTGATCAGCAGATTGGCACGCTCGTCGAGCTGGTCCGGTTGCTCGGCATCGAGCACTTCCAGCGCCAACTGGAGCTGCTCCAGTGCAAGTTCGTGGCGCCCCACGTCCGCCAGCGCGATTCCCAGGGCTTGGTGCAGAGTGAACTGCACCTCGTCCGCGCCCTCCAGCGCCGGAGGCAGCGACTTCGAGGCAGCCACGAGCATATTCTCGATCTTTTCCGACCTGGCCTGCGACTTGTTGTTGAGTGCACGGAACAACTGGCCCAAGAACATGGCGCTGTTCACCGCGCGCTTGCGTTCGTTGCGGGCCTGCTCCAAGTTCGCCTCCGCCAGCTGGCGCTGTTCTCGCTCCGCATCGCGCGCCTCGCGTGCGCGCTGCAATGCCCACATGGTGCCGCCGATGCCGAGCAGCAGGGCCAGCGCCGTCGAGGCGAGTCCGCCTACGAGCACGCGGTTGGCTCGGCCGAACTCTGCCAGCCGCCTGTACATGCTGGGTCGCGGCGAGAGCACCGGATCTCCCGCAAGGTAGCGCTCCAATTCGTCAGCGAAGAAGGCGGCACTCCGCGAGCGTAGCGAGGGGTCCAGCTCCAGGGCATGGCGCACGATGATGTCGAGGTCGCCCCGCAGTTCCGTGCGAGTGGCATTCAGCGCTAGGGATTCGCGTCCGCCCGTCTGCCCGTCCCGGACCGCCGACTCCCCGGTCAGCAACTCGTACGTGATCGCTCCCAGCGAAAATACATCGCTGGCCACGCCATCGAAGCGCTCATCGCCTCGCCGCCGCTCCGGGCTTGAGTAGCGCGGCGTGCCGCCGGGCGCACGGCGTCCGTCGTCTGCCCGATCGAGTCGTCGAGCGGACCCGAAATCGATGAGCTTGGGCTGACCCGTCCCGTCGACGAGGATGTTGTCGGGCTTGAGATCGTTGTGAGCAGAGCCGCGTTCATGAATGTGGTGCACCGCTCGCGCCACGCGCACGAGCAGCTCCAGCGTCTCGCGCGTCGTGGATCCGCCGGAACGCACATGCACGCTGAGCGTCGAGCCGAGCACCAGCTCCATGGCTAGAAAGGCCGACTGTGCGCCGTGCACCTGAGCCTGCCCGGAATCGAAGCAGCGCACGATCCCCGGATGCTCGAGGCGGCGCAGCACCTCGGCCTCCGCCAGCAATTCCTCGATCGCCTCGGGCGAAAGCGCGCCGGGTCGCAGCAGCTTGAGCGCCACCTGAGCGCCCGTGCGCGAGTCCCGGGCTCGATAGACCAGCGAGGAACCGCCATCGCCGATCAGGGCCTGCGCCACGTAGGGCCCAACACACAATTCGTCACTGCGCGCGAGGGCCTCGGCCACCGAGAAACCGGCCGCCACGGCGCCGGAATCAAGGAAGGAATCCGCGGCCACGTGGCTCTGGATCAAGCTCTCCACTTCGGCCCGCAGCTCCTCGTCGCTGCCGCACTCGCGGCGCAGGAGTTCGTCGCGTGCGGCGGTGGGCGCCTCGAGCGCTTCCAGAAACAGCGCGCGGACCCGCTGGTGCCGGCTCATCCCGTCCTGCTCGCGCCACAGATGCGTCTGTGCAGCCAGGCGCGTGTCAGGGCCCAGTCGCCATCGACGGTGCGCGGCGAAACGCCCTGGATGCGGGCGATCTCGTCGTGAGAAAGTCCGCCGAAGAAACGCAACTCGACCAGTTGAGCATGGCGCGCATCGATGCGTTCGAGTTCTTCCAGGGCCTCGCTCAGCGCCAGCAGCTCGAGCGGATCCGGGCCGGAGCAGGCCATCGGCTCCTCTTCGAGAGCTTCGCCGCGCAGTCCTTCACCGCGTCGGCGGGTGAGGCGCGCATTGGCGTGGTTCACGAGGATCCTGTGGATGGCTCGCGCGGCCAGCGCGACGACATGGGAACGATCGAGCGGGCCCCGCTCCTGCGCGCGGGAAAGCGCCAGAAAGGCTTCGTGCGCCAGCGCCGTCGCCTGCAGCGTGTGCGAACCGCGCTCGCGAGCCATGCAGCGGCGGGCAATCGCGCGCACCTCTTCGTAGATCTGCGCGTAGAGATCCGAGGAGTGCGACGAGTCGTGCGACGAGGAGTTGGGTGAGACCATGCGAGCTACTCCACGGGCCTCGGGCCCGCCGGGCTGGCCGAGCCCGAGGCGGCATCCGCCGGAATGGCGCCGACGCTGATCCGCGGCAGCGCGGCAACAGTGGAGGCGGGTGCAACTCGAGTCATGGTGGAAGGGCCCTCAGGGGGGGCACTGGCCGAGGTTTCTTCGCAGCCCGGTGCGCCCCGATGCAGAAATCTACGGCATTTTCGGGGGCTTGGGGGCCAGAAAGCCTCAACCCTGACGATCACGTGACATTTGCTCAGGCTCGCATCCCGGCAAGGCGCACCCACAGCCCTGCATGAGAGGCTTCCAGCCAGTAAAATCTGCAGCTCAGCCCGCCAGCGTCGGGTAGTCCGTGTAGCCCGCGGCGCCCGGCGTGTAGAAGGTCGAGGGCTTGGGCTTGTTGAGCGCTTTGGCGAGCCAAGTGGCGAGCGCTACCGGATCGCTGCCGCGCATCGAGTTGCAGCTGTTGAGCGGCGACAGGCGCACGCCGACACGCCCGGCCTCGACGACCTTGCACACTACAGTGCCCCGCGCCCACCGAGCACGCTCCTCGCCCGCGGCCCACTCCAGCGAGTTGGCCCGGAAGTATCCCAAGCGCCCGCGCAACGGCATCCGGGAGCCCCGCACGGCCCGCAGCTACCCGCTGAGGGCCTGCGCCGCTACCACGGCGTGCTCGCACCCGCGGTCCAGTGGCGCGACCGCAGCGTGCCGCGGCCGCGCCATCCCTTCCCGCCTGCTGGAGGAAGTTCGCGCCATTCCCCAGAAGGCTCGGCAGAAGACTTCCGTAGCCGTCAACATCCTGATGGTCGAGGCCTGCTGGCTTATCGGGCAGCGCATCGTGCACGAAGAGCAAGGTGGGCATGCGCGCGCAGACTACGGCAGCCAGCTCAGCCGCAACCTCGCCCGTCGGCTCGTCGACGAGTTCGGCGATGGCATCTCCGTTGCCAATCTGCAAGAACTTCCGGCAGTTCTACCTCTCCTTCCCCGATGACGGGAAAAGCTACCCACTGCGTGGCCTTTTGACTTGGACCCATGGGCGCTTGGTCATGCGTATCGAAAACCCCGCCGCGCGCGACTTCCACATCCGCGAGACGGCCGAGCAAGGCTGGAGCCGTCGGCAATTGGAGCGAGCCATCGCCACCCAGGCTTTCCCCCGCCTTCTTCAAGCCCCAGACGCCTTGAAGGGATACTGCTCCCCGAACGGGGACAGAATCGTCACCGGGAAACGGATGACCCGCGCGAGTCTGAGGCGGCCTGCACGTCTATGTCGGCCGCCACAGCGAGCGCGGTCTCCACTTCGGGATCGCCGATCCTGGCTCCGATGCACCCCCTTTCGCGATGCTGCCTGGCATCCTCCCCTGACGGGTTTCGCGCAAAGAAGGTCGCGACAACCCCACCGATCGCACTCAGGGGCACTTGCGGCTCGGGGTTGGCTGCAGGAACTTCCTCCGGCACGGCACCCAAGGGCACCCTCGGCCCTGCGCCGCCAGCTCGTTGGGGCGGCTGCCAAGCGCCTCAGCACGGCCGCAGGAACCACATGAAAATGCTGTTTTGCTCATGAAATACAGGACATGCCCATCCTGAGCGGATGTCCCCGGAAGAGGCTCAGTCTCCCAGCAGGCCCCTCCGACGGGCAGCCTTCACCTCCCGCGTGCCGAAGCGGAGCTCGTGTCCTCAGCGGACCGAGTGCACCATTGGGAAGTCCACGGGTGCTGTCCGGGTCTGTACGGTTCTGCTACATACAGACGCCGTCGTGTTGCTCTCGCCCCTCATCCTTGGTCCGTTGGCGCCATTTGCCTTGGTGGCTTCGTGGGGAGCTCCGCGCCTGGCACCGATGCCGATTCCGCCCATGCCTCAGGCCGAGCGCAGTGCCCCGCCCTCGCTGAAAGGCATGGTCTGGATCCCGGCCGGCGAGTTCACCATGGGCGGCACGGACCCGCTCGCCCGTCCTGACGAGAAGCCCTTGCATCGTGTCCGCCTGCGCGGCTTCTGGATGGACAGCACGGAGGTGAGCAACGCGCAGTTCGAGGCCTTCGTGCGGGCCAGCGGCTACAAGACCGTGGCCGAGCGGCCTGTCGACTGGGAGCTGCTCAAGCTGCAGGTCCCCCCGGGAACGCCCAAGCCGGACGAGTCCATGCTGGCACCCGGTTCGCTGGTGTTCACGCCACCCAAGACGCCGGTCAGCACGCAGGATGCCAGCGCGTGGTGGACCTGGACCACGGGTGCGAGCTGGCGGCATCCCACGGGACCCGGGAGCAGCATCGAGGGCCTGGAGCACCATCCGGTCGTGCATGTCTGCCACGAGGATGCGCTTGCCTACGCCAGCTGGGCGGGCAAGCGCCTGCCGACCGAGGCGGAGTGGGAGTTCGCGGCGCGCGGCGGGCTGGAGGGCAAGGTCAACACGTGGGGCGATGAGCCGATCACTCCGCAGCGCTGCAACACCTGGCAAGGCCACTTTCCCGATTCGAACACGAAGGAAGACGGCTACTTCGGCACAGCGCCCGCGCGCTCCTTCCCGCCCAATGGGTACGGGCTGTACGACATGGCCGGCAATGTCTGGGAGTGGTGCAGCGACCGCTACCGCCCCGACACGTACGCCCGACAACTGCTGGCCGCCGGAGGCCCCTCGAGCGTGATCGAGAATCCGACGGGTCCCGATAGCTCCCTCGATCCGCGCAACCCCTACGCACCCGACAGTCGCGTGCACCGGGGCGGCTCATTTCTGTGCAACGACAGCTATTGCGCCAGCTACCGCCCGAGCGCCCGCATGGCCGCTCCGCCGGACACTTCCATGACCCACCTCGGCTTTCGGTGCGTCTGCGACGCACCCGCGCCGGGCGCTCGTGCATCTCCACCCGTCCAGAAGGACTCCAAAGCTCCTTCGCGTTGAACCAACGATCCCTTTTGAAAGAACTCCGCATGAAACCCCGCTCTGTGATTCGATCCTTGCTGCTGCCCGCGCTCACTTGCCTCCTGATGGGGGCGCTGACTGCCTCCCCGGCGGAGGCGCAGGCCAATGAAAAACCCAACATCCTCGTGATCTGGGGCGATGACATCGGCCAGTTCAACATCAGTGCCTACAACCTGGGCATGATGGGCTACCGCACACCCAACATCGACCGCATCGCCCGCGAGGGCGCGCTGTTCACGGACTGGTACGGTCAGCAGAGCTGTACAGCGGGCCGCGCGGCCTTCATCACGGGCCAGTCACCGATGCGTACCGGCCTTACCAAGGTCGGTCTGCCGGGTGCGCCGGAGGGTATGAAGAAGGAGGACCCCACGGTCGCCACGCTGCTGCGCGCTCAGGGCTATGTCACGGGACAGTTCGGCAAGAACCACCTCGGCGACCGCGATGACATGCTGCCGAGCAATCACGGCTTCGATGAGTTCTTCGGCAACCTCTACCACCTCAACGCCGAGGAAGAGCCCGAGAACGTCGACTACCCCAAGGATGCGGAGTTCAAGAAGCGTTTCGGCCCGCGCGGCGTCATCCACTCCTTCTCGGATGGCCGCATCACGGACACCGGTCCGCTGACCAAGAAGCGCATGGAGACGATCGACGAGGAAGTGCTCGCGAAGTCCTTCGACTTCATGGATCGGGCCGTCAAGGCGAAGAAGCCCTTCTTCGTTTGGTGGAACTCGACCCGCATGCACATCTTCACGCATCTCAAGGCGGATTCGGAGGGCAAGACCGGTCTGGGCGTCTACGCCGACGGCATGGTCGAGCACGACGGGCATGTCGGCAAGCTGCTCGACAAGCTCAAGGAACTGGGCATCGAGGACAAGACGATCGTGATGTACTCGACCGACAACGGTGCCGAGTCCTTCACCTGGCCCGATGGCGGCACGACCATGTTCCGCGGCGAGAAGAACACCAACTGGGAGGGCGGCTACCGCGTCCCGTGCGCCATGCGCTGGCCGGGCGTGATCAAGCCGGGCACCGTGGTCAACGACATCGGCGCGCACGAGGACATGCTGCCCACGCTGCTGGCGGCCGCCGGCGACGCGACGGCCAAGGAAGATCTGCTGAAGGGCCGCACGGTCGGCGGCAGCGCCTACAAGGTCCACATCGACGGATACAATCTGCTGCCCACTCTGCGTGGCGGTGCACCCTGGCCGCGCCGGGAGTTCCTGTACTGGACCGATGACGGCAGCGTCGCGGCCCTGCGCTACGGCAACTGGAAGATCACGTTCCTCGCTCAGGAAGCCGAAGGCCTCAAGGTCTGGCAGCAGCCCTTCGTGGAGCTGCGCGCTCCGATGATCACCAACCTGCGCATGGATCCCTTCGAGCGTGCCGAGCACGAAAACGCGATGGGTTACCAGCGCTGGTACCTCGATCGAATGTTCCTGATCGCACCCGCTGGCGGCTATGTGGCGCAGTGGCTGCAGAGCTTCCGGGAGTTCCCGCCGCGCCAGAAGCCGGGCAGTTTCAATCTGGATCGCGTGATGGAGTCCATCAACAGCCCGTCGGGATCCGGCCGCTGATCCGCTTGCCCCCCCGGCAGGGGGGGGAGAAACCTCGCGTCGCCCCGCGTCCGATGGGCGCGGGGCTCGCCCATCCAATGAGCCTTCATGCATCTCTCGCTGCGTCGACTCTCACCGAATGCGCTTTTCCGCTGTATCGGCCTCGTGCTCGCCTACCTGAGCGCTGGCTGCCTTGGGCGTCCGCTGCCCTCGTGGAATGCAGGCGAGAGCCGTGCGGCCGTGCTGGACTTCATCGAGCGCACCACCGATCCGGCGCATCCCGACTACCGTCCGCCCGCTGAGCGCATCGCGGTGTTCGACAACGACGGCACCTTGTGGGCCGAGCAGCCGGCGTATTTCCAGTTGTTCTTCGCCATCGAGCGCGTGCGGGCGCTGGCGCCTCAGCACCCCGAGTGGGCGACTCAGGAGCCCTTTCGCTCGGTTCTGGCTGGCGACATCAAGGCCGCTCTTGCTGGCGGGGAGCAGGCCGTTCTGGCGCTGATTGCCGCCACCCATGCCGGCCTGACGACCGAGGAATTCGAGGCACAGGTGCGTCAGTGGATCGCGACCGCGCGCCATCCGACCACGGGACGGCTGTTCGTCGAGATGACGTACCAGCCGATGCTCGAGCTGCTCGACTGTCTGCGAGCCCATGATTTCAAGACCTACATCGTCTCCGGTGGAGGCATCGAATTCATGCGTCCGTGGGCCGAAGCGGCCTACGGCATTCCACCCGAGCAGGTGATCGGCTCAAGCCTTGCGACGAGGCTCGAGGAACGTGACGGCAAGCCTGTGCTGGTCAAGCTGGCGGAAGTCGGCAGCATCGACGACAAGCAGGGCAAGCCGGTCAACATCCAGCTGCACATCGGCCGCCGACCCTTGGCCGCTTTCGGCAACTCCGATGGCGACCTGCAGATGCTGCAGTGGACCGCGGCCGGCGGTGGAGCGCGGTTGTGCGTGCTGATCCGCCATACCGATGCCGAGCGGGAGTGGAACTACGACCGAAACTCGCACATCGGAAAGCTCGACAAGGCCCTCGACGAGGCGGCTGCACGGGGCTGGACCGTCGTCGACATGCAGCGCGACTGGGCCGCGATCTTCCCGCCCGCTGACTGAGGCCGTCGAAGGCAGCGCGCCGAAGACTTGCCGCCATTCCTCGGGTGTCAGCACCTCCCGCAGCGCGAAACGCAGGTCGAGCAGCTGTGCGTCGAAAACGGCGCTCTGCGTGGCGAAGGCATCGATGCGCTTGTGCAGTTCGGCTCTGTCGACTTCACGGTGCTTGGCGAAATCCAGCCATTCCGCAAGCATCTTTTGCTGAAGCTGCCGATGCGCAGCCAAGGTCTGCTCGATCCGGGTGACCATCGCTTCGGCGCGTGCCCGTCGCGCGGGAGCTTCGACAGCTTTCACCACGGCGGGACGCAGGTCCTGCATGCTCGGGGCCACGATGGATCCCGCGGAGCCGAAGAACAGGGTGTAGAGGATGTACCAGATCACTCCTGCATCCCTCCCTGCCCGGTCAGTGGCAGCGTGGCGCGCAGCGCGACCGCACGGAAGCGCTCCAGCTCTTCCCAGGTCGCATCATCCATCCGTCGCGCGGCCTCATCCCGGATGGCAAGCACGCGCTCGCTCCGACGCCGATTGCCCTCCCGCAGGCTGCTGAGCACCGCCTCCAGATCGCTGCGCGTCGCATGGTAGTCGGCATTCAGTGCGAGCAGACGCTGCCGCGCGGCCTGCTGCGCTTGCGTGAATTCGACGAGCGTGGCCTCGAGCTGATCGGCCAGATCCGTCAGCCGCGTGGCCTCGGTCCGATCGGACGCATGCCGCACAAGCTCCCGCCGCAGCTCTTCAAAGGCCTGATGGCGCTGTTCGTGCGGCGAGGGTGCGTGGCTTGCGCAGCCCAGTGCGAGCAGCGTCAGTAGACCCGGTCCGGCGCAACAGCGGCGGACAAAGGCAAGACAGGAACGCAGTGTCGATAGCATGGCGATGTTCGGAAAATTCCCAATGAGTCCAGGAGGATCGGTTTGGCACGCGGCCGAGAGCCTGCCTCAGTCGAGGAAGGCCTGACCGATGGTGATCGTCTCGATTGTACCTTCTGCGGCATCGTAGTATCCCACGAACTGAGTCGCATCGAAAGCCTTGAGCTTGCGCAGCGGGTCCACCCAGGCGGGTGGAATGGCCTGATAACGCAGATAAGCGAGCACTCGGATCGAGCCTCGCGGATCGGCCGGCAGGGGAATGCGGTAGGAGACCGTGTCGCTGCCCGCGCGGAAATCGGGATCCGCGCCGATACCCACAGGGGCAGTGTCTGCGGCATGCGGACCATCCGGCTTCCAGCCGCGCGGCAAAAGACGCGTGTCCTTGCGCTTGCTTCGCATCGCGCCCAGCTCGGTCGTGGCCTTTCCATCGCTGTCATCGGCGACGAACTCGTAGATGGGGACCTGCGTCGGCTCGATCACCAGCTCGCGGTGCGGCTGTTCCAGTTCGTTCCCAAGGCCCAGGATCCGACCCTCGGCGTCGGACTTCCCGCCGTGGAACACCAGCTGGTTCTCGACGCGCACCTGAACTTCCAGCCAGACGCGGCGCGCGGGATAGCCGGTCGGCAGCTTGTGGCCGCTGAGGTTGCGCACCTCGACGTCGAAGGCGAGATTGCTATCCTCGCGCCGCAGGTGAAGCACGCTCAATTCGGCCGTGCGCTCGGCGAGTTGGGACCGGGTGGCCTGCGCCATGCGCTTCAGTGCTGCTTCGGGAGCGCTGACCCCCAATTCCTCCCGATGCTTCGCGAGCATTTCTAGCATGAAGGCGTTGCCGCCGACGAAGGCATGCGCGCGCAACTCGCGCGGCTCGATCAGGAAATCGCGACCCATCGGATTGCGCGCGATGCGCGTCGCGCCGACCTCAGCCATGTGGCAATCCTGACAACTCGCAGGCGTCGCGGCCTCCGGGGTTTCGGTGCTGAAATCGCTGTTGCGCCATTCCAGATAAGGGGTCTGTTCGCGGAAGCCCGCGTGCTGACCCAGATGCTGAGCCGTGCTCGTGTGGCAGGTTGCGCACAACGCGGAAGAGCGGATGTGCATGCCTTGCTGCGGCTCATAGCCTGAGTGCATCTGCATCGGCCCTTCTGCGGGGTCCTTGTAGGGGCCGTAGATGGCCCGCGTGCGTGCGATCATCGCGTTGCCGCCGAAGCTGGCTTCCTGGCCGAGACCCTCGCTCTCGATCTTGTGACACACCGTGCAGGAGACGCCGTCGAGCGCCAGCGGATCCGACAGCGCCTGCGCCATCCGCGGGGGGGGCAGACCGCCCAGCCGCGCGGTATGGTGGGCCATCGGCGCATGGCAGCGCAGGCAATCCGCTTCCGTGGCGGCGGCCTCTTCCGGCCGCGCGGCGACTTCGCGCGCGACGCTGGCACGCCAAAATGGATCGCGCGCGCTGTTCGCCATCAGAGTCGCCTGCCAAAGGCCGTGGGGCGAAGCGTCATCTCCCATCCGCGTGCGCATGGCGCTGGCGCTGTCGGAGGCAGCATGGCACATCGAGCAACCGTTGCCGGTGGCGAAGACCTCGTTGGCGGCATGAGGCCGTATCGGGCCGCGCCACTGCGGACCGGGTCCTAGCGGCTGCGTCTGGACCGGCGCGCGCGCCCCTCCGCTCTCGTCCGCGCTCGCTCCATGCGTTTCCGTCGACGGGGGCTGGGTGACGCTCCAGGCCAAGGCGGCCAGCAGCCATGCCGGAGCCAGACTCACAAGGGCGTGGGAAGGCAGGGAGGAAGGCGGGGGACGCATGACACGAATCAGAAAGCGTGATGCTAGCATCCTCGCGTTCCGCTGCAGCGACTTTGGGCCCGTTCAGGGCGGCGTGGTCTTGTAGGGGTGTTCGGGGGGCAGATTCGCGGTCAGCCCCCACTTGTGGGCGAGGTAGCCCTCGAGGCGCTGGCGGTCATCGACCGACAATGCGGTCGTTGCGATCACCATCTCGGCGATGAAACCGTTCAAATAGGTATACGACGGAGTGCCCACACCAATGTTCAGGGCATGGGAGCCTGCGAGGAGTAGCGTGTCTTGCGATACGAGTGCGGGATTCGTGACAGCTGCATTGGGCGGGACGATCACCAGATTGGCTCCGTTGATCCCGTAGCGTTGGTGCGTCGTGAAGCCGCCGACATTTCCCCAGAGTCCGCGATTTTGAGTAGTGGTGGCTTGGGCGACGCAGGCGCTCACGTTCGCTCTTCGCACCACGGAGACGGCCGCTTCACCCATGGTGAAGGCGGGCGTGAGCAAAGCGGTCGATGTCCCATTGAAGGTGACCACCGGCCTGCCGTTGAGACCTACGTTCGTATAGCTCGGCTGAAGCGCAGCATTCGATTGCGATCCGGGTCGACTGTTCCCGCTCTTGTCCTGCCAGGTGCTGACATTGCTACCGTTGAGCGTGATGCTCGCAGTATCGGAGGCATCCAGCCAGAGCGACAAGTTGTTACCCAGTGCAGCGGGCGTCCATCCGGTGGTCGTGCCCGTCACAACCACGGACGCTGCGCCCAAGTCAAAGCTGTTGACCGCGCGAACCCGTACCTCGTACACGCTGCCGTTCGCGAGACCCGTGATCGTGGCAGACGTCGCCGCGGAGCTGCCGTCATATAGAACCGTCCATGGACCAGACGGAGGGAATCGGTACTCGACGGCATAGTCGCTGATGGGGGCACCGCCGAGTTCCACGGGAGCAACCCAAGTGGCGGTCAACTGACCCGAGCCAGCCACCAACGAGAGGTTTGTCGGAGCACACGGAGCCACGCCTGGCGTCGACGTCACAACCGAGGACAAAGCCCCGCTACCCGCGGCGTTGATGGCCGAGATGCGCAAATCGTAGGCGGTGCCGTTGGTAAGGCCGGTGATGGTGGTGGAGGTGGTGGTGGAGACGCCGTCGCCGAAGGTTGTCCATGCGCCTGAAGGAGAGATGCGGTACTCGACGAGGTAGTCGGTGATCGCGGAGCCGCCGGTGGACGCGGGCGCGGTCCATGCGACGCTGAGCGCGCCGGAGCCGGTGGGGGACAGCTTGTCGGTGCGATTGCCGTTGAACTGTGTGATGTGCAGCACCCCGGCGGTGTCGCGTTCGATCCCCACTGGTCCGCTGTTGACCGCACCGGTCGCGGGTCCGGTCGCAGCGCCGGGGGTGCCGGATCCGGCGAAGGTGGTGACGACGCCTGCGGGGGTGATGCGACGGATTCGATGTCCGCCGTAGTCGGCGACGAACAGGTCGCCCGCCGCGTTGAACGCCAGTCCGATCGGTTGGTTGAACGACGCGGCGGTGCCGGTGCCGTCGGTGCTGCTCGGTGAGCCGGAACCGGCGAAGGTGGTGACGACACCTGCGGGCGTGATTCGGCGGATCCGGTGGCCGCCGTACTCTGCGACGAAGAGGTCACCTGAGGCGTTGAACGCCAGACCCGTGGGACCGTTGAACGACGCTGCGGTGCCGGTGCCGTCGGCGCCGCCGGGGCTGCCGGTGCCGGCGAAGGTGGTGACGACCCCGGCGGGGGTGATGCGGCGGATGCGGTGTCCGGTGAACTCGGAGACGTACAGATTGCCGGCGGCGTCGAACACGCCGCTGGAGGGCGTGGTCAGTGAGCCGGCGAAGGTGCTCACCGTCAGCCGGCTCGCGAGCGGTCCGGTGGGTGCTGGTGGCGGTGTGGTGAAGTTCGCGGCGGCGGTGGCGGTGTTGTTGGTGTTGTTGGTGCTGGCGCTGAACGCGGCGTTCGACACCGCGATGCCGACGAAGGTGAGCGCGGTCAGGCCTGCCAGGGCGAGCACGGGCCAGCGGCGCCGCAACCCCGCGCGCAACCGGCCGTCGCGAGCGGGCCCGGTGTGTCTCGCAGCCGGGCGCGTCGTCGTCGGGCGCGCAGCAGCAGGGGATCGCACCCCGCGCGTCGACTCCGACGGACGGTTCATCCTTCTCAGGTCGGCCGCGAACGGACCGCAGTGAGCAGAATCCCCCGCTCCTGGGCCGGGCTCGGGACCGGGTTCTCAGGAATGGGTCAGCGTCGGCTGCTCAGGAACCGGTCAGGGTGGGGTGGTCGTGTAGGGGTGTCCGGCGGGCAGGTTCGCGGTGAGTCCCCACTTGTGGGCCAGGTAGCCCTCGACGCGCTGGCGGTCGGCGGTGGTCATCGTTTGTGACAACACCACGACTTCGGCAATCGGGCCGGACCAGTATTCGGTTCCATTTCCAGTCCAGCCAATCTGAATCGGGCTGGGCGCGTTCGGAGTGCCAGTGTCCGAAATCGTCTGCCCAGCATTGCTGCCGTTTACATAGGTGTTCCAAGTGTTTTCGTCGTTGGATGCCGTAGTCGAACCAACGACAACAGGGCCCAATCCCGTGGTGTTGTTGATATACGCACCACTGTTCAGGTTCGGATTCCACAGTGAATATGCATTGGTAGGACCCGAGGCCGGCACCACCGTGAACGTCCCGTCCGCGGTGAAGGTGTGGATCGTCCAGATGCCCGAGGTGGTGACCGTGCCGCCCGTTGAAGCCGGGGAAACCCCGTCGCTGCCATCCGTTCGATAGCGGACGATCACAACGCCAGAACCGCCATTTCCGCCGAACCCGCTGAGAGGCTCGCTACCACCACCTCCACCGCCCCCGCTATTGGTAGTGCCAGCACCACCGACTAAGCCAGAGCCTCTTTGGCCAGCCCCGCCACCACCTGCGCCACCTGCGCCACCTGCACCTACGGGGCTTGACACGGTGTAAGCACCGCCTCCGCCACCGCCTGCATAAAATGTAGCCGCGCCAGAAATGGATGATGATAAGCCTGCGCCGCCTGCACCACCGAATGCTGCTCCACCATTTCCCCCAATAGCACCAGCACCACCACCACCGCCAGCGTTATAGCCGGGTGCCCATGTTCCGTTTCCGCCCGCATTTCCTTGCCCAGCAGTACCCGCCGCACCGTTCGTTTGGGCACTTGAGGAGCCGTGACTGCCGCCACCACCCGAACCCCCTGTAGTTGGTGCGGTGTACGCTCCGTTGTAGCCACCACCTCCACCACCGCCATTTGCCGTGATGCCGTTGAAAGACGAGTTGCCGCCACTGCTGCCAGTGCCTGCGCCTGCTGCCGCCGTTGCCCCCGCACCCGCACCACCAGCACCAACAACGACCGAATATGCTTGGGCGGCAACAGCGAGGCCGGTGCCTTGCCGCACGCCACCTCCACCGCCTCCGCCTCCGATGTAGCGTCCGCCACCGCCACCACCTCCGACAATCAAGTATTCAACGCTCGCGGTACTCGGGGAGGCATTCAGGAAGCCAAGGGCATACGACAGGTTTCCTGACCCAAGGATTCCCCGCGCAGTAGCACCGCCAGCGCTGCCGAGTTGAGCAACCGCATACACGCTCAAGGGGTGAGGAAGTGTCAATGCCGTGCCCAGGAAATCGTTGGTTGAGTCGAAAGTCAGAACTGGTCGACCGTTCAAGCCGCTGGCTGTATATGCCGGTTGGGCACTCGCCGTTCCCTGAGTGGCGTGTCTGCCATTGCCGGACTTGTCGTTCCACTGCGAGACGGTGGAGCCGTTGAGGGTGATGCTGCTGGCCTCGTCGGCGTCGAGCCAGAGGGAGAGGTTGGTGCCGAGCGCTGCTGGGGTCCAGCCGGTCGGTGTGGCGGTGGCGATGACCGATGGGGTGGAGAGGTCGTAGGTGTTGACGGCTCGGATGCGCACGTCGTAGGCGGTGCCGTTGACCAGGCCGGTGATGGTGGCTGACGTGGCGGTGGAGACGCTGTCGGGGAACACGGTCCAGGTGCCGGCAGGGCTGGTGCGGTACTCGATGGTGTGGTCGGTGACGGGGGCGCCGCCGTTGTTGGTGGGTGCGGTCCAGGTGGCGGTGAGTTGGGTGTTGCCGGGGGTGAGCAGGACGCTGGTGGGGGCGTCGGGTGCGACGCCGGGGGTCGCGGTGACTGCTGTCGAGGCGGTACCGGTGCCGGTTGTGTTGACCGCGGAGATCCGTACGTCGTAGGCGGTGCCGTTGGTAAGGCCGGTGATGGTGGTGGAGGTGGCGGTGGAGACCCCGTCGGTGAAGGTGGTCCAGGTGCCCGACGGCGAGGTGCGGTACTCGACGAGGTAGTCGGTGATCGCCGAGCCGCCGTTGGACGCAGGTGCGGTCCAGTTCACCGCGAGCGCTCCGGAACCGGCGGGGGTGATCCGGGCGATGCGGTTGCCGCCGTCCTCGACCACGTGCAACGCCCCTGCGCTGTCTCGTGCGAGCGCTCGAGGGCCGTTGAGCACCGCTCCGGTGGACGGGCCGGTGGCGGCGCCGGCGGTGGATCCCGCGAATGTCGACACGAGGGCGGCCGGGTCGGCCTTGCGGATCCGGTTGTTGTTTTGGTCCGCGACGAGCAGGTTTCCAGCGGAATCGAACAGCAGCCCGTCAGGGTAGTCGAAGGTCGCGGAGATTCCGGTGCCGTTGGCGGCGCCGGCCGTGCCCGATCCAGCGAAGGTGGTGACCACTGCGGCGGGGGTGATGCGCCGGATGCGGTTGCCGAAGATCTCGGAGACGAAGAGGTCGCCGGAGCTGTCGATCGCCAGGCCCTGTGGGCTGGTGAAGGACGCCGCGGTGCTGGTGCCGTTGGCGCTTCCGGGGCTGCCGGATCCGGCGAAGGTGGTGACGACGCCGGCGGGGGTGATGCGGCGGATCTTGTGGTTGGCCCGATCGGCAACGAACAGGTTGCCGGCCGAGTCGAAGGCCAGGCGCACCGGCTCGTTGAACGACGCGGCGGTTCCGGTTGCGTCGGTCGAACCGGGGCTGCCGGATCCGGCGAACACCGACACCGCGCCACCGGGGGTGATGCGGGTGATCCGGTGGCTGTTGAACTCGGCGACGTAGAGGTTGCCGGCGGTGTCGAACGCCAACCCATACGGGCCGGCAAGGCCACTGGCGAAGGTGGTGACGACGCCGGCGGGGGTGATGCGGCGGATCCGGTTGTTGGTGTAGTCGGAGACGTACAGGTTGCCGGAGCTGTCGAACGCACCGTCGAGGGGCCGGTTGAAGCTCGCCGAGGTGCCGGTGGCGTCGGTGCTGCCCGCCGACCCGGATCCGGCGAGCACGCTCACGCTCAGGCGGCTCGCAAGCGGCCCGGTCGGCGCCGCGGGGGTGGTGATGGGGGTGGCGGCGGCCGAGGGTGCGCTGGGGGTGCCGGTGCCGGCGGTGGTGATGGGGGTGACGCGGAAGTAGTAGGTGGTTCCGTTGGTGAGGCCGGTGACGGTGAGTGTGGTGGCGCCGGTGGTGGTGGTCCACTGGGGGTTGCCAGCTTGGGTGGTGCCCGCGGCGTTGGTGTACGCGGTGACGTGGTAGCGGGAGATGGGGGCGCCGCCGGTGGTGGTGGGTGGGGTCCAGTTGACGGTGACCTGGCTGTTGCCGGGGGTGGTGGTGGTGATGGTGGGCGCGGCGGCGGTGGTGGTGGGGGTGGGTCCGGGCGGCGCGTTGCGGTAGGGGTGGTCGGCGGGCAGGGTGGCTTGGGTGCCCCACTTGTGGGCCAGGTAGCCCTCCAGGATCTGGCGGTCGGTGGTGGTGAGCGCAGCAGTGGAGGCAATGACCTCGCCGAGGGAGCCGTCCCAATTCTGGCCCACAGTTGCCTCGCGGCGACCGATTCGGAATCCGGTCCCACCCGAGATGTTGCTGGCAGTGCCAGTGGTCACGGCCTCCGAGGTTCCGTTCAGCCAGACGTTGTCCCTGGCGCCGGGAACGTGCTGGTGGGCCACGACCCCGCCTGCGGAGGTGAACCGGCCGAACGTCGCCGCAGAGAACTCGTGGTTGCTCCCGATGTTCGCACCATCGGAGCTCAGGTAGTACGTGCCACTCCAGTTGACCCATTGCGACGCGGCGACCAGGGTCGAGCTCCGTTCGGTCAGCACAACGCCGCCGTTGGTACCACGAGCGCCGGCGTAGAAGACGTTGAACGAACCCGAGTAGGTGCCGGTTCCGGTGAGGCTGTTCGTGGTGTTGCCCAGCCACCGGTTTCCGTTCAGCGAGAGTGCGTTGCGTCCGCCGAGTGTGGTGAGTGCGGGTTGGCGTCCAGGAGTTGTCTGGGTGACGGCGCGGTTGTTGCCGGATTTGTCGGCCCAAGCGGTGACGTTGCTGCCTGATGTGGTGATGGTGGCGGGGTCGTTGGCGTCGAGCCAGAGGGCGGGGCTGAGCGCTGCGGGGCTCCAGCCGGCGGTGGTGGTGGCGGTGGGGCTGGTGCCGGCGGTGTTGGTGGCGGTGATGGTGGCGGTGTAGGGCTGGCCGGGGGTGAGGCC
>JBIKMH010000024.1:0-58953 GCA_044359355.1 Planctomycetota bacterium | reverse complement strand
GTTTCAGCCGGTAGTCGACGCGGAAGGTCTGCGCGGAAAAGCGGCGCTTGCAGCTGAGGCACTGCACTCGCGGCACGCTGCGCCCGTCGACCTTGCGCGTGTAGGCGCCGCGGAACTGATAACGAAAAGGCTCGGTGCGGTCGCACTCGGGGTAGGGACACTCGGTGGGAATGAACTGGCTCATCGGCTCCTCGCTGCCGCGGCCCCATGCCCCGGCAATCAGGAGGACGGCTCCTGCAGCTCTGAATCGCGGAAAATCCGGTTTCCGGGAGCCGGTCCGACCAGCGGTCTGGAGCAGTTCACTCCACTGTGAGCTTGCCCTCCCCCACACTCCGCTCCAACGCATCCAACTCCCCGCTCCCGATCAACCCGTCCACCGCCCGCTTCCACGACTCCGCATCCCCGGGTCGAATTCCAGCAGCGGCCAGCAGCCACTCCGGGGGCACCGTCTCCACGCCCGCCGTCCGGGCTTGCGAGCACAATTGCGAGAGCTTCTCGATTCCGATCCGGTTCACCAGCAGGTACCCGAACGCATACAGCAGCTGATTATGCTTGGGATCGCGCACGCTGTGGTACGACTTCTCGTCGAAACGCAGCATGCTGACAATCGAAGGCAGCTCATCCGGATCGATGCGCACGCGCAGGTGAACCGTTTCGCTGCGCCCTGTCTCGGGCTGGGTCTGCGTCACATACAGACCTGGTCCCAGCCACGAGGAGAGCAGGACCGCGTGCGAGAGGCGGCGGGAAGCACCGGTAGCGGGGTCAAGCCGCTCCGCAATCGTATCGCACAGTCCCTCCTCGACGATCATCGGCAGGGGCAGCCACTCATCGCCGAGCAGGTAGTGAGACAACTCGTGCGCGAGGATCCAGCGATACTGGGTCGCATCGGAACCCAGATGAAGCTCGATCCAGCTCTGGCGTCTGGACTTGACCTCGCCTTTCCAGCGATTGGCCCCCGAGGAAAAACGACCACTGTCGCGCCATACACGCAACTCGACCTCACGCATCGGCAGCATGTGCGGCACGCCGGCGACGGCCGGATACAGCTCGCGTGCCAGCTGCAGCACGATATCCGCATCCTGAGCGCTCACGGCATGCACAGCCAGCAGTCCATCGCGGGCGCTGTGCGCCAGCGGCTCGCGCGTGCTGGCGCATGCAGCGATTCCCGCCAGCGACAGCAGCATCGACATCCGCAGCGGCCACTTCATGCGACGAGATTGCACTCCGATCCGGAGAAGAAGCCGACGAGGTTCGCGACCGTCGTCCTGAGCCTGCGTTCCAGAGCCTCCTCGGTTCGAAAGCCCAGGTGCGGAAGCAGAATGACGTTGTCCAATTGGTGAAAAGGCGGAATCCCCATGTAGGGTTCGCTTGAGTACACATCCAGCGCAGCACCGCCGATCCTGCGCTCGGCCAGCGCCGCATGCAGCGCGGCTTCATCGACCAGCGCGCCGCGCGCCACGTTGATCAGCCAGGCATCCCTGCGCATGGCCTCGATTTCACACCGGCCGAACATCCCCTTCGTCTGCCCGTTCAGGGCGACATGCAGGGAGACGAGCTCCGATTGTTCGCACAACTCACGAATCGATGCGCAGAAGCTCCCTCCCAGCTCCTCGAATTCCCGGCGGGGCGTACGCGACCAGCCGAGAAGACGAACGGAAAAGGGTTGCAGCAGTCGAGCGAGCCGCAGCCCGATACGACCGGATCCCACGATCCCGATCGTCTTCCCGCGCAACTCGCGTCCCACGCGCGGAGCCCAGCGGCCCGTGATCAGTTCCGCATGGGATCGGGACAGATGTCGCAGTGCGGCGAGCATCAGCGCCAGAGCCAGCTCGGCCGTCGCATCGGTGGCATACTCCGGGACATTGGCCACGCGGATGCCGCGGGCCCGGCAGGCCTCGGAATCGACGGCATCGTGGCCGGTGAAGGCGACGGCCACTAGGCTCAGCCTTGGGAAGCGCGCGAGCGTGGCCGCATCCACCGGACGTGTAGCCGTCACGAGTGCCTGGGCATCCTCCGCGCCCGGCTGATCCGGCTCGCATACCTCAAAGCCCGCCGCGCGCAGCGCCGTCTCGGCGTCGGGATGCGGTGACTCCCACAAGATGACCGTTTTCACCATGCTTGAATCTCCGGACGCGCATGAAACACCGCATCCGCAAAGCGCTGTCCGGATCGGCCGCGCAGCGAGCGCTTGAGCACCAGATCGAAGAGCAGCGGGTGGTAGGCGTACAATTCGCGCAGCAGCGGCAGGTCCCCAGCTTGCAGCAGCCCCGCCGCCTGCAAGCCTTCGAGATCCGTCATCACCCGAATGGCGGGCAGCGGCCAGTCCGATCCATGCACCAGCCGATCATGCCACTCGGTGCGTTCCACCAGCTCGCGCACCACCAGCGGATCCCGATTCCGCAGCGTGATCGCCGACAGATCGCCCCACAACCGGGTTCCGCCGGCCTGCTCGCCCATCAGCCTGGCGAACAGCTCGAAGCCCGAGCGACGCATCCCGGGATGATCCAGATCCTCGAACTCGCCAAGCGTCGCGCAGTGCGCCACGATGACGCGCACGCCTGCTTGGAGCGGCCGGCGCAACCGCAGCGGATTCCCGTATTCCTGCCGATCGGCCGCGTCGACGGCCTGCTCTTCGCCTGCGTGGGACAGCAGGCTCATGTCGAGTCGCGCGAGTTCGCCATAGAATGCATCGCAGCGCGGATCGGCGGGGTCCATGCCCATGCTGTTGGGGAGCCACTTGACGACGCGCACCCCCTGCGCGTGCGCCGCGGCGAGCGCCGCGAGCGCATCCTTGCGGTAGGGATGGATCGAAGCCGCGGTCAGCATGCGACCGGGCGAGCTGCGGCTCTGCCTTTGCACCCATGCGAGCGGAACATGGAACTCGCTACGCTCCGCATCGATGCTGCCGTCGGGATGATGAGCGCGTTCGAAGGCCAGCACCAGCGTGCGTCCGGGATAGTCAGGATGCTCCACCAGTGCGCGCAGCCGATCGGCAAACTGCTGATCCGCCTGTCTTGCATCGCTGACGCCTCCGGCGCGCATGTACGCGAGCGTCTGGAGACGTTTCCAGGGATGCAGCCAGGAAAGGTGCTCGCCCGAAAGCTCGCAGCCGCTGGCATTGCTTCCAAGCCCGGCGAGGTGCGCATGGTGATCGAGCACCCGCTCCCGATCCAGTCCGCTCAGTGCGGCCTCGACGAACGCGCGCGCGCCCACAGACAAACTGGCTCCCGCCCTGAGCGCTGCCGGTTCCGCGGGGCCCAGCGCGCGGTTCCACGCGGCCATTCCGCCCACCCCTCCGCCGAGCAAGAGCCCGAGCATTCCCAAAGCGATCCAGCCCGAACGCTTCAAGGCTTCCACTCCCTGCGCCGACGCGCGATTTCCTGCTGCAGTTTCCCCCGCGTTCCAGCGAGTTCCTCGGCGCGCCCCAGTTCCTGCAGTGCGGCCGATTGTTCGCCACGCGCTTGCGCGGCATCCGCCCGGCGCAGGTGACAGCGCGCGAGGCCGGCCCGCGCACTCTCCGATTCCGGTTTGAGCCGCAGCGCCTGCTCGTACTCTTCGCAGGCCTCCTCCAGACGCTGCAGGCCTTCGAGCACCCCGGCGCGATTGGCATGCGCGCTCGCAAGGCGCGGCTCGAGCCGTAGCGCCTCATCCAGCGACTCCAGCGCCGTCGACAGCTCGCCTGCAAGCAGTTGCGCCGCACCCAGATGGCTCCAGGCCAGCGCGCGCATCGGCACCAGATCCACGGCTCTCTCCAGCAGCGCTCGTCCGCCCGCCAGATCACCCTGACGCAGTCGCAGCGCTCCCAGATTCAAGCACGCATCGGGATTGCCCGGCTCCAGCGCAAGGGCGCGCTCCAGTTCAGGAAGCGCCTCAGCCACGGCACCGCGCTCGGCGAGCGCGATGCCCAGCTGGATGTGCGCAGGTGCATTGTCCTGCGTCACGCGCAGCGCCTGACGCGCCATGCTTTCCGTGTCGCGCCAGGTCTCGAGCTGCGCGCGCGTGGCCGCGAACGCGGCGCAGACCAGGACCACGAAGCCAGCTCGCAGCCAGGCGCGCCGTTGAAGGCCCCAGCGCTCCACGCTGAAGCCCAGAGCCACGCACAGTCCCACGCTGGGCAGATAACTAAAGCGATCAGCCCACGGCTGCGCGCCGACCTGCACGAGTCCGATCACCGGCACAAGCGTGCCGAGAAACCACAATCCTCCCAGCGTGATCCAAGGCGACTCTACGCGCACCCGCCAGAGCATCCACAAGAGACTGGCGAGCAGTCCGGCGCGCAGGAGCAAACCCGTCAGCGTCCACTCCGGAGCCGGATAGTGAAACGCAAGATCCGTGGGCCAGAACTGCTTCGCGAGGTACCACCGATACGCATCCAGCGCGATCGCCAGACGCTCGAGCGGCGGGCGCGCGCCGATGCCCTGCAAGGCACCGAACTGCGACTGGGCCAGCACCGTGAGCGCGCAGAACAGAGCGCTCAGCGCAAAGCCCGCGAGCAGCGGCAGATCCGCGGGTTTCGGCCGCCAGCTCGCTCTCGCGCGCGATTGCGGGTGCAGCGGCCAGATTTCGAGCAGCAGCCAGAGGCAGGGCAGCGTGACGAACATCGGCTTGGAGAGCAGGCTCAGGCCCAGCAGCAGCACCGCCAGCCACTGCCCGGCCGCTGTTCCGAGACGGCGCGCGCGCACCCAGACGAGCAGCGCGGCGAATCCAAACAGGCTCGCCAGCAGATCCTTGCGTTCGGCAATCCAGGCCACGGGCTCGACACGCAGCGGGTGCGCCGCGAACCCCAGCGCACAGCACCAGGCCAGCCCATCACCCAGCCCCAGCGCGCGCAGCAGCGCCGCCACCAGACACGCGTTGAGGCCATGCAGCACGGCGTTGTGCAGCAGGTGGCCGGCGGGCTCGAGCCCGAACAGCTCGACGTCGAGCATGTGCGAGAGCCAGGTCAGCGGATGGTAGTTGGCGGCGTGGAACCCTTCGAAGGCCCACACCAGGCCTTCCCAGCTGAGACCTTCCCGCACCGAGGAGTTGCCCGTCAGGTAGATCTCGGTGTCGTAGTCGACGAAGGCATGGCCGGAGAGCGGCGCATACAGCAGCAGCACCAGCGCGAACAGCGCGAGGACACTTGCGCTGCGAATGCCTGCGGAGGGGTTCATGTTCGGTGTGCCGGAGTCTAGCTTGCGCGCAAAGCCGAGGGCGTGCCAAGCTGATTCGCGGTGAAGAACCGGCGCCTGTCACTGTTCGACGCGACGATGATGGTCATGGGCGGGATCATCGGCGTCGGCATCTTCTTCACGCCGGCACGCGTCGCCGCGCAGGTGGGCTCGGCGGAGGAGTTTCTGGCGCTGTGGGCGCTCGGCGGTCTGGTGGCCCTGTGCGGCGCTTTCACCTTTGCCGAGCTCGCCGGCAGCATTCCTCGTGAAGGCGGCTGGTACGCCTTCCTGCGCGAGGGCTGCGGCCGCTTTCCCGCCTTTCTGTTCGCCTGGGTGATCCTGTTCGTCACCTCCACCGGCGCGATCGCCGTGATGATGGACTTCCTGACGCAGACCCTGGCGCAGCTGTTTCCCGCGCTGGGCACGAGCGGGAGCCTGGCGCGCACAGCGCTGGGAGCGGGCGTGATCATGGGCATCACGACGCTGGCGCTGTTCGGCGTGCGCATCGGCGCGCTGTTCCAGAATGCGTGCATGCTCGCCAAGCTGGCGGCACTCTCGGTGCTGGGGCTGGCCGCTCTGGCCGTCGGATTCTCAGGCGAAGCACTGGCGGCCCCCCCCGCTGCCGAACAGCTGCCCCACAGCCTCCCCGCAGCCCTGCTGGCGGTGCTGTTTTCCTGCGGCGGCTGGCAAATGGTCTGTTACATCGGGCCCGCGGTCGAGAATCCCGAGCGCAATCTGCCGCGCGCGATCGTGCTGGGAGTGGTCGGGATCACGAGCGTGTATTTGGCGACCAATTTTGCGTTCCTGTCCGCTTTCGGTCTGGAGGGGCTGGCCGGCAACAGCGGCTTCGCCGGACAGATCGCCGCTCACATGCTGGGTGCGGCGGGATCGAAGCTCCTGCTGGCGGCGATGGTCGTCTCCGCACTGGGCATCACGGTGGTCAACATCCTCGCGACACCGTGGATGTACGTCGCCATGGCCAAGGAGGGTCTGTTCTTCCAGCGCTTCGGCGAGCTTTCGCCGCACACCGGCGCGCCCACGCTGGCGCTGCTGCTGCAGGCCTGCATCTGCCTTGCGTACTGGTTCGCCGGGCAGGCGCACGCACTGGTCGACGCCGTGGTGTTCATCGAGTGGTTCTTCCACGGCCTGGTTGCTTTCGCCCTGCTGCGTCTGCGCCGGACCCGTCCCGATCTGCCGCGGCCCTTCGCAAGCCCCCTGTATCCGCTCGCTCCGCTGATCTACCTCGCGGTGGCCTTGGGAGTCATCGGGGGCAATCTCAAGGAGGCCAATCCGGGCACGATCGGAATGGGACTGGGCGTGCTCGCGCTGGGCATGCTGGTCTACCGGCCCTGGCAGTCGCTGATGCGGCGGCGGAGCGCATGAAGCTGGTGCGCGTCAGCGGCGTGGAAGCGGCCGCGCAGGCCCGCGGCACGCTGATCGTGATCGACGTGCTGCGCGCCTTCACGACAGCGGCCTGCGCCTTCGATCGCGGCGCCAGCAGCATCGAGCTGGTCGCGACGGCCGAGGAGGCTCTGGCTCGACGGGCAGCCGAGCCCGGGCTGCTGCTCGTGGGCGAGCATCTCGGGCGCAGGCTGGAGGGCTTTGATTTCGGGAATTCGCCGCCGGAACTGCACGCCGCCGATCTGCGGGGCAGGCGACTGGTGATGCGCTCCACCGCGGGTACCCAGGCGGTCGTGCGCGGAGTCCATGCCCAGACCCTCCTGCTCGCCAGCCTCACGGTCGCTTCGGCGACGGCGGCGCGCGCGCTTGCTCTGGGGGACGAGATCACGATCCTCGCCAGCGGCTCGCCCTCGGGCCCGGGCGAGGAGGACGAGGCCTGCGCCGAGTTGCTCGAGGCGCTGCTGCTCGGGCAAGTTCTCGACCGGGCTCGCTGCCTGCAGCGGGTGCTGGCCTCGCGCGCCGCGCGCAAGGCGCTGGACCCCGCGGTGGATTGGATCACCCCGGCCGATCTGGGCGCCGCGCTGGCCCTGGATCGCTTCGACTTCTGGATGGAGGTCGAACGCGTAGGCGACCGCTGCCTGGCCCGAAAAATGAGCGCCGCGCGGGTGTAGGGACCGCGCGGCGCTGAGAAGAGCTCGCTGCCCCCCCGGACAGGGCTCCTCGCTCGTTCCATCCTCCGCAGAGGTGGTGCTGGGTGGCAGCCGAAGGGTCGTCGGAACCGAACGCCCGCTCTTCTTTTTTTCTTTTCCGTGCGAAAGGGCTCGCCAGATGCCGTCCTTCAGGGTGCCCGGGGAGTTCCTCGGGCCCGGTACGAGAGGCCGGGAGAAATCCCTAGCTAACAGGAGAGAAGCATGCATCGATTGTTCGTTCCCTGCGCGCTGGTCGCAGGCGCGGCGCTGAGCGCCTGCAGTTCCCTTGCCAAGGTCGAGGCGGATCTGGCGCACGCGACCTTTCCCGGTGTCGCCACGATCCACACCGGCAAGATCGACATGAACTGGATCGCCTTGGAGGGCTCGATCAGCCGCATCGACATCAACAGCGTGCGAGGTCCGCTCAAGGAGGCCTCGGTCACCATCTTCGAGGATCGCAATCAAAACGGCCAGCCAGACCCCGGAGAGGAGGTCAAGAGCTTCACCGCCAGCCAATCCAGTGACGGCTTCACCCTGAACAACCTGCGCCTCGGTTCCGGCGAACTCAGTGGGCGCGATCGCAAGCTCTTGAGCATGCAATTCAAGGTCGTCGACGCCAACGGCAACACCCACATCCACTCCACCACACTCTGAAAGGCAACCATGAAGATCCCTGTGTCCATCCTGATCCTGACTCCCGTGGCCCTCGCGCTGGGCGCGCTGGCCATCTCCTTGCCCGCGAATCCGAGTGCGCCGACGCAGTCTCTGCGCAAGTGGACGGAACGCTCGATGAACAGCGTCCACGCGATCGAGGTCAGCGTCGCTCTCGATGAGCGGGCGCCCCGCATCGCCTGGGTGCGCTTCGCCCCGATGAGCACCGAGGCGATGCTCGCCATGCAGGCTGCGGCGGCTCCGAATCCGCTGCAGATGAACCCGCTGCCGATCACCGCCGCCGAAGTCGAGTTGGATCTGTTGCAGGATGCCCAGCCGGCGCAGATCCACCACGCCACGACCGCCGTGGGTCAGGCACAGGCCATCGTGGCGGTTCCGGAGCCCGCCGGCGGCTGGCTGGGCCAGCCGATGAAGATCGCGCGCCGCGCCTACTCCAACGGCCTGCTGGTCTACGAGGACGAGGCGATCTTGCGCTTCCGCTGAGTTCTCGGGCGCTGTCGGCGGAGGCCGGGGGGCTCCGCCGATGGCGTCGCTGGCGGCTCAGGAGCGGAACGAATCCTGATCGAGCGAGGGTTCGCGATTGGCAGCCAGTCCCAGCGCCAGTCCCAGAGCCAGCATGGTCGCCATCATCGAACTGCCGCCGGTCGAAAACAGCGGCAGCGGAATGCCCGTCAGCGGCACGAGTCCCAGATTGACGCAGGCATGGATCAGAAGGTGCGCACCGAAGTACAGACCCACCCCCGCCACGAACAGCCGCGAGAAGCGATCCCGCAGACCGCTGGCGCTGCCGAGCACGGAGACGATCATGAGCGCGTAGAGCGAGAGGATCAGCAGCAGTCCGATGAACCCGGATTCCTCCGCCACGACGGCGAAGATCGAATCGCAGTCGCGTTCGGGCAGATGCGCCGCGGTGTTGGCAACGCCCTCGCCCAGCCCCTGGCCCATCCAGCCGCCGTTGCCGATCGCGACGCGCGCGTGGTAGCTGTGGAAGGCTGGTCCGCTCTTGGCGGCGATGACGTCCGCTGCGGAGTAGCTCTGCATCCACGTGTGGATGCGCTGCAACTGGTAATCGTGGACGCCCAGCTGGAAATGCACCACGCAGACGGCCAGCACGGCGGCGGCTCCCAGAAAGCGCGCCAGAATCCCGGCGCGCGCACCCGCGATGTAGAGCATCCCCAGCGTCACGGGGACAAGCGAAAGCGCGGTGCCCAGATCCGGTTGCTTGATCACCAGCGCCATCGGCACCAGAGCGACGAGGATCGGTGGCAGCCAGTCGCGCGCGCGCTCCAGCCGGTTCTTGTAGAGCACGCGCGCCAGCATCAGGATCACGCCGATCTTCGCAAGCTCGCTGGGCTGCAGATCGAAGCCGCCCGGCAAGGCGATCCAGCGTCGAGCTCCGTTGCGGCTGTCCCCCACGAGGGGCACCAGCACCAGCAGCAGCAGCGTGCCGGCGTAGAGCAGCCACGCATTGCGGGCCAGCCAGCGCGAGCGCAGGCTGAGCCCCAGCAGCAGGAAGGGCACGGCCACGAGCGCCTTCAGCACGTGCTTGCCGAAGTCGACGTCGCCGCGCTCGTGGATCAGATCCGCCTCGCCCATTGCATGCACGAAACCAAGCCCCGTGCCGAACAGCAGTGCCGCCAGCAGCAGGACATGCCAATCCAGAGCGCCCCAGCGCACTTGCCGGAGAGAAACGATCGGTTCGAGGATCCGTGACAGACGCATCAGCGCTCCGGCTCCTCGACGAGTTCGCGCACGGCAGCGGTCTTGAGGAATTGGGCCGCCAGATACACCGCCGTGTGGCTGGCGGTTTCGGAGACGTCGTGCAGGTAGACGACGACAACGAAACGAGGCTGGTCCTCCGGAAAGAAGCCGATCACCCAGGTGTGCTTGCGCAGCTTGCCGGCCTCGAGGTCGGCACGATCGAGAGGCTCGATCGAATCGTGGTCCACGAAGCGCGCCCAGTCCGCGCTGCCGGTCTTGCACGCAAAGCGGAAGCCAAGGCTCGCGGCATCCAGGCCCTTCTCGTAGGCCGTTCCGCCCGGTTCGTTGACGACCGCATCCATGCCGTCGAGCACGAGTTGGCGTGCGCGCGCATCGATCGGCACCGCGCGCGAGGCCTTGGGCACAGGCTGAGCGCCGATGCTGCGCACGAGCCGCATTTCCGGCAACTCACCGCTGACCAGCCCAGCCGTGGCGCGCGCCAACTGCATCGGGCTCGCCTCCATGCGGCCGAGCCCGTTCGCAAAGCGCATCGCCGAGGCGCGATCCTCGAGATCGGCGGGCAGCGCATCGGCTTGCGCCAGACGCGCGTTCTCGGTGAGGCCGGAGCGCCCCGCGAGCCCCAGATGGCGCACGCCGGTCGGCTCACCGAATCCGAAAGCATGAGCCGCCGCAATCAGCTGCTCGGGTGAATACAGCTCTTCCGCAAGATGCGCGAAGTAGGCGTTGCAGCTGCGCGCCAGAGCACTGCGCAGCGCCAGATCGCCATGCCCGGTGCCATGGCAGTGCATCGTCTTGTAGCCCCAGCCTCCGTCCGGCAGCGGAGCGCAGGCAAAGCGGCGCGTCGGATCGAGGCCCAGCTGCGCCAGCGCAAAGGCGGCCACGAAGGGCTTGAAGCTCGAGCCCGGCGGATTGAAGGTCGGACGCGTCAGAGTTCGCTCGCGCACGTGCGTGCGCTCACGGCTGCGGCCGGGCACCGCACGCCCGCCTTTGCGCCCGGGCTCCGAGGCCGCCGCCAGCACCTCGCCGTCCACGCGTGCGAGCACGATCGCGCCGACGGGCTCGCGGGCCCACAGGGGATCGCTGGTCGGGCTCTCGGGCAGCTCGGGATGGCGCAGGCAATCCTCGGCCGCGCGCTGCACGCGCGCATCCAGCGTCAGCACCAGATCCAAGCCGTCCCGCGGCGCGCGCTCCAGCGTCAGCCCCTCGACGCGCTGCTCCTCGGCCAGCGAGTGCGTTTCGGCGTATCCAGGCTGTCCACGCAGTTCCCGGTCGAAATAGCTTTCGATGCCGCTGCCCCCCACCCACTCCTCGCCTCCGAGCAACTGGCCGGACAATTCGCGCAGTTCCTCCTGCTCTTCCTCGTTGCGCACCAGCATGGCGCGCAACTCGGCTTGGCGTGCACGCAGCGCGCCCTGGGCCAGCAAATCGACGAGAGTCGGTCGTCTCAGTTCGCCGATCAGGCTGGCCGCCAGGAGCAGTCCGCCCGGATCGGTCTGTGGCCGTACGCGCTGTGTCGTGGCTTCGAGCTGGAATCCCTCGAAGCGCTGCTGGTGGCGCGACACCAATCGAACGAGTTCCCAGCCTGGGCGCTCGCAGGCTAGCAAGGAGCGAGTGCTGAGATCCTTGGCGAGATAGCGTTCCGCGGCCTCCGCGCGCGTCAGCCGGTTCTCCTCGAGTTCCAGGGCATGCCGACCGGCGTACGGCCCCAGGTCGCGCTCCAGCGCGGCCGCGATGTGTTGCTGGAAATGCGCTTCGACGCAGTGCGCGAGCCACAGCAGCTCCTTGCCTGCAGCGACCTCGTCGACACGCCGCTGGCGCTCGAAGAGCTTGCGCCAGCGCTGGCCCGCTTCGACGGGGCCAGCAGGAGGTTGCCAGTCGCTGAGCGCACGCGGGAGCCGCTCGAGCAGCGTGTGGCGGGCGAGATCGCAGGCGGCTCCCAGCACCTGCCAGCGATCGCTGCTGAGGCTCGCCAATTCGCGCAGCGCGGCGTCCTGGAAGACGAGCGCCCCACCCTCGACACGCGGTGCGCGCGCACCGCGCGGGATGCGGAGCAGGCTGTCGAGTTCCTCGAGGACCACCACGTCCTCGAGTTCGCGCCACGAGGGAGCGCGTCCGTCCGGTCCCCGGCGAGCTTCACCCGGAGCGGTCCACAGCAATGCCAGTTCGCTCAGCAGGGCATCGGCGCGACGTTCCGGTATTTCCTCGAGTTCCGCGCGCACCAGCACTCGCGGCAGGAGTGTCTCTTCCAGCGCGCCGAGCCAGGCTTCGCGCCGACTGGAAAGCCAAGCTCGGCGGCGGTCTTCATCCCAGCGCAGGACCCGTCCGATCCAGGCCGTGTCGATCCAGCGCACCAGCGTGCGCGTATCCAGCCGACCAGGATCGAATCCGCAAGCCTCGACGAAGAGCGCATCCGCGGTCTCATCTTCGATGGCGGCGCGGGCCCGTTCCAGTCCGATCAGCAGCCGGGCCAGCGGCGTGGCCCCCTCGTTCGCGCCTCGCGGTGGCGCATCGCGCTCGAGCAATTCGGCCAATTGCGCCAGGTCCGAGCGTGTGGCCTGCAGGCGCTGTTCGAGCTCTGCGAGCAGCCCTTCCGGCTGGATGCCGCGAACCTGCGCGGCGAGGTCCAGCAGAGACATCTGCATCTGGGGCGTATCTTCCCGGGGCTGGAACCGTCGCCGCTCGCGTGTGGGAACCTGCAGCAACTCCGCGGCGTAAAAGCGCAGGTCCGATGCACGCCGCTCGCGCAGGGCCTCGCGCGCCTCTTCCATGCTGAGATCCGCATCGAGCGTGCCCGGCAGGCTCTTGCCGCGCGCGAACTCCCGCAGCGCGTAGGGACTCAAGGCGACCAGCTCGATCGCCCACTCGCGCAGATGCTGTTCGGCCTCGGTCAGGCTGACCGAGCGCATCTCCAGCGAGGAACGCGCGTGCGCGATCTGCGCCAGGGGATTGCCGCGCCGAAACTCGCGATAGCGGAAGACAAGCCGCCAATGATCCTCGTCTTCCGCCAGCACCGTCCCGCGCGCGTCGAGGATCCGGCCGCGGTGGCTGGGAATGAGTTCCGAGCCGTGCAGCATGCCGTTCGCTTCCTCGGCCCAGACTTCATGCTCCAGCACCTGCACCTGAAACGCACGCGCCAGCACGGCGATGATCAGTAGCACGAACACCGTCACCAGCGGCCAGATGCGTCTTTGGGCGACCATCTCACCACTTCCTGCTCACCAGCGGCGCGAGCCCGGGCAGCCGCGGCACGACCCAGCAAGCGAGTGCCGCCACCAGCGCCGAACTCAGCGCCACCTGGGCCAGAGCCGCGGCTTGCGGCGCCGGGATGGAGCTCGATTGCGCCCAATAGGAGCGTACATCAGCCGCAAGCCACCAGAAGGCGTCGGTCGCGATCACAGCCGCGAACACGATCAGGCTGGCGTACAGCGGTGCGCTGAGTTCAAGGAAAGTCCGCAGCGACAGCACCAGCAGCACAGCCCCCACCAGCCCCGCCGCGGCGACGATGAGGCCTTCGCCGCTGAAGCTGGCGCGCACCAGCGCGGCGAGCAGCGCCGCCAGAAAAGCCTCGCGCTCTTCCATGCGCGCACCGAGGCACAACACGACCACCAGGCCGAACTCCGGCACCCAGGCACCCTGCAGGCGGCTTTGCAGCAGGAAGGCCAGCAGCAGCCAGACGAACAGAGCCAGCCAGTGGCGCGCGCGTGCCCGCTTCATGAATCCGTCTCCGCAGCCTGCGGCTGCCAGACTTCGACGGCCAGGCACTCGAGCAGCCAGGGAGCGCGGCGCACCCGCAGCACCTGATCCGCGCGCGTGGCGGACACTTCGCTCTCGCCGATCAGCAGGCCCGGCGGCACCAGCCGATCGCCCGAGCCTGTGAACAGGCGCACGCTGCGCTCGCGGCGCAGCGCCACCTGACGCAGCGATTCCACGCTGGGCTGCCAGCGCAATTCCAGTTCGTGACGGGACCGATCGAAACTCTGCGTGTGCATCAGGCCCAGATGCAGTGGCGCCTCTCCGCCGCCGAAATCGGCGAGCACCAGCACGCTCGAGCCGGGATCCTCGAGCAGGCGCACTTCGCTGCTGACCCACTCGACGCGCGCCACGCGGCCGAGATAGTGATTGGCAGCGGCCAGTGCGCTGCCCGCCACGATCCCGCGCCGGCTGCCGGCATGCAGGCGGCGCGTGGCACGCCAGAAAGCCGGCGTTCCCGCCAGCGCCAGGCGCGCGTTCTGCCATCCGGCCCGCTCCAGCGGATCATGGGCCAGCAATGCGGCGGCGCTCGCGCGCTCGGGCGGTGCCAGGAGCAGCAGTTGCCCCAGCCCGCCGCGGTAGTCGATGGCCGGTGCCACGGCCCAGCCCTCGCGCCCGCCGTGCGGACGCGGAACCAGTGTGCCGATGGTGTAGCCGTTGGCGAGCGCGGCCGGTCCAGCCAGAGCGTCGAGGCGTTCGGCGACCGTGACCGCGTCGCCGGGCACAAGCGCGCCTTGCTGCGTGTGCACCGCCAACTGACGCCCTTGCGCGCCAGCACCCGACTGCGCTGCGAGCCCACCGAGGATCAGCACCGCCGCGCCTGCGCGGGCCTCGACGCGCGACGCTTCATGCGTGATCAGTTCAATGAGTGCTTCACCCGGTTGCAGTCGCCGTCCGGCGCTGCCGACCTCCAGCACGCGGCCGACGAAGTTGTTGCCGAGCACGACCGGCAGGCCCGCCCGCACCGGGGCCTTGGGCGCAAAGCGCACCAGCAGTCGATCTTCTCCCGCGGCGCTGCGGTCGACGACCTCGGCGTGGATCAGCGCACGGCCGGTGCAGAGGCCGACCTCGGTCGGCAGCACCGCAGCCTGTTCGCGCTGCAGCAGCGCGCGTGCGGTCTTGGCCAGTTCACGCGCGCCACCCTCATCCGCGTGCGTTTCGCGTCCAAGCCCCAGCGGCGCCGCCAGCGCACTCACCACTCGCGTGGGCACAGCCAGCCACTCCGCCGCCCGTTCGATCGGCCCCACGGGCCGCAACGACAGCGCCAGCAATGCCAGCCAAATGACAACAAGCGTGTTGCGGTTCATCCAACCCACCACGCAGGCCCTGCGCCCGCGGCGCTCGCGTCCGTCCCCTCGCGAACTCCAACAGCTTACGAATCGTCTTCGTCAGAAGCCAAGACGCGCGAGAACACATCCAGCTTGTCGAGGAACACGCCCGTGCCGCGCGCCACGGCGGTCAGCGGATCGTCCGCGACCCGCGCCGGCACTCCCAGCGTTTCGGAGACCGTGTTGGCGATGCCGTACAGCAGCGCTCCGCCGCCGCAGATGGTGACGCCCGAGTCGCACAGGTCGGCCGCGATTTCCGGAGGAGCCTCTTCCAGCACGCCGCGGATCGCCTCGCAGATCTGGCGCACGGGCTGCCCCAGTGCTTCGCGAATCTCGATCGAGGTGACCGTGGTCTTGCGGGGCAGGCCCGTGACGCTGTCGCGGCCTTTGACCTCCATCGACAGTTCCTGCTCCATCGGCCAGGCCGAACCGATCGTCAGCTTGATGCGCTCGGCGGACTGCTCGCCGATCAGCAGGTTGTGCTGGCGGCGCAGGTGATTGATGATCGCCGCGTCGAGTTCATCGCCGGCCACGCGCAGGGAAGTCGAGGTCACCATGCCGCCGAGTGCGAGTACCGCGATCTCCGTGGTGCCGCCTCCGATGTCGACGATCAGCGAGCCGCGCGCCTCGACCACGGGCAGGCCGATGCCGATGCCGGCCGCCATGGGCTCATCGATCAGGTACACGCGGCGCGCGCCCGCCCGCTCGGCGGAGTGAATCACCGCGCGGCGTTCGACGGCCGTGATGCCCACGGGCACGGCGATCACGACCTGCGGCTTGACGCTCTTGCGCCCGTCGTGAACCTTCATGATGAAGTAGCGCAGCATCTTCTCCGTGACATCGAAGTCCGCGATCACGCCGTTGCGCAGCGGCCGGATGGCTTCGATGTTGCCGGGAGTACGGCCGAGCATCGCCTTGGCGGCATTGCCGACCGCCATGCCGTCGAGCAGCACTTCGCCCGTGTCCTTGCGCACGGCGACCACGGAGGGCTCGTTGAGGATGATCCCGCGTCCCCGCACGCTGACCAGCGTGTTGGCGGTGCCCAGGTCAATGCCCATATCGATCGAGAACCGACCCAGAGCCCATTCCAGCGGCTTGAATACCATGTCAGCCTCGTTCCGCAGTCCGGCGAAGGGTTGAAGGAGAATTGGTCACGCGAATACTGGCGCAGTGTAGCGGCAGTGCCCTCGCGATCAAGCGAGCGTCGCCACATCACAAGGAAGCTGCAATCGCTTCCACAGCAGCGCGGCCCGGATCCGTGTCTGGGATCCGGGCCGCGCCTTCTGGCCTTGGGTGCTGACGCTGCTGCGCTCAGCCCTTGAAGAACATGCCCTCGCCGAATTGCTTCCCGAGGTAGTTGTCCGTCATCAGGATGGCCGCGATCAGCATGATCGTGGAGAAGATCAGCAGGGTCTCGGCCAAGCCGAGGCTGCTAGAGGAGGAGGCAGCTGCGCCGGCGTCGGGGGCGGAGGCTGCGCGCGCCGTGCGGGCCGGCTTCTCAGCGGCGGCGGCTTTGGCGGGGGTCGAAGGGCGACGGGTTGCCATGGTGGGTTGACTCCTAGGGAAGCATCACAGGCGCGTGGCGGCGCCGTCACCTTGACGGATGGTCTCGTTCGCGACCTTGCGGACGAGCACGGCCGAGCACATGTTCGGGTAGACGTACTCGACGCGGGCCTGACCCTTGTAGCTCGAGCCGTCGTAGATCTCGAAGGTGAAGCCGCGCTCGACGCCGTCGGCCGAACCGCGGTTGATCGAAACCAGACCCGGTTGGGTGCCCATTTCGATGGCGAGGATCTTGCCCTCGATCAGCGGCATCGCCTTGACCGAGTCGAGCTTGAAGCCGGTGGCCTGAACGACGGTGTCCAGTTCGGTCTTGGTCTTGTTGAGCGACTTCTCGGCGGTGGCGAGCTCGCGCTCCTTGGCGGCGATCTCGTTGGTGGCGTCGTTGAACTTGCCTTCGAACTCGGCGGCCTTGGCTTCCGCGGCGGCCTGCGCCATGGCGGCGTCCTTGGCCTTGTTCTCGGCGTCGTTCTTCTCGCTCAGCGCCTTGAGGCGGTCTTCGTTGGCCTTCTTGGCGTCGCCCTGGATGCCTTCGAGCGTGTTGGAGAACTTCTGCAGCGAAGCCTCGAGGTTGGCCATGCGCTCGCTGTTGGCGTTGTTCTCGTTCTTGAGGCGCGACACTTCGTTGTTGGCGGTGTCGAGATCCTGCTGAAGGCGACCGGCCTTGTCGTTGGCCTGATTGAGGTCGGCAGCCAGCTTGGACTTCTCGGTGCCCAGATCGGCCTTGGCCTTGTCATGGGCAGTCTTTTCGGCCTCGAACTGCTTCTTCCAGTTGTTGTTCGTGCTGACCGCGTTGGATGCCCAACCGACGAAGGCGGCAGCCAGGATCAGGTTGACAGCGATGAGGATTTTGGCGATGGAGCTCATGGAGTTCCGGGGGGTTCCGAGAGGTACGTTGGGGGGGTGAGGGGGATCGGCCTTGCGGACAGGCTGGGGTGCTGGCTGGGCCGGGCGCCGTAAATCCTTGTTTCTCAAGGACTTAGAGGCACGCTCGCGACCGTACAGCGCTGCGTGGGGAGGGAGTCTAGCGACCGCTTCCGCACGGGTCAAGCGTCCTTTGCGAGGTTCTCGACCGTCCTGTGCGCGGGCCGAGCTACCGCACTGGGCGGGAGCGGTAACCGGGTCGGCTGCGGGCCAATGCCATCAGCCCCAACGGCAGCATCCCAAAGACCCACAACAGGTAGGGCTCCAGACGCACGTACGGGGTCAAGGGGGCCGCGGCGCCCGCGGCCGGCACGGGGACGCTGGCGACCAGCGAGCCGCGCACCATGCGGTCACGCCCCTCGACCTCCAGCCGGGCAAGGATCCGGCCGTCGGGACCGACCACCGCCGTCACCCCCGAGTTGGTCACCCGGACGAAGGAACGCCCCGTCTGAACCGCGGCCACCCGGGTGAAGGCCAGCATCTGGTCGTACTCAAAGGTCTCCTCGAACCAGGCCTCGTTGCTGACCAACAGGTGGAAGTCCAAGGGCTCGCGCCGCAGGGGGGCGGTGTAGGGATCGTCGTAGCTGTTGTCGAAACAGACCGAGAGCCCGAAGCGGGCGGTCTGCGAGCCGCCGTAATTCAGGCCCAGCACCGACGTGCGACCGCCGGCGACCAGATCCGGGATGTAGCCCGCCACGGCGAAGGCGGTGTCGCGCACCCAGGCGAAACGCTCCAGCCCGGCCATCTGCTCACCTCCGGGCACGGTGTGCAGCTTGAGCCCCTGCCCCGCACGCCGGCCTTCGGCATCGAACAGGACCGCCGCGTTGGAGCGCCGGATGGCTCCGTCGCGCACCACGTACAGTTCCACGCCGGTGAGAAAGGACGCGCCCGCGGGCAGCAATGGCGCCCGGCGTCCGCTCTTTCCGTACAGTTCGCCGCGCACCAAATCGTTCTCGATCCGCCGCATGGTGCGCACCTGATCGGGCGTGGGAAACTCGCTCCAGGGCGGGGGCGCGGCCCCGTTCTCCTGCGCCTGTTCGATCCCCTCCTCCACCATCGGCCAGGGAAACAGGGTTTCGCCCCAAGCCACCAGATCGATGCGCTCGTCGCGATGGCGGGCCAAGGCCGTGCGGGTGAGTTCCAGCAGTTCCTCCCACAACTCGCGCCCGGTTTCGCGCTGCATCTTGCGGCGCTGCTCGAAGGCGGGCTGCACCAGCAGCACGCGCGGCCCGTTCTTGGACTCCGGCGGGGAGACCAGCAGCCCGCCCAGCACGCAGGCGCTGACCGGCAGCAGGCCGGCGAGCCAGACTCCGGCTCCACGCCGCCCCCCCCAGAGGTCGAGTGCCGCGCCAGCCAGGGCCGCAGCGGCGAAGGACAGCCCCCCCACTCCCCAAACGCGCGTGCCCGCCAATAGCCACGGCGCGTCGGCGAGCACATGGCCGACGCGCATCCAGCCGAAGCCAAACGGCGGCTCCAACTGGCTGCGCAGGGTCTCGACCGCGACCCAGACGGCCGGGAGGGCCAAGGCCAGCGGCCAGCGCGGGCTCAGGCGGCGCAGCAGGACGCCGACGAGGGCTGTGTGCAACGCCGGCACGAGCGCGACCGCGATCAGCGTGCCGACCCACACGATCGTGCTCCACCAGCAGATCGCGGAAAAGCCGATCGCGGCGCACAGCCACTCGATCCAGAAGGCCCCCCGACCCGCTTGGCGGGCGGCATGGGCATACGGAACCAGCGCCAGCACGGCGAGCAGAGCCAGCCCCTCCTCGGCCAGCACGCCAGGGTTGGCAAGGAACAGCAGCAGCCAGGCGAAGAGCAGCCAGCTCAGCCGACGGGTCACGCTCAAGCGAGACTCCTCCAGCGGAACAGCTCCCCGGCCATGGAGGTGGTATCCGGAGGGATCACCGCCAGCGCATCCGCGCGGGTGATGCCGACGATGTCGGCCGAGCTGCGCCAGCGCAGCGGCTCGAGTTCGACCATGCCGTCCGCTCCCACGCTCAGACGGACGGGATGGTGCTGCTCGCGCGGATTGGGATGCAGCGGTGCGCCGCACCAGCGCCCGAGCAGCAGACGCTCCGAATGCCACTGGGCCGCCTCGGCGCCGCGAAGCTTGGCGAGCGAGCGGCGCAGGAACACCTCGAAGCCGACCAGGCACGAGACCGGATTGCCGGGCAGGCCGAAAACGGGCTTTTTTTCGGCCAATCCGAACCACAGCGGCTTGCCGGGCTTGATCGCGATCTTGTGCAGCACAGGGCGCACGCCCAGTCGTTCGAACGCGGCGCCGACCAGATCGTACTTGCCCATGCTGACGCCGCCGGTCGTCACGAGCGCGTCGCCGCTGTCCAGAGCTTGCGCGAAGACGCGCTCGAGCTCGCGCGGCTCGTCGCGCACGATGCCGTGCGCGACGAGCTCGACGCCGCAGGCCTCGAGCGCCGCGCCGAGATAGAGCGTGTTGCCCTCGCGAATCTGACCGGCGCCGGGCCGCTGGTGGGCGCGCACCAGCTCGTCGCCCGTGGTCGCCAGATGCACGCGCGGACGGCGCAGCACAGGCACCGGATCGAGGCCGACCGCGGCCAGCACCGAGAGATCCTCCGCGCGCAGGACGCGGCCCGCCGCGAGCACCCGCTCCCCGGTGCGCAGATCCTCCCCGCGATGGCAGACATTGGCGCCCGGCTGCGGGCGATCCTCCAGTAGCACGTGCCCCGCGCCATCGGGGCGGGAGCGCTCGACCATCACGACCGCGTCGCAGTCGGCGGGCAGCTGCGAGCCGGTGTAGATCGCCACGCACTCGCCCGGACCCACGGGAGCAGTGTGCGGCACCCCGGCGCGGGATTCGCCGACGAGCTTCAACCGCAGCCTTCCCAAAGCCTCCGGAAAATCGGCGCTGCGCACGGCGAAACCGTCCATCGCGCTCTTTTCGAAGGGTGGCAGGTCGAGATCGGAGTGCGCATCGACGGCCAGCACTCGTCCGCGCGCTTGCACAAGCGAAACATGCTCGCGGTCCTGCAGCGGTTCGATGCACTCTAGAATCTCGGCAATAGCCTCGGCGGGCGTACGCATGCTTGGCAGCATAGCCGTGCCAAGCGCGGATCCTCCACCCACTCGATTCATTCCTCATGCCCCCCATGTCACTTCGAAGCGCTGGCGCGCTCTTGCTCGCGGGCTGTCTGGCAGCCTGCTCGGGCGAAACCCAGACGAGTCCGAGCACCCAGGCCGCACAACTCAAGCCCCGTGAGGCCACCCGCGTGCGCGTCAGTCGGGTCGAGCAGCGCGAGATGGTGCGCCGACTCGAGACGACCACCGTTGTGGAGTCGGACAAGGAGATCAAGCTCTACCCGCGGGTGGCGGGAACCGTCACGGCCGTACTGGCCGAGGAAGGCGACCGGGTCGAGAAGGATGCCGTGCTGGCCCAACTCGACGATCGCGACGCGCGCGCCAAGGTGGCGGAAGCCGAGGTCAGCCTGCGCGAAGCCGCCGACACTTCCAGCAAGCTGCGCTTGGGCATTCAGGAAGCAGAGGTGCGTGTGCAGTCGACGAAGCTCGCGATGGAGCAGAAGACTCGCGAGTACGAGCGCAATGCGCGCACGGAAGGGGTCGTCACCGAGCTGGCGCTGGACCAGCTGCGCCTGTCGCGCGACACGACCATCAGCGATCATGAAGCGGCCAAGCTCGCGCTGGAGCGGGCCAAGCTCGAGGCCAGCGCCGCCAAGACAACCGAGGAACGCGCGCGTCTGGCGCTGGATCGCGCACGTCTGGATCTATCGTGGACTTCCGTCACCGCGCCCTTCCAGGGCGTGATCGCCAGCCGCAGCGTCAAGACGGGCGACACCGTCAGCTCAGCCGCCCCGCTGTTCGTGCTGACCGACCCGACCAGCTTGCGCGCCGTGTTCTACCGGCCGCAGCGCGAGCTCGGTTTCTTTCAGGGTGATGGCAAGGCCCTGGCCGCGATCGAACTCACCGCGCAGGCCGAGGCACTGCCCAAGGCCCAGTTCATCGGCCGCGTACAGCTGGTCTCGCCTTCGATCGACGCGCAGTCCGGCAATTTCCGCGTGACGGTGCGCCTCGAGCCGAAAAGGCCCGAGGATGCCCGCACGCCGCTCCTGCCGGGCATGCTGGTGCGGCTCTCGATCGTGAGCGAGCGCCATCCCAACGCGCTGGTGGTCGAAAAGCGCGCCTTGCGACGCGAAGGCGAGCTGAACCTGCTGTTCGTGGCCGAGGAAGGCAAGGTGCGCCGCCTGGAGGTGCTCGAGGGCTTTGCCGAGGATCTGCTCGTCGAGGTGATCCCGAAGGACGGCGCGCCGCTCAAGGCCGGCGATGCTGTCGTCGTGGTCGGCAATCGCGACCTCGAGGACGGCGCGCCGATCGAACTCGAAGCGCAGGGATCTCGCTAGGCGCGCCATGGAGGCACCCCGCCAAAGCTCCGGCCTGCTGGGCTTTGTCACCACTCGTCCGGTGGCGATCACCATGCTCATGCTGGCGATCGCCGTCTTCGGGGCCGTCAGCTTCTCCAAGCTGCGCCTCGACCTGCTGCCGGAGATCAGCTATCCGACCCTGACGGTGCGCACGAGCTACTCGGGCGCCGCGCCCGAGGACATCGAGGATCGCATCTCCGAGCGCATTCAGGAAGCGCTCTCGACCTTGCCGCGCGTCGTGCGCACCACCTCGCTCTCGCGGGCCGAGACGAGTGACGTGATGCTCGACTTCGAGTGGGGCACGGCGATGAGCTTCGCCGTGCAGGACGTGCGCGATCGGCTGGACAGCGTGGTGCTGCCGCGCGAGGCCGCCCGACCGCTGATCCTGCGCTACGACCCCAACCTCGACCCGATCCTGCGGATCGGCCTGACCCTGCCCAAGGAGAGCTCCTCGGGCAGCGAGCGCGATCTGATCCAGCTGCGCTGGCTGGCCGAGAAACGCATCAAGCGCGAACTCGAGACGATTCCGGGGATCGCCGCCGTTCAGGTGCGCGGTGGCCTGCAGGAGGAGATCCGCATCCGCGTGGATCCGTTCAAGCTCGCCGCGCAGGACATCGATCCGGCGCAGCTCGCGACCCGGCTGGCCGAGGAGAACCTGAACGCATCGGGCGGACTGATCCGCGAGGGATCCAGCGAATACCTCGTGCGCACGCTCAACGAGTTCACCAGCATCGAGGAGATCGCCGATCTCGCCATTGTGCGCCGCGGCGAGGCCGTGATCCGGGTGCGCGACATCGCCACGGTCGAGCGGACCCACGCGCGCCGCGAGATCGTCACGCGCCTCGATGACCGCGAGGCCGTCGAGATCGCGGTCTACCGCGAGGCGGGCGAGAACATCGTCGCGCTGGCGGAGCGGGTCAAGCAGCGCATCTACGGTAGCGAGCAGCAGCAAGCGCTCGCCAAGCGCCTGGAAGCCGATCCCAAAGCGCTGGGATTCGAGCAGCGCGAGCAGTTGACGCAACTCGCGCACACGTTCCGCAGGGAAGCCCGCTTCGAAACGCTGTCGGATCAGTCGACGTTCATCCGCTCGGCGATCGAGGATGTGCAGAGCTCGGCCCTGACGGGAGCGCTGCTCGCCATGGCGGTGATCTGGTTCGCGCTGCGCAGACTCGGACCGACGCTGATCATCGGGATTTCGATCCCCCTCTCGGTGCTGGTGACCTTCGCACCGATGTACTTGGGCGGCGTGACGCTGAATCTGATGTCGCTAGGCGGTCTGGCCCTGGGCATCGGGATGCTGGTCGACAACTCGATCGTCGTGCTTGAGGCGATCATGCAGCGGCGTGAAAAGGGGCTCTCGCTGCTGGACGCCGCCCGGGAGGGAGCACGCGAGGTGGCGGGCGCCATCAGCGGCTCCACGCTGACCACCGTCGCGGTCTTCGCGCCGATCATCTTCGTGCACGGCATCGCGGGACGCATCTTCGGCGATCAGGCCCTCACGGTCGTGACCTCGCTGCTGGTTTCGCTGCTCGTCGCCGTGATGTTCATCCCCATGCTCGCCTCGCGCAGCTTCAAGGTGCCCGCTGCCGGCAGCGAGTTCCCGGCAGCAGGGGCCGGCGTCAGGGAGCGCGCTCCCCTCCTCGTGCGCGCGCTGGTTGGAGCGCAGACTTGGGCGATGCGCCTCCTTGTCTGGACCGTGCGGGCGATCGGATGGGTGCTGCGCGGCCTGGGCCGGGTGATCGGCTGGCTGCTCGCTCCGCTGCACTGGCTGCACGATCGCGCCTACTCGGCGGTCGAGCGCGGCTACGCGAGCCTGCTGGAGCGGGCGCTGCGGGCGCCCTGGAAAATCGTGCTGCTCGCGCTGGTCATCTCCGGACTGTCGCTGACGCGCATGGACAAGCTGGGACTCGATCTCTTGCCCGAGGTCCATCAAGGCGAATTCACCGCCTGGGTCAGCCTCGACGTGGGCACGCCGCTCGAACGCACGGACGAAACCCTGCGCGCGATCGAACGCGAGGTCCGCGGAATCGACGGTGTCGCGCTCACCGCGCTGACAGTGGGCGTCGAGCCCGACACGCTGTCGCGCGAGATCGAAGGCAAGCACACAGCGCGCCTGTCCGTGCGATTGGCCGCCGATCGGGTCAACGCAGCCGAGGAGGAGCGCGCGATCGAGTCAGTGCGCGCGATCTTTATCCGCGAACCGCTGGTGCGCTCAGTCGACATCAAGCGCTCTTCGCCTTTCGCGCTCGAGGCGCCGATCGAGGTCGAAGTGCTCGGCTACGATCTCGCTAGCATCGAGTCGGTGGCGCGCGAGGTCGAGCGGCGCCTGTCGGGCGTCGAAGGCCTCTCGGATGTGCGCACCACGGCTCGCCCGGGCTTCCCCGAGGCGCGCATTCGCTTCGACCGGGACAAGATCCTGGAGTACGGGCTCGATCTGCGCGCCGTCTCGACGCTGGTGCGCGATCAGGTCCTCGGCAACGTCGGAACGCGCTTCAACGAAGGTGACGATCGCATCGATGTGCGCGTGATCGGAGACGAGGCCGTGCTGAGCTCGCTGGAGCGCGTCCTTGATCTCGAGGTCAATCCGGCTTCCGCCAACCCCGTGCCGCTGTCGGCGATCGCACGCGTGGAAACGCTGGCGGGGCCCGCCGAAATCCGGCGCATCGGCAACACCCGCGCGATCGTGGTCAGCGCCGAGAGTGCCAGCCTGGATCTGGGAGGCATGGCGCAGCGCATCGGCCGCGCTCTCGACGGACTGCAGACGCCCGAGGACGTGCTGGTCCAGATCGGCGGACAGAAACGCGAGATGGAAGCCGCTCAGTCCTCGATGCGCTTCGCCCTGATCCTCGCGCTGTTCCTCGTCTACGCGGTGATGGCCTGCCTGTTCGAATCCCTGGTGCAGCCGCTGATCGTGATGATCACGGTGCCGCTGGCCGCTGTGGGCGTTGTCTACACGCTCGACTGGCAGGACATCCCTCTGTCCGTGATCGTGTTCATCGGACTGATCCTGCTGGCGGGCATCGTGGTCAACAATGCGATCGTGCTGCTGGAGCGCACCAACCAGCTGCGGGCGGAAGGCATGGGAGTGATCTCCGCGCTACAGGAGACCTGCAAGTCCCGCCTGCGTCCGATCTACATGACGACCGCGACCACGGTGCTGGGCCTGCTGCCGATGACGGGCTGGCTGGGTGGCCTTCCGGGCCTCTCCGCGCTGGGCGCCGGCGAAGGCGCCGAGTTGCGCGAACCGCTGGCTATCACCGTGGTGGCGGGCCTGTCCGTGTCGACCCTGCTGACGCTGCTGGTCGTGCCCTGCCTCTACCGCCTCGTGTACAGCAAGGAGGTCCGCGGATGAACGGAGGGTTCTTCGGTGCGCTCTCGCGCCGCCCGATCACGCTGCTGACGCTGTGCCTGACACTGATCGGGATCGGACTGGTCGCTTGGGCGCGGATCCCGATACAGATGATGCCGGATGGCCTCAGCTCGCCGGGATTGCAGATTTACGTGGTGAATCCGGGCGCCAGCGCGCCGGAAAACGAAGAACAGGTCGCGCGCGTGCTCGAGGAGGAACTGCGCACGCTGATCGGCATCGAGGACATCAACTCCTCGGTGCGACAGGATGTGGTTTCGGTGTCGGTCGGCTTCCAAGCCGATACCGACATGAATCTCGCCAAGGCCGAGGTGCGCGATCGAGTCGAGCGCGCGCGCCCCAAGCTGCCGAGTACCGTCTCGGAGATCGGCATCTGGTCGTGGAGCCAGAGCGATCTGCCCGTGATGTTCTTTGCGCTGATGCATCCGGGCGACTCGCCGCGCACGGACTTCCTCGTCAAGGAGGTCATCACGCGCCGGCTGGAGGCCGTCGACGGCGTGGGCAAGGTCGAGGTCTGGGGACTGCTCGACGATTCGCGCCGCATCCAGCTCGACGAGGACAAGGTGCGGGCGGCCCAGCTCGATCTCGGCAAGCTCATCCAGCGCCTGTCGGCGGACAACTTCGCGCTGCCGATGGGCGAAGTCGAAGACGGCGGACGGCGCATCCTGCTGCGCTCCGACATGCGCTTTGCATCCAAGGAGGAAATCGAAGCGTTCCCGATCGACCGCGGGCTCAAGCTCGGCGACATCGCCCATGTCGAAGATGTGAAGTCGGTGCGCGATTCGCTGTTCCGGATCGATGGCAAGCTCGCCTACTTCGGCGAGATCCGCAAGGACGGGCAGGCCAATGTGGTCGAAACCTGCCGCCGCCTGGAGCGCGAGCTGGCCGCATTGAGCACCGCGCCCGAGATCGCGGGCGAATTCGAGTTCGTGCCGATCTTCAATCAGGGCGACTTCATCGAGAATTCGCTGCAACAGCTCTCCGGATCGGCCGTCGAGGGCGGCCTCCTGGCGATCGTGATCCTGATCGTGTTTCTTGCGCGCCTGCGCCTGACGCTGCTGGTGGCGGCCTCGATCCCGCTGTCGGTCCTGTTCACGCTGGCCTGGGTGTACTTCACGGGCGGAACCTTCAACATCCTCACGATGAGCGGGATCACGCTGGCGTTGGGGATGCTCGTCGACAATGCCATCGTCGTCATCGAGAACATCACGCGCCGCAAGGGGCTCGGAGACGGCGCGCGCGAAGCGGCGATCTATGGGACCCGCGAGGTCGCGCTGGCCGTGACGCTCTCGACGTTGACGACGATCGTCGTATTCCTGCCGCTGATCTTCATGGGCGAGAATCCCACGCTGCGCATCATCCTCGCGGAGCTGGGTCTGCCGCTGTGCATCTCGCTGGCCTTCAGCCTCGGCGTCAGCCTCCTGTTCCTGCCGATCGCGGCCCAGCACTCGCTCGGCGACCGCGCGGCCCTCGTGCAGCGCACCCTCGATCGCCTGCGCCCGGTTGCCGAACTGCCGGCGCGCGCCCTTGGACTCGTCGGCGGAGTGCTGCGCCGCCTGACGAATGCGCTCGGATGGCTGGTGCACCGCCTGATCCGCGGCCTGCTGACGCTGGCAGCGCCCGCGCGCTGGGTGCTGGCGCTGTTGCTGCTTTGGGTCGCGGCCCTGTCCCTGCTCCCGGCCCTGCAGGGGCTCGGCGACGAAGCAGAGCTGCGCAGCGTCGGAGTGCAGCTGCCCGGAATGAGCGCGGCCGCCACGCTGGGCTGGATCAGCCTGTGCCTCGCGATGGGCCTGCCGCTGATCCTGATCAGCCTGCGGCGCTGGCGCGCGCGACCGGCGCAGTTCGCACCGCTGCCGCCGCCGCCCGCGGACCGGCGCCCCTCGGTGCTCGACGGCATCGAGCGCGGCAACCGCGCGCTCGTCGCGTGGTCCATGCGCCACCGCCTGCTGGCGGGCCTGCTGGCGCTCGCCTGCTTCGCATCGATCATGATCCCGGCGAGCAACTCGCAGCCCGCGCCTTTCGGACAGGACGAGAGCAAGACACGGCTCGCCTTCAACGTGCAGTTGGAGGACAACTTCACGCTGCCGCAGGCCAGCGGCGAAATGGCGCGCTACGAGAGCTTCGTCGAGGCGCGTCGGTCGGACTACGGCTTCAGCCGCGTCGCGGCGCGCTTCAACCGCACGGGCGGCCAGATCCGGCTGTTCTTCGACAAGCCGCAGAAGCAGACGCACCTCGACCGCATCACGCGCGAGCTGCAGCGCGACCTTCCGCGCATCGCCGGACACCGCCTGCGCTTCACGGACGAGGAGCAGGGTGCCGGCGCGCGGATGCGCTCCGAGCTGAGCTTTGCCATCCAGGGTCCCGACTCCGAGGAACTGCAGCGCCTCGTGCCCGCGGCAATCGCACTCCTCGAGACCGTCCCCGGCCTTTCGAGCGTCGACGCGCCGCGCAACAACGAACGCGATCAGGTGCGGCTGGATTTCGATTCCGAGCTGGCACAGAAGCTCAATGTCAGCACCCGCAGCGCACTGCAGAACGTCTCCTGGGCGCTGGGCGGCTTCCAGCTGCCGCCGTTTCAGGAGCGTGATCGGGAGCTGCCGCTGATTCTCGAATACGACGACGAAAAAGTTCCCGGACTCGACACGCTGCGCGAGCTGCAGGTCTTCAACGGCACCAGCATGGTCCCTCTGGGATCGCTGGCAGCGCTCCAGTTCGGCAGCGGACCGCAGACCATCCAGCGCCGCAACGGCATGGCGCAGGTCACGCTGCGCGCCAAACTCGAGAATCCCGCCGAAGCCACGGAGGTCTACCGGACCGGACTGCAGGTGCTGGGCTCTCTGGATCTGCCGCGCGGCTACTCGGTCGCGAACGAAGACTCTGTGCTGTTTCGCGCGGCGGAGGAATTCCAATCGCTGCTGCTCGCGGGCCTACTCGGACTCGTGCTGACCTACATCATCATGGGGATCCTGTTCGAGTCGTTCCTCAAGCCCTTCGTGGTGCTGTTCACCATTCCCTTCGCCATCCTAGGCGCCTACTGGTCCCTGTATCTGGCCAACACGCCGATGGATTCGATGGGCCGCATCGGAATCATCATTCTGGTCGGAGTGGTGGTCAACAACGGCATCGTGCTGATCGACCGCATTCACCAGCTGCGCGAGGAGGGCATGGAGCGCTCGCGTGCGGTGACCGATGGCACGGCGCAGCGCGTGCGGCCGGTGCTGATGACCGCCCTGACGAGCGTCATCGGCCTGATTCCGATGGCACTGAGCGAGCCGCCCGGCGAAGGCATCGACTATCGCTCGCTCGCGACCTGCGTCGCGGGCGGATTGACCGTATCGACCTTCTTCACGCTCTGGGTCATCCCGCTCGTCTACACCTGGATCGACGATCTGGCGCTGCTTGCGGCGCGCGAGTTCCAACGGCGCCGGAGAGCTGGCCACGTCGGCTCTGGACTGCCCGCCGCGGAAGGCTAGAATCTTCCCTCCTCCATCACGCCCCCCCACTCCCCCCTGGCGGGGATTCGTTCCCTCAAGAACTTTGTTCATGGCCCTCGATCCCGGCTCCCGAAGCACTCGCCTTCCAAAGCATGAGCGCGCGATCCTGAAAGCTCTGCGCATCTCGGCCGTGCTCTCCACCTACCACGAGGATCTGACCGCCGAGATGCTGGGCTCCGCGTGGGAAGAACTGGCCTCGCACGGAGTCGACACGCAGGCCGCATGCGTGGTACGGGCCCCGGGTGCCTTCGAGATCCCGCTGCTGGCCCGCGCGCTGGCACGCCGCAAGGACATCGACGCGGTGCTGTGCTTTGGACTGGTGCTCAAGGGCGAGACCACTCACGACCACTGGGTGTCCTCGGCAGCGATTCATGGACTGATGCAGGTCGGACTGGAAACGGACAAGCCGATCCTGCTCGGGATCCTGACCTGCAACACGCTGGAGCAGGCTCGCGCAAGGGCGCTGCCGGCCTCGAGGGGCGGCAAGCTCGACAAGGGCCGCGAGGTGGCCCGCGCCGCGGTCTCGGCGCTGCTGAGCCTCGAAGCTGCGCGCCGCAAGCACAAGAAGTCCAAGTCGAAGGCCTGAGAAAAGCCAGTGAAGAAACGCACCAAAGCCCGCGAACTCGCGCTCCAGTACCTCTACCAGCTCGACCTGTGCGGACCCGATCTCGCGCCCGTGGCACGGGAGTTCATTCACGGCGAGGACGGCGACGAGGAAACGCGCCGCTTCGCGATGAGGCTGATCGAGGGCACCCTCGAGAACAGGCCCGAAATCGATCGCACGGTCCAAGGCGTGGCCCAGAACTGGAACGTTGCGCGCATGGCGGTGATCGATCGCAATGTGCTGCGGCTGGCGACTTATGAGCTGCTGCACTGTCCCGACATCCCGCCCAAGGTGGCGATCAACGAGGCGATCGAACTGGGCAAGCGCTTCTCGACGCAGAACTCCGGCGCCTTCATCAACGGCATCCTCGACAAGATCATGAATCGCAAGCCGCAGGTCTCCGCGGAGGCCGCGGCCCGCGATGCGGCTCTGGCCAGGGTCGCACCCGAACCCGAGGGTGAGAGTCCCGACGCTGCCGAGGGCGAGGACTCCCGCCCCGCGAGGCGCTGATGGGACTCTTCGACCGGCTCAAGGCGCGGCTGACGCGCACGCGCGAAGCGATCTCCGACGGCATTTCGGCGCTGTTCCGCGGCGGCCGGCCGATCGACGATCAATTGCTGCGTGAGCTGGAGGAGCTGCTCTACACCTCCGATCTCGGTCCGCTGGCGGGCAGCCTGTGCGCCGAGCTTTCGCGTCTTCACAAGCGCGGAGAGCTCAAGGGCGAAGAGGATGTCCGTACCCGGCTGCGGCAGATGCTGCTCGATAGGCTCTCGCAGGACACCGCCGAGCCGACGCTGGACAAGCATCCGAGCGTGATTCTGGTCGTCGGCGTCAACGGCTCGGGCAAGACCACGTCGATCGCCAAGCTGGCCCACCGCTTCCAGCAGCAAAAAAAGAGCGTGCTGCTGGCTGCCGGCGACACCTTCCGCGCCGCCGCCGCGGATCAGCTCGAAATCTGGGCCCAGCGCAACGGCGCCGCCATCGTGCGCGGCAAGCCGGGCGCGGATCCCGCTTCCGTGGCCTTCGAGGGCGTCGAGAAAGCGCTCGCGACCGGCATCGACGTGCTGCTGATCGACACCGCCGGCCGGCTGCACACGCAGAAGAATCTGATGGACGAGCTTCACAAGGTCCGGCGCGTGATCGAAAAGCGCCTGCCGGGCGCGCCGCACGAGACCTGGCTCGTGCTCGATGGCACCAACGGCCAGAACGCCATCCAGCAGGCCAAGCTGTTCACGGCAGCCGTCTCGGTCACCGGGCTGGTGATCTCGAAACTCGATGGCACCGCTCGCGGCGGCGCGGTCTTCGGCATCAAGGAAGCGCTGGGGCTGCCGGTGCGCTACATCGGGACGGGCGAGCAGCTCGAAATGCTGGAGCCCTTCGATCCGCAGAGCTTCGTCGACGCGATCCTCGCGCCCGTATCGCGATGAATCCGCGGGAACAGGCCCAGCGCAGCGAGGAGCCGCTCGGTCTGTGGGAGGCCCTGGTGGCGCACGGCGCGCTGCTGCCCGCCGTGCTGCTGGCGTTGCCCGCTCCGCTTTCGTGGCTGGAAGGCGATCCCTGGCCGCAGTATTCCGCGGCGGCGCTCGCCCTCGGCGCCTGTCTGCCCATGCTGTGCCTGCTCGTCGTCCGGCGGCCCGCCCGCGTGCCGAGCGCCGCCTGGCTGGTGCTGCTGCCGATTCTGGGCGCCGTGCTGTGGCGCGGATTCGGCCCGATCGACGACCAGCTGGAAGCCTCGCGCGCGCTGCAGGTGCTGCTGGCGAGCGCCTCGGCGTTCCTCGGCACCGCCCTGCTCGGCCCGCGCGGAGTGCGCGTCCTGGCGCGCGGCCTGTGCGTGGTGAGCCTGATGCTGCTCCTCGATCCCTCGAATGGACCGGCGGGGGTGCTGGGCAACAGCGGCTCCTTGTCGCAGATGGCGCTGGGCGGAGCGGCCGCCGGACTTTGGTTCGTCTGGCGCGGTTCCTGGCCGGAGCGTGTGGTGGGAGGCGCCACGCTGGGGCTGTTTCTCGCGCACGCGGCGCGCACGCCCGTGCTGGCGGGCTCGAGCGCGCTGCTGCTGGCGATCGTCGCGCTGCTGCTGTCACGCGGGGGCATCCGGCAATTGCCGACGTGGCGCGAGCCCGTGCTGGCAGTGGCGGCGCTGCTGGCGCTCTCAGGCCTGCTCGCGCCGCTCCTGCGCATCTCGGACCGGACTCTGCCCGCGCCCGCGGAACAGGCGGCGACGAGTGCGCCGGCCGCCTCAGGAGGCGATGTTGGCGGTCTCGCCGTGCGGCTTTCGATCTGGAAGGACAGTGCCGCCATGGTGCTGGAACACCCGTGGATCGGCTGCGGTCCAGGGCAATTCGCCGCGCATTTCCCGCCGTGGCGCTCGGTCGAGGAGATCGAACGCTCCTCGCTCCGGCGCACGCTGCCCACCGAGACCGAGGTCGAGCATCCGCACAATGACTGGGTCGCGCGCGCCTTGGAGTCGGGCCTTCCCGGGCTCATCTGCCTGCTGCTGCTGGGCTGGCTGGTGCTGCGGTCGGCACTGTTCCGCGAGTCGCGCGAGGGACCTCTCAGTCTGCCCGCGCTGGCCCTGCTCGCCAACTCGCTCGTTCACGGAGTGCTGAGCTACGACGCCGGTTCCGCGCTCGTCGCCTTCGGTGTTTTCGGAGGCCTGCTTTCGGAAACCGCGACCGGGGCGAAAGCGCGCTCGGTTCGGATCGCCGGAGTGCTGCTGATCGGCGCCGTGGCGCTGGAGCTGCCGCGCGCGATCGCCATCCTGCGACACGGCGCGGCACTGTCCACCATCGGCAAGGAAGTCAGCAGCGTCACGCTCGAGCGCGCGATCGAGCAGGCGCTCGCCGCCTGCCCCGATTCGGTGCACGCGCGTTCGCTCAAGGCGCGGATGCAGGCGCGCGCCGAGGATTGGCTCGCCGTGCTGGAGCAGCGGCCGGATCGCTTTGAAGCCTGGATGCAGCTTGGGAATCTGCGCGCCAAGGCGCTCGATGTCGCGGGCGCGCGCGCAGCCTACGACCGGGCGCTGCGACTCGATCCCTGGCATCCCGGCCTGCTGGAGAATCGGCTGACACTGCTGTCACGCTTCGGAACGTTGGAGGAAACGCAGCGGGCGCTCGCCGATTTGGGCGCGCGCAAGCCCGTGAATCCCGATTGGCTGGCAAGCCGCGCGCGCACGGCCTGGCTGTGCGGCAACGAGTCAGCCGCGCGCTGGCTGCTCCAGGAAGCCGGAGCGGAGAGCTGGCCGGAAGGCCCCGAAGCGGCCTATGCGCTTGCGCGTGAGCGCTCGCAGGCGGGCGACAAGCTCGGCGCTGACTTCCTCACCAGCGTCGCTCAGCGCGGCTTCGCTCGCGCCAAAGCGGAACAGGGCCGCTACAGGGAGGCCGCCCGCAACTACCGTCAGGACTGGATGATCACCTGCGACCTGATTCCCGGCGGCGCGCCGCGCGTGCGCTGGGAGTACGGGGCCTGCCTGCTGGCGGAAGGCCAGCGCGACGAGGCCGAGCAGCTGCTCGCCGGTCTGACGCCGATCGCGGACTTGCCGCAGTGGGCACTCAAGGCGCTAGAATCCAAGCCGTGAGTTCCGCGCGATCGCTGCAGCGATTGTTCGCCATGCACGCCGTACTGGCGCTGTCGATGGCGCTCTTGCGCATGCTGGGCGCGAGCGATGAACTGACCACGGACAACGGACTGCCGCTGGGTTCCTCCGACTTGGGGCGCGGACTCGCGCTGGTGCTGCTGCTGGGCTGTGTCGTGGCTCTGGTGCTGGTCGCGCGGGACTCCTGGAGCACCCGACGCTCGTGGCCGAGTTGGATGCTCGGAGCGCTGCTGCTCTGGTCCCTGTGGAACACCCAAGGCATGCACGGTCCCGACATCCTGTACCTCGGGGCTGCCTTGTGCGCTTTTGCCGCCAGCCGCGCCCTCCCCCGCCCCGAGCAGGCCTGATTCCGGGCTTTTTACGCGGCATTGGCACGCACGGAGGGCGCAGAGCCCGTACGGTTCTGTTCATACTCTGGAACCTGAGGCAGGTTGACACCAAGCTGGAATGCCATGACACCCACCCAATCCAAGACCCAACGCGTGCTGGTCATCGAAGACGAGCAGAGCCTTGCTTTCGGTGTCCGCGATGCGCTGCAGCATGCGGGCTTCGTCGTCGAGTTGTGCCACGATGGCCGGCAGGGCCTCGAGCGCATCCGCACGACCACGCCCGATCTGGTCGTGCTCGATCTGATGCTGCCCGGCATGAACGGACTTGACGTGCTTTTGGCGCTGCGCGCGGAGAAGCGCGAAGTGCGCGTCGTGATCCTCACGGCGCTGACCAGCGAGAGCGATCTGGTGCGCGGCTTCGAGTTGGGCGCTGATGATTACATGAAGAAGCCCTTTTCGCCGCGGGAGCTGGTCGCGCGCGTCGAGGCCCAGTTCCGCCGCACCGCCCCTCCCAAGGAGCAAGCCGTGGAGCTGGACCTGCCGGGCGGCATTCGCGTCGACCTTTCGCGGCTGGAAGTGCATCGCGACGGACAGTCGACCGCCCTTACCCCGCGCGAGGGCGACATCATCCGTTACCTGATCGCCAACCGTCATCGGGTGGTGACGCGCGATGATCTGCTGCTGGATGTGTGGCACTACAAGAGTGCCAATGTCGAGACGCGCACGGTTGACATCCACATCGTGGGGCTGCGCCGCAAGATCGAGCCCAACCCCGCCGAACCCACGCTGGTGCAGACCGTGCGTGGCAAGGGCTACCGTTGGTTCAGCTAGGCACGAAACGCAATGCGCTCGGCCTGTACGTGGGCCTGCTGGTGCTGCCGACGATTGTGCTGGGCGCGCTCCACTGGCGCGTCCTGCGCAAGAATCACCAAGACGCCCTGGCGGCCGTCCCCGAGGAGGCTTCGGATGCGGCGCGCAGACTCTCCGACGCGATCGCGCGGCGCGTCGCGCAGCTGGTCGAGCACGAGTATCGCCGGCCCTTCTACGAATACAGCCGGAGCTATTTTCCCCCGGGCACGATCGGGACGGAGCTGGCCTTCTTCCCTTCCCCGCTGATCGCGGACGCGGCGCCGGAGGGGGTACTGGGCTGGTTTGAGTTCCACAACAACTTCTTCTCCAAGCAGCCGCCGGAGATCTACGGCGGGCAGCGTGAGCAGGAGGGCAACTGGTCCGCGGCCAGGGACGGCTGGATCGCGGCCACGCAGGCGCTGAGGGAACTCGACGAACGCGAGCTGCCGGACACGTTCCTGCGCATGCAGCAATTGCGCCTGCGCCACGGACCCGCCGAAGAGCGCGTGCTCCCCTATCCGGTGCTGGCGGTCAACCTGAGTCCGGAGCGGGATTTCAACTGCCTGCGCAGTTCGCTGCCCGAGTTGCGCGGACTCGAGGAAGCCATGGTGCCGATGCGGGTCACGCCGTTTCATCTGCGCTTCTTCCTCGATGCTTCCGGGCAGGCATGCGCGGTGGCGACACGCCTGGTGCTGATTCCCGGCCAGCAGGTCCTGCCCAGCATGCCCAGCTGCTTCTCGGGGATGCGCAACTCGACCTATCTCCTGCAGGGCTTCCTGATCGACGTCGAATGGCTGACCCGCGAGCTGCCGATGCAGCTGGCGCGTCAGGTGCTCGACCCCGAGCAGCGACTGCTGTTCTGGCGCGATGACGCTCCCGCGCAATCCCAGATCGTCGGAATCGACCTGCTGCGGCTGGTCGATTTCGAGGTTTCCGCACCGGAGCAGGCGGAACGCTTCCAGCTGGCGATCGCCATGGACCGGCGCAATCTGGACCTCAAGCTGCGCTCGCAGGAACTGCATTTCCTGGGCGTGGCGGGCATGCTGGTTTTGACTCTCGGCACGGGACTGGCGCTGCTGCTCTACAGCGTCAACCGCGATCTGGAGGCAGCTCGCCGCACGGGCAACTTCGTCTCGGCCGTGACCCACGAGCTGCGCACCCCGCTGTCGGCGATTCGACTGCACGGCGAGATGCTGGCCGAGGGCTGGGTGCAGGATGAAGAACAAAAGCGGGAGTACTACCGCCGGATCCTGCGCGAATCCACGCGGCTGGAAACGCTGGTGGAGCGCGTTTTGCAGAAGGGTCAGTTGACGCGCAATGAACTCGTGCCGGAAGCCGGCGACCTGAACTCGGTGCTCGAAGGGCTCAAGCCGACGCTGATGCTCGCCGAGGATGGCAAGGACGCGCGTGATCTGGTCTTCGAACTCGAGGTGGAGCTGCCGCCCGTCATGCTGCACGCCGAGTGCGTGCGCTCGATCGTCACCAATCTCGTCGAAAATGCCCGCAAGTACGCGCCCGTGGAAGTCTCCAGCCCCGGCTTCGAGCCGATTCTCGTCCGCACGCGGCGGGCGGGAGACGAGGTGCTGATCGAGGTGCTCGACCGCGGGCCCGGCATCCCCGTCGCCGAGCGCAAACGCATCTTCGAGGCCTTTTATCGCGTCGGAAACGAAAACACGCGGAGCACCAAGGGCACGGGCCTGGGCCTGCATCTTGTCGCGCTGCAGGCGGAGGCCATGGGCGGCAGCGTGGAGGTCGAGGAACGAAGCGGCGGAGGGACGCTGTTCCGCGTGCACCTCCGCCTGGCTTGAGCGGTCCGGACCGAGCCGCTACTTGGCGCCGTCGGCCTTGTCTTCCGTGTAGGTGACTCCGAAGCGGGCAGCCAGGGCCAGCTCCCCGAAGGCGGCCTTCTGGAAATCCGACTGCGCCGTCATCTTCGCGGTGTTCGTGAGCATCGAGATTTCAGACGGCTTCATGCGCGAGACGTCCGGATCGCGCGAGCCGCGCACCCGAATCAGGTAGGCACTCTTGCCCTCAAAGTCGGTCGCGGCCGCGGTCACCGTGCCGGCGGGTTCGGTGTAGGCCGTCGCCTGCGAGCGCAGGAAGATGTCGATCGGCTGAGGAGCGTCGTTGCCGGTCGGAAAGCGCTCCTTGTAGTCGCGCAGGCTGGCTCCGTAGCCCGCGGCGCGCGCCACCTCGTAGAAGCGCTGCTCCTCGGCGGTCGGCATGAACGTAGGTGCCAGCTGGCCTTCGACAGGCGCGGGGCGAGTGCCGAACTGATCGCGCAGGGCTTCGAGCTTGCTCTTGGCGAGATCCTTGGCCTTGTTGGCCCAGACCTCTTCCTTGAGCTTGTCGCGCAGCTGATCGAAGGGCGGCAGCATCGGGTCCTCCTTGGCGAGCACCTTGACGACCGTGAAAGCCTTCTCGTCGAGGATCGGAGCCGGGTAGAGCTTGCCAGCGGCCACGTCGGGACCGCCGTTGAACAGCGAAGAGGGTGTGTAATACGAGATGAACTCGTGGTTCTGGATTGCGTTCCACGCGGCCTGATCCTGCACCGGATCGACGCGGCGCATGCCCAGCCCCAGAATCTGGGACTCCTGGCTCATGTCGATGTTCTCGCCGTTCTGGGCGCGCGTCTGCATGTCCTTGATCCAGGACAGCAGCGACTCATAGATCGCCGCGTCGTGCATCGCCTGATCCTTGATCTCGTCAAAGGGCTTGATCAGATCCATTTCGCCGGCGGGCGGCTTGTCCGTGTCGAGCCGGTCCTTGCGGTACCGCGAAAACCGGAAGTTGTCGTAGAACTGGCGCCCCTTGGTCTCGAGCACCACCGGGTCGGCGGCCTTCGGATACTTGGCGAACAGCAGTTCGGGGTTGAGTCCCATGTCGTAGGGAATTCCGATCACGTCCGCGCTGATCTTCTCGGGCGTGCGGAAACTGTCCTTGCGGGGCTGCGGCAGTCCATCGAAGTACTTCTGCAGCTCTTCGTCCGAGAGCGGCGTGGTCTTGGCCTCTTCGAGCACGCTCGACACGGGCAGTTCGATGTAGTCGAAGGCATGCTCGACGTGCTGCGTCTTCCAGCTCTTCTCGATTTCCTGAGGGTCCGGCGTCTCGAACGTGCTCGCCAGCATGACCTTGTAGCGCTCCGCGATCAGGATCCGGCGCAGCGTGCTTTCGAACTCCTTGACCTGCATGCGGTAGCCCTGGCGGATCGCATCGTAGTTGGCCTTGTTGCCGAAGCGGTTGAGAATGAAGTTGCCCAGTTCCGCGTCGGTGAAGGCCACTCCGGCCCGATGGGCGAGCGCCGAAAGGATGATCGTGCTGGTCGTCACCTCGCGAGCTTGCTCATCGCGCAGGTCCGAACCGAGCATGCCGTAGACCATGTTGATCGAGCGCATCAGGTTGCCGTACTCATCCGGCGAAACCTGCTGCAGCCCGTCCTCGGGATGGTTCCAGGTCATGTACGTGTTGGAGCGCCGCTCTCCGCTGAGCGTGGTGACGAGCTGATCGCCGACCGTGAAGGTCGTCAGGGTCAGGATCAGCAGCAGAATCAGCAGGATCCAGCGCGTCCGGCTCTTGCCCTCCGGCACATGGATGATCTCGTCCTCAGGGCTGATCACAGGCTGAGGGGGGAGCGTGGTCGGTTGCTTGTCGTTTTCGCTGGCCATCAGGGCTCTTTGGGGGGGCTCCAGGGGGTCCGGGGAGCACGGAGTATCGGTGTCTCACCCCGCTCAGGGCAAGAATTCGAGGGGCAAGAGTGTACGCCCCCCCTTCCCCGGGGCGCAAGCCGGCTCAATCCTTGGCGAGTTCGCTGTCGCGGGGCAGATCCTCAAGGCTAGCCAGCCCGAAGCGGTCGAGGAACAGTCGGGTGGTCCCGTACTGCAGCGGATGGCCGGGCACGTCCGCGCGGCCCTCGACGCGGGCGAAGCCGCGGTCGACCAGCGTTCGCAGCATCGGTCCGGCCTGCACGCCTCGAATGGCCTCGATTTCGGCCTTCGTCACGGGTTGGCGATAGGCGATCACGGCGAGCGTCTCGAGCGCGGCGGCCGAGAGCCGCTCGTTCTTGCGCACCTTGAAGAGCCGCTGGACGGTTTCGGCCAGTTCCGGCCGGGTCAGCAAGGTGGCCCCTCCAGCCAGTACCTTGAGCTCGATCGGCAAGCCGCTCGACTCCAGCCGCTGGCGCAGCGTCTCCAGCGCCGCGCGCACGCGCTCCAGCCGCGGTCCCTCCAGCAGCTGGACCAAGCGCCGCTCGGAGAGCGGGTCCGGCGAGGCGAACACCAACGCCGCCACGGACTGCAGCAGCTCTTCGTCCGTCAGCTGCTCTCCGGCGCCAGGATCGGCCTCGATGCCCGGCAGCAGCTCCTCGCCCTGCGCGTTGAACTGGGGCTTGGGGATGTCCTCGACGGGCGCCCCGACGGCCGACTCTTCGTGCTCGCTCATGGTGTGTTCCTGTGGGTGCGCATCATTGTGCAAAGCTCCGGACGCGCTGACTAGCGCGCTACCTGACCGGAAAGCGCCAGCAGCGGCGCGAGATCGACCGAGTAGCGCTCCTCCATCGCCGTTTCCCATTGCTTGTATTCGACGTCGTCGATCTTCCAGTCGGCGAGGCTCGCTTCCACGGCCGAGCGCAGTTCCTTCCAGCCGCCGGTGATGGGCGCGGGCCGGCCTTCGACCTTGATCAGCAGCCAGACGCCCTGAGCGTACTCGGGGGCGGAGACGGAGCCCACCGGCGTGTTGAAGGCGAGCCGCCCCATGATCGAGTTCGACTTGACGACGCCCGACATGCGCCCGCCCTGCTTGCTGGACGGATCGACCGAGTTCTCCTTGGCGACGGCCGCGAATTCGGCACCGGAAGCCAGCGCGGCCTGCACCTTCTTGAGCGCATCCTCGCTCTGCACCGCGATCAGTCGCAGTTCGGCGTGCTCATTCTCGAGCAGGTAGGCGCGCACGCACCGTTCGGCCAGCACGCCGCGCGCGGCGTCGGTGCGCAGGCGCTCGCGGTAGCGCAGGGGATCCAGCCCCAGGACGCGCGAGACGAAATCATCGAGCTTGATGCCCGGCCGATCCTTGGCGAGGCTCTTTTCAATGTCCGCGACGCTTTCCTTGTAACGCTTCTCCGCCAGTTCCGCATCGAGGCTGATCGAAAGCCGCCGGGCCTCGAGTTCGACCAGCTTGTTGGCCACCAGATGCTTGGCCTGGCGGAAGAGCTCGAAGCTGTCGCGCTGCATCCACAACCCGAGCAGATCGGCCACGGTGATCGGCTCCCCTCCGACGCTGCCGATCCGCGTGGGTCCGGCCGGCTGCTGGTCCCCCGCAGCGGAGCCAGCACCCGCAGCGGAGCCAGCCCCCGGAGCAGGCGCGGGCGCGGCGGCTGGCGGAGTCTGCGCAGCGGCACCGAGCTCGGGCTCCGACGTCGCGGCCAGCGCCGGGGCGCTGGCCCGCTGGGTCATTTCCACCTGCTCGCGATCCTGATTCCATTGCGCGGGTTTCAGGGGCGGTTCGGGGTTGCGCAAGGCCGTGTTGCAGCCCGCGAGGATCGTGAGCAGCGTGAAGCAGGCAGGCAGAAGGGAGCGCATGCGAAATCTCAGCGGTAGAGGATGCGGCGCACGCGGCCGATGCCGTGACAGGTCTCGCACTTGCGCTTCTCGTCGGTCGCGGTGCTGCGCTGCTGGCCGTTCTGGGGCTGAGCGACATTTCCGCCGACCAGCGTCAGCACGCGCACACCGGTGCCGCCGCATTCGCTGCAGTTGTCGAGTTCCGGCTTGGGATTGACTTCAAAGTCGCCGCCGAACTCCGCGTAGTAGGCGAGGATCCACTGGGTCCGCGAGGCGGAGCTGTACTCCTGCCAGAACTTGGACCTGTCCTCGGAGTCCTCGGCGCTGGTCTTGGCGCGCGCGACCATCTGCTGGTTTTGGAGATAGCGCTGGATCTGCGCATTGAGCGCCTGACGCTGCTTGTCGAGTTCGGTCGTCGGCTGCGCGTTCGCGGCCGGAGCCTGCTGCTCCCCCTTGAGAGCGCGATCCTCTCCCAGAAGCCAGGTTCCGAATCCGAAGGAGGCGCGCTCCCAGCGCACGCGCTTGCGCTGAGCGAAGAGCTTGCGCACGGCGTCGGCGTCGAGCGACTTCGAGATCGTCTGCGCGTCCTTCAGCACTCCGTTGAGCACATCCTCGCGCATCTTCTCCTCGAGATAGCCGACCACCTGCTCGAGAGTCATGTTGGTCGAGGCGCTGCGGGCGACGCGCTGCGCACGCTCGATCCATTTGCTGCGCACGAAATCGACCAGGAACCCGTCGCGCGCCTTGGCGATGCGCTCGCCGCGCTTCTGCGCCTCGCCCATCAGGGGCGAGCCCTGAAAGCGCTCGGGGAAGGCGGCCGCCCGGGCCGCGGCTTCGTCATACTTGCGGCGCGCGAGCAGCGTATCGATCTCCGCGAGGTACTCGAGTTGGACCTGGTTCTTGGCCTTTTCCGTGGCGCGCGACAGCGCCGCGCGCATGTCATCGGACCTCCAGGCCGGATCGAGCTTCTGGATGGCGGAGTAATGCTCGACGGCGCGTGTGAACTCAAGGATGCGCTCGCAGTAGCGCGCGAGTTCCATCAGCGAGGCCGGATCCTTGGTGTCCGTTTGCGCCAGCTGGCGCACGTACAGCTCCTCCCGCGTGTACACCTCCGTGGCCGGAATCTGAACGATCGTGGCCGCCCCGGCGATGCGATTCTGCGGGACGAGCGTCGTGGAGCTGGCCGTCTTGACCAGCAGACCATCCTTGGTGCGCTCGAGAATCCGGCCGATCAGTTCCTGTCCCTCGATCGTGACGATGCGATCCGCTTCGATCAGCACCTCGTCTCCGCTGGTGTCGACGTAGCCAAGGCGCAGCTTGAGTTCCTGCTCCTGCCGGGGGTCCAGCCGGCCCCAGGCCAGCCGGGCTTCGCCGCCGTTTTCGAGCATGCGGAAGCTCAACCCCTCCGGGCTGTGCCGCTGGATCGTGCCCATGCGAAAGGACCCATCGCGCAGGCGCAGCATCATCAGCTCGCTGCCCGCCTCCTGTGCGTAGGCGGCGAGACTGGAGACTGTCAGTGTCAGAGCGATCGCGATGCTTCGAATCATGGCTGGATACTCTACTGTTTCTGTTGCGGTGCGGGGGTCGGCGGGGCCGCCGGAGCGGGCGCCTCGCCCTCGATGATGCGGCGGCGCAAACGCTCGCTGAAGGGAACCTCGCGCAAAAGGATGGTGGTGAAGCCGCGTTCGCGCTCCACGCCGCCGCTCTGCCAGCGCATCTGAACGTCCACCCGATACTCGCGCGGGCGAGCGGGATTCTGGCGGGCCCGGGCCGAGTAGATCAGCGTCGGGAAACCCGGCACATCGCGGTCGGCGATCGGACGCGGGTCGCCGGCCTCGCCGTCTTCCTGCAGCGGAAAAAGCGTCTCTTCCAGATCCGCTACCACGGCCTCCGCCGCGCTGGCGCCGACCGTGCGCAGATGCGCCGAGCGGGAGAGCGCGGAGCCGAAGGTCAGCAGGCCCAGCACCGCCGTGAGGCCGAACAGCAGGATGCCCAACGCCACGAGCACCTCGACCAGCGTGAATCCCGAGCGCCGTGTGACCCGCGGCCTCATTGCGTCCAGTCCTCCCGCGAGGTCAGCACGACCACTTCGCGGCTGAGCGCTTCGCCGAAATGCACCATGGCGCCGGCAGCGTGCGAGAGCGGCGCCGTGCCGCGCTGACCGCGCGCGACCGTGCAGGTATCTGCGTCGACGGAGAGTATCTTCATCCACTCCGAGTCGATCAGCACATGGCTGCCGACTGGCGGCAGTCGCTGCCCGTCGTCCACGCGCAGGCGCGCTTCCCCGAGTTCGATCGGCTCCGTGAGGCGCGTGCGCCGGTCGCGGTCCGTCGGCCGCTCGAATTCCAGATCGATGCGCACGCGCCGGGGCAGCACGACTCGCGAGCGCGTGCCCTGGAAGGCGGCGTGCGATTCATTCCAGGGATGCGAATTGCGGTCTGGACGCGCCGCGCCTCGGGCGTCCCAGCTGGCGGCCGCATCCCGCGGCTCGAGACCGATTTCCCAGCCGTCCTTGACGATCGAACTCATGGCCGCGCACAGGACCTGACACCACAGGACGCCGCCCGTCACCTCCTCGGTGGCTCCGGCGGGAGGACGGCCTGAGGTGCCCAGGAAATCCGGCGCGAAGAAGGACTTGCCGGCGGGGTGTTCGACGAGCCGCTGCCCACGCCAGAAGACACCTTCCGCGCGCGCATCGGGCTTTTGCGAGAGCGGCGCGACCATCCAGAGCACTTCGACGAGCGCGGAGGTCGGGCGGCGGCGGCGAATCTCCTCGAGGCGGGCGAGCTGTGCGTCATCGAGATCTCCGGCGGCACGCTCCGCTTCCGCCATCAACTCCCCCACCTCGCGCGCGCTGGCCTGGCGCACCAGTCTCAGGCGCGGCCACTTGTGGTCGAGAACCCCGTCGCCATCCGTGTCGAAGCGCACCCACTCGAGCAGCAGATCACCGCGCCGGCCGCTCTCCAGTCCGCGCAGATCGGTGGTCAGGAGTTCCATGACCGTGGCGCTCTGCTCCATCAGGCTGCGGCGCGTCTCAGCCTTGCGCCACACCGACAGCGAGCGATCGATCAGCTGGAATACCAGCACCATCAGACCCGACAGGATCGCGACCGCGAGCAACAGCTCGATCATCGTCAGCCCGCTCTGCGCAGAACGAGTCCTGCTCATCGCTCCAGACTCCTGAGCACGCTGTTGGGCGCCAGATAGAAGGCGCCGAGGTGGTTGAGCCGCGGGGTCTGCCTCCAGCCGTGACGCAGCCCGGTCAGCGCATCGAAGGCCTGCGGGGTGTACTCGACGAAGACGCGGAACGACAGCGCATCCGACTGGTTGCCGAGCGGAATCGGGCCGCCCTCCAGCAGTCCTTCGTAGTGGACTCCAAGGCGCGCATCACTTCCGGGAGCGGCGTCCCAAGGCGCATCGGGCGCGTTGCGGCGGAGGACGCCGACGCGGGCGCCCTCGACATCCTGCTTCTGGAAGAAGAAGGATTCCCACCAGGCGCTCGGATGGGCCAGAGCAAATTCAAAGCAGCCCAATTCCGGCGCATCCGCGCGCTCGGCCCAGCGATCCCAGTAGCGGAACGGGAACAGGATCACGGGCGTGCCCGCCGCATGCGCGGCGGCGACGGTCCCAAAGCGCCCGCGGAACAGTGCTTCGCCGCGGCCATCCTGCCGTCCCGGCTCGGCGGAGCCCCGCGGCATGAACAAGGTCGTGCCCTCCAGCCGCGTGTAGTGAATCAACTCCGTGTCGATCAGCAGCGTGCCTTCCGGCGGAAAGTCGGTGGCATCCTTGAGCAGAATCTGCTCGCCGCCCGCCGAGAGATCAGCCGCGAGCACCGAAACCGTCCAATCCTCGAGCCACGTGACCGCTTCGTGCGCGTGGTGCGGCTGCTCCCGGGTGCCGAGCAGCGCACGCCCTTGGGTTGCGAGCGTGATGCGTCCGTCCTCGGCGATGCGCTCCTGATAGCACAGGATCTCGTCTCCGATCCGGATCAGGCCCGCGTCTTCCGGCCAGCCGCGGAGGTACTCGGCGCCCTGCGCGAACCCGACCAGATCCCAGGGTGCGCGCGCGGCCTGCGGCGCGACATACAAATCGCCGGTGGTCGAGGAGAACTCCTGCGCCAGCCAGCCAGCGGCGCCCTGCGCAGCGGCCGGGCTCACGCCAGGAGTCGCCTGTGCGACCAGCACGTCGCCGAAGACGACCTCATCGACCACGGCGCTGGGAACGGCCGAGCCGCTGCCGCCGGCGAGCCCGCCGCCGATGCGCACCTGGGTTACCAGCCGCGGCAACTCACCCGAGGGATGCAGCTTCACGCGCTGGCGCAGGCGGATGTCCGGCAAGGTCCCCGAACTCGTCCCGCCCTGGAACAGATCCTCCGCGTAGGGCACGGGCAGCGCTTCGCGCAAGCCCACGTACATGCAGTCGTAGTCGACCTCGCCGGGCAGGAAGCTTCGAACGCTCGCCAGGCCCGAGTCCACGGCAAACAGCTGATTGGGACCCTGCTGGCGCCATTGGTACTGCAGGACCTGCAGCGGCTGGTAGGCGCGCTGCACGATCGCCGGATTGCCCAGCAGGCTGGGGTCGCTCTCGACGAAGAAGATCGCATCGCCGGTCCCGATGCGGCCCGCATCGGGCTCGGCCGGCGAAGGGATGCCGTTGACGACGATGGCGCGACGGTGCACGCGAATCACCGGAAGGAGCGGCGTGCTGGCGGGGTGCGCGTGGGAGAAGGTGCCCATCACACCGCGGAATTGCAGCGCGCTCGAAATCGCCCGGCTGAGCGGGCCTTCGCTGGTCTCCGCGGCGCCGAGCGTCTCGATCCAGTAGGCGCCGCCGAGGCCCGAGGCCTGCGCGGAGGAGGAGGCTGGTGGTGCACTCTTGCCGCCCACGGGGCTCACGCCCCCGCCCGGACCACCACCGGCGCCGCCCCCGCCCGGACCACCACCACCGCCGCCGCCGGGATTGTTGACCGGGATCGTGCCTTCCTGCTCATCGTCGTAGTTGACCTGGGTCGCCGCGACGAAGGCCTCGCGCAAGGCCCGATCGATGCAGCGCACCAGCTGGTCGTTGCGAATCTCGTCGTAGCGCACCCACTCGGTGAACTCGTTCTGGGAGCGCGTCAACTGCGCGTATTCCGACTGGAACGGGGCTTGCTGACCACCCTGCAGAACCTGCTGGTTGTAGGGGCTTTGCACCGGGTCGAGAAAGCGCGTCGCGGCACCGGGCGCGGCGATCGAGATCGGAATCGCGAAGCAGTCCCACTCCAGGCGCGAATCCGGATCGACCGGAATGCTCGCCGAGGGATTGGAGGGATCCTGCACCTGGAAGCTGTCGTTCCAGTTGAAGACGAAGGCGCGCTGCTCGCGGCCGATTCCCGGGGTGGCGAAGCCGTGCGTGTTGCCTCGGCGCGCGGGATCGAGGATCAGGCGAGTGCCCTGCACGCCCGTGTACCACAGGATCTCGGCTCCGCCGATGCGCACATTGCGCGTGGTGACGGGGTCATCGGTCGGCTGGCCCGGCTGCCCGGGGGCCTGCGGCTGCGCGACGAGTCGACCGAGCGCGCGCTGCACGAGTAGCACGTAACCGCCCGTCGGCTGGAAAGCGGCCATCAGTTGAGCGGAGCTCGTCTGTGGATCGGCAGGCGCGAGTTCGAGTCCGCTGATCTGCGAGGGCGCGCCGTCCATGCCATAACCCAGCGGCAGCGAACCCACGAGCGGGAGCACCACGCTCAAGGGCTCGCCGCCCTGCGTGGGATTGCCGCCTTGCGTGCCGCGCACGACACCCACGGCGAAGGTGCCCAGCGGCTGGGGAATGTTGGACTGTCCCGGCGGCGCCTTGCTCTTCAGAGCCATGGAGTAGCCGAACAACTGCACGGCCGTGCCGGCCGGGTGATTGCCGACATTCGCCGGCGCGCTGCCGCTGCCGTCAGGTCCAAGAAGGATCTGAGGAACCCGGACTCCGCCCTGCACGATCGTGCGCTCGCGCGCCAGCCGCCCGCCGAAGCCCGCCATCTGCCCGCTGAGCACGGGCGTGCAGTTGAGCACATTGCCCGCTCCCAGCGTGTATTCGACCAGCTCGTCGCCGATCCGCGCCACGCCCTGCGCGGGAAAGCCCTCGACGGACTCGACGGCGAGAGCGGTGGTCGAGGGATTCACCGCGTTGACCAGTCGCGTGAGGCCCGGCGTGCGCACGCCGTGGCTCATGCCGTTGACCAGCAGCGTGATCTGATCCGGCCGCGTGCCCCGCACATCGAGGGCGATGTGGTGCCAGACATCGAGGGGCAGACCCGGCTCCTTGGCGCTGGCCGCGAGCGCGTAGCGCGCTTCGCCTGCCTCCAGCTGGGTCGTGCCGGCATGATCGCCCGTGCCGTCGAACACGCGCAGCACGAGATCGCCCCGCTCGAGTAGCAGCGCGATGCGGTCCGAGCCCGAGGAGTTGGCGCCGATGTCGAACAGACACCCGTCCGCACTGCTCTTCAGTTTGATCCACAGTGACCAGGCCGCGGGCATCATCAGGTTGCTCGATCCGCCGGTTCCCGGACTGACCCAGCGCACCTGGTTGTCGCTCGCCGCGCGCGTCACCGGCTCGTCGGGCAGGTAGCGTCCCTCCGGATCGCGGGTTTCGCTGTCGAAGTGGATCCCGCGGCCGCGGCGCTTGCCGAATTCGGGCACGCGGGCGGGCCACAGCTGCACCCAGGCGGTCTCCTCGCGCGAGGCGAAGACGCGCGTCACCGATTTGGGCAGGTCTTCCGCAGCGCCACCCGAACTGGCCAACTCCCCGGGCAGGAAGAGCCGCCCGGAGACGCTGCCCCAGTTCGCGCGCAGGCGCGAGGGCGGCACCGCGCTGCCGTCGAAGGGCGAGGTGGCATTGGGCGCGCTCATCCAGAAGGGCGCAGCGCGGGAGAGGCGCATTTCCTCGTCGAAATCCTCCTGGCGCGCCCACAGCTGCATCAGCCGCTGTTGCGGCGCCATCACCTCGATCTGCTCGCGCACCAGCGTGAAGCGCTCCACTCCCGCCGCCGCGTTGACGGTCGCGCGCAGTTCCAGCTCGTACACGTCGCTGGAGCGGAAGCAGTAGGGCATCGTCGAGTACGCCAGCGTGGAATCATTGGCGTTGAGCCCGTTGGTGTAGACCGCGAGCGCATCCAGCTCATCCAGAAAGCCCCGTCCGCCCGCCAGCGCGCGCGGCACGGACGGCGCACCCTCTGGCAACGCTTCGAGCCCGCAGGCCGGCAGCACGACGCGGCGCAGGAAATCCTCGAAGCCCTCGAGCGGGCGCGATTCGATCACCACGCTGGCGAGCTCCTGCGCCTCGTCGCGGTTGACGCGCGCGTTCTTGCCGACCAGCTGGAGATTGTTGAACAGCGCGAACAGCACTTCGCGCGGAGCCGTGTTGAGATTGACGGGGGTCCTGGCGAGGACCCTCAGCTCGGCGCGATTCGCCAGGTAGTCGTTGGCAAGCACGCGATCGAGGTAGACCGTGCCATCCCCGGCGACTTCGGCGACGATCGCGGTTTCGCGCGTCGTCCCGTCGTAGATCTGCACGGTCGAGCCCGCGTTGATCCAGCGCACGGAGGAGACGCGCACCCGGCCGTCCTGCCCGCCCGTCACGGGCGCCGTGACGCGCACGGGGAACTGCCAGCGCGAGAGGTTGCGCGCGATCGAGTGCACGGCGCCGAAATCGAACAGCGGACTGAGCACGCGCCCCTCGAAGGCCTGCGCGCCCGCGCTGCCTTCAGTGGCGCTTGCCAGCGCGAAACGTGCGCACTCGCGCAGTTGTTCCAACTCCTCCAGCGGCCGGAAATCGCCCTCCGCTCCCAGCGTGCGCCAGGCGGGGATCGCAAAGGCGCGCTGGTCGATCACGGCTGTGCCGGCGCCGTGGGAGCCGGGCGGCTTGGGACCGCCGGACCAGTCGCTCAAAGGGCCGTTGACACCGCGAAGGAACTGCTCCAGCCCGCTCTCGCCGAGTTTCTGGTAGCGGATCAGTTCTCCGCCGATCCAGACGTATCCGCTCGGCTCGAGTCCGGTCAGCGAGCTCAGCGGCAGTTCCTTGCTCTGTGCCTCCAGCGGCATCGTGAGCCTTGTGCTGATGCCCATCAGATTGCCGAACAGCTGCGGAGGAGCGCTGTTGAGATCGATCTGACCCGCGAGATCGCTGGCCTCGGCCTGCCACATTGGCCCGTTGGGATCCGCGGCCTTGAGGAAGTCGGCCGGAAAGTCCGGTCGAGTCTCCAGTTCCTCGAGCGTGTCGAAGTACGGCGTCGTATCGAGCGCAGGATGGCTTGACTGCAGATTCGCGCGCGCATGACGGGCGGCCGCATCCAGCAGAATGCGGGCCTCGACCCGGTCCGCCAGCTCCGTCGAAGCCCGATCGGCATTGCGCGCCGAGAGCAGGAAGGGCGTGCAAAGCACCAGCAGCGCCATCAGCACCAGCAAGGTGATGATCAGCGCGAAACCCGCGCGGGCCGGCGGAACGCCTCGAGCGATGGCACAGCGCTTCATTCGACCGTCCCGTAGGGTTGCACGCGCACCGTTTCCTTGCGGCCATCGACGTGCTGCAGCGTGATCAGCACAGGCTTGTCGTGAAAATGGCGATCGAGTCCGCCGCCGGGGCGGAAGCGGATTTCGCGCGGCACATCGGCCGCGAATTCGAAGTTCTGCGGCAGACGCGCCGTCTCACTGGCCGACACGGCGCTCACGACCAGCGCATCGATCGCTCCGGGAAACGCCACCTGACCGGGCGAAAGCACCATCGGTCCCTCGAGCGACCAGACGCGCGCATCCTCCTCGCGCTCGGCGAGTTCCACACCATCGACAGTGATGGAGAGCCGGCGGCGATCGTAGCTCAGTTCCAGTTGCGACCAGCGCTCGCCGCGCACGGCACCCGGATCCGTGCTGACGCTGATACGTCCGCCCTTGCGCGGCGCCGCATTCTGCTCCTCGAGCGCCGTCGTGAACCAGCCGCTGACCGAACCATCGTTGGCGAGATCGATCCCTACCACGCCGCCGATCTGCAGCAGACTGCCGCCCGCGCCGTGCTGCCGGCGGACGGCACAGCGCACCGCGAACCCCTTCGAAAGATCGAAGGCCGGATCGTCGACCACCGGAATGGTGAGACCGGAGCGCGATCCAAGACCCGCGAAGGACAGCGCCTTGCCCTGAAAGCCCTCGTCGATCAGCGTGCCGCCCTCGCCCAAGCTGTCCAGCCCGAACGCGCCGCGCGCCGGCAGCGACTCGAAATGCCAGGTGCCCACGACGCTGAGGCCCTCGCTGTCGATCGAGCCCGTCCGGGGATCCAACCGCACGCGGGCAGGTGCTCCGCGCGCGATGGCCCAGTTGTGCGCGGAGCGCAGCGCGTTCTCGACGAGCGGACGCGCCACCCGATCCGACATGTCGATGCGCGTGAACAGACCCGCACCCACTCCCATGATCAGAGCCAGCAGGCTGATCACCAGCAGGAGTTCGAGCAGGGTGAATCCACGGCGCGAGCGCATGCGCTCATTCCTCTTCGGGCTTGGCCCAGTTGCCGATGTCGTCGCCCGTGCCGAATTCGCCGTCCACGCCGGCGGAAATCAACTGGAAACCTCGGGGATTGAAGGCTTCGCCCGTCTTGGGGTTCTGGGCCGCGAGCACGTTCGACTCGCGCCACTCTCCGGTGGCCGGATCGGAGACCATGTACACGTCCTGGCGCTTGTAATCGCGGCGGTGGAAGTAGGCGATCGGGTTGCCCCACTCGTCCTTCAGCTCGAACAGGTCAGCCTTGGGGAAGCGCGCCAGCGGCTTCTGGCTCACGTCGTTGTCCGTGTTGACCAGACGGTCGTCGGGAAGGTTGGCCTGAAACTTGCCCGAGAACAGCGTCAGCACCAGAGCTTCCGCACCCAGATTGATCGAGTTGGGCGCCGTGTTCCAGGTCTCCTGCCAGGCGCTGGGCGGGTAGTCACCGTGCTGGCTCTCGTATTCCGCGATGGCGGCCGCCAGCTGCTGGAGGTACGAGGCCGTGATCTTCTCCTTGGCGGCTTCACCGGTCTTGCCGAGGGTCACGACGAGGAAGGTGGTCAGGATGCCGATGATGAAGATCACCGCCACCATTTCGATCAGCGTGAAGCCGGCACGGACTTTCGAGCGCAGTTGCATGCGGAATCCTCGCTAGTTGCTCTGACGGAACACGACTTCGACATCATCCACGTCGACGCTGACCTTCTTGCCCGAGGCGCCCTCGGCGAACAGGCCCAGACGCAGGGGCTGGTTGGTCTTGGCGAGCGTGGGCATGCTCTTGCCCTCGACTACCGGGAAACCGTCGAGCAGCACGCGGATCCGGGTGTCGGAGGAATCCCCCACCCGCTCGATGCGCACGGTCGTCGGAGCGTCGAACTTCCACTCCAGCCCGACGACGTCGGTGTAGGGCAGATCCTCTTCACCGCGCTTCATCAGGCGCGTCTGGGCGACATTGCGGCCGGGTTCGTTGTGGCGCACGATCACGGCTTCGGCCTCGATCTGGCTCTCGCCGCCGCGCACGGACTCGCGGCTCAGAAACAACCCGACGCGCGCGGTGGTGTCGCTCCGGACGTTGAGCTTCATCTCGACCGCCACGAAGCTCGCCGCGCCGATCTCGCGCCACAGGCGCGCTCGGCCGGAGTTCTTGAACGATCCCGCCAGGGTCACGACGCCGTCGTGGATCGTGACCTGAGGACCGTTGCGTTCCTCGACCTCCCAGCCGTTCATCAGGTTGGTGCGATCGAAGCGATCGGTCCACACCGCCTTTTGCACATGGTCCTGGATGCGCGCGATCTGCGCGTTGGCGTAGCGGCGGTACGGATCGGTTTCAGGCTGGCTGCGGCGGTTGTCATCCAGCTCGCGCAGGCGCGTGATGGCCTCGTCCGTCTGTCCATTGCGGTACGCGCACCAGGCCATGCCTGCCCGCGAACCCGGATCGTCCGGCTGGGCGGAAAGCGCGGCGCGGAAGCTCTCCTCGGCATCGCGCAGCTGCCCGAGCCGGATGCGGTTGTGTCCGCGCAGCGCGTGGAAGGCCGGATTGGTCGGTTCCAGCGTCAGCGCCCGCTCCAGATAGCGCTCCGCAGCCGCGTAATTGCCCTTGCGATGCTCGAGTTCGCCCACCGCATGGAGCACGTCGGCGCAGTCGAGCTCGCGCTCGAGCGCGCGCGCGAAGTACTCCGCCGCGCCGTCGAGATCGTCGCGCAGGGCAGCAAGCCGACCGCGCTGGTACAGCGTCCAGGCGTCGAAGGGATCGTTCTCCAGCGCCGCATCCGCAAAAGACAGGGCCTGTTCGGGATTACCCGTGGTCTCGGCGAGCCAGGACAGCGCTCGCAGCGCGCGCACCGCGCGCAGGGGATCGGCCTCCGCAGCCTGCTCCAGCAGCCGCCGCGCCCGCGCGGCGCCCTCGGCGCTGCGGTTGGCCAGCGCCTCGACGCCCAGCGCCAGCAGCAGAGGTCCTTGCGCCTGCGACAGCTCGGCCGAGGCGCTCGGCTTGGAGCCGCGCAGCGTCTGCAGGGAAATGCGGATCGCCGCCGCGGCTCCGTCTTCCGGATCCGCCTGCAGCGCCTTGTCGGCCCACTCCAGCGCCTCCTCGATCTGGCCCAGAGCCGTCAAGGCCAGCGCCAGATCGCTGCGCAGCCGCGCCCGGTCCTGCTTGGATTCCGGGCCCGCGGGTTCGAACTGATTGGCGAGCCGCAGATGCTCCACGGCTGACTCGTGACGTTCGCGCTCGAACAGGAAGCGGCCGAAGGCGTGTTGCACGGCCCACTGAGTGCGGCCAGCCTTGACAGCCTCTTCGAAGTGCCCCTGCGCGGCATCGTGGAGCCACATGCGCGCCTCGAGTTCGGCGAGCCGCGTCAGCACGATCGGACTGCGGCTCTGCTCCAGCAGCGCCCGGTACTCCTGAAAGGCCAGCTCGAACTCGAAAGCGGCCTCATGGCAGCGAGCCAGCCCCAGACGCGGGGCGGGATCCTCGCTCAGCACCTTGCCCGCACGGCGAAACAGCTCTTCCGCGACGATCAGCGCGCGCGGAGTTTCGTGGCGATTCTCGATGCACCAGTAGGCGAAGGCCAGCGCTTTCTCGTACTCGGCCACGGGCAGCGGATCACCCAATTCAGCGCGTCGCTGCTCGAGCTGGTTCGCGATCGTGTCCGCGAACCCGAACTCGTTGACGTTCCGGCGCTCGATGGCGACTGGCGGCGCGCCCGGAATCTTCGGAACGCCGCGCACCGGATCGTATTCGACGAACAGCAGCGCCTCGTTGGGTCGGCGTGCCAGCCCGAAGCGTTCGGGATTCATGATCTGGCCGAAGCGGAAATCGACCGTGCGGTACCAGTCGTAAAGCTTCTTGTAGCCAGCCAGACGCTCGGCCGTGCCCAGTTCCAGAGCCGCGGCGGCGGCGGCACCGGGCTTGGCAGGCGCCGGTGAGGCGGCGCCTGCGGCTTCGGAGAGTTCCCCGCCGAACAGGCCGGGCAATTCCAGCGGCGCCACGGCCCGGCGCAGCAGCCTGCCGTAGAAGCGCGGCGCGGGCTCGGCGTAGGGTGGCGGAAGCAGCGGATCCACAGCCGCCATCGGCGGCGGCAGGTATTCCAGCGGCGGCAGCGGACGCGTGTCGCTTGGCGGAGAGAACAGCTCGCGCGGCGCGCGTGCCGCCTGCGGGCGTGCGAGTTCGAGTCCGGAAAGGTCCGGCGCGGGATGCTCGCGCATCGGCGGCGCGCCGGCGGCTTTGGCAGCTCCCCCACGGCGCGCCGTTTCGCCCTGAAAGAGGCTCCAGCCGAGCCATCCCAGCACGGCCAGCGTTCCGACCAGCACCAAGGGTTCCTTGCGAATTTCCATGGCTCAGCTTCCGCCGTTCTCCTCGCTGCGCTCGTGCAGCGTCACCAGTAGGAACACGACTTCCAAACTGGCCTCGTCGCTCTTGCTGCGCGCCGGATTGATCTCGGCCTTCTCGAGCGGCAGCGGCAGCACCCGCAGGGTCGCTTCACCCAGCTTCACTTCGCGCGTTTCCTGCGAAGCGATCAGCAGCGCGGTCAGCGGCGCGGGATCGCCTGACAGCGTGAATGCCACGCGCGTGCGCTCCAGTTCGCCGACTCCCTCGCGCGAGTTGAGCTTGGGATCAAGGCGGATCTCAATGCGCTCCACGCGCTGCGCGCCGCATTCAAGCGCCAGACGCACCACGCGCTCGACGAGATCGAGCGCTTCCAGGTGTTTGGCGATGTCGGCATCGCGCGTCGGAGACAGCGCGGGCAGCCCCAGATCCTCCGGAACGCGCAGGTTGGCGCGACCGGCGCTGCGCAGCAGCTCCTCGCGCGTCTGCGCCACGATCGCGAAGTACTGGTTGGCGGCCGGTGCGCCGGCCGGATCCAGTCGGAAAGCCGGCCGGGGCGTGAAACGCACGCGCGACTCGAGCCCCGCGATCGACTGCTGGAGGGCTTCGTTCTGCTTCTCGGCGAGATCGCGCTCGACGCGTGTGTAGAGCGGGGTGTTGCGCAGGCGGTTCTCGTTCTGATTGACCTCGCGCGTCAGCTTCACGAGGTCCGAACCGTACAAGCCGTCGATCACCATCAGCAGGATCACGAAGACGATCACGCCCGAGACGACGCTGACCACGAAACGCTTGTTCTGCTGCCAGAAATTACCGAGATCCATGGCTCAGGGTCCTTCCTTGGGCGCCTGGGCCCTCGGCGCGAAGCCGCACACATCCACCGTGAACTTGGATCCGTTGGGTGTGAGCCGCTCGCGCAAGCGCGTCTCCTTGGGCAGCCCCCGGCGCACTTCGCCGATGAAGCGCTCGTAGAGGCTGGAGAGCGAGTTGGTGCCCTCGCGTGCCTTGCCCGTCAGCGAGAGAATCGGCCGTTCCGATCCGCGCGGCACACCGAGCTCGGGATCGGCGCGCCAATCGCTCGAGAGCTGCGTCAGCCAGAACTCGGCGGGCAGGTGCTGCTCGAGCAGCACCAGGGAACGCGCCAGCTGCAGTCCCGAACCAGCCGCCTGCTCGAGCTCCGAAGCGTAGCGGGCAAGACGCTCGTTTTGCGCCAGCAGCTCCTCGGTGCGCCGGTGTATCGCGTCGGCTTCCTTGACCTGTTTCTGCAGTATGGCGGCGCGCTTTTCGACCTCCGCCTTGCGCTGCGAGGTCTGGTAGAGATCGGCGCCGAGATACGCCAGCGCCAGCACGCCGGCGGCGATCAGCCAGCTGTGCCGCTCGCGGAAGGCGCGCTGCCGGGCAAGCTTGCCGGGCAGGATCTCCAGCGACCAGGCATCGTCCAGACTGCCCATCGTTGCCAGGCCGAGCGCGATCACCGCTTCGCTCTTGTGTGCTTCGAGCAGCGCCGCCGATTCCGCATCCAGCGCGCTGACGTCGACCACGCGGAACGGATCGAACAGCTCGACCGGCACGCCCATCGTGCTCGTCAGCTGGCGCGGCAGGCCCTCCAGCGTCGCACCGCCGCCGCACAGCAGCACGCGGTCGAGCTTGAGGCTCGCGATCTTGATCTGGCTCTTCGCGAACAGCACGGTCGACTGCAGCAGGCCCGCCAACTGGCCGGCGGCCGCCCTGCAAGCCTCGCGGATGCGCTCGGCATTGGCATCGGCGAGGCGCGCCGCGGGATCCAGCGTTCCCACCCGCTGCTTCCATTCCTCGGCCTTGGCCGCCGGAATCGAGAGCCGCTGCGCGATGGCCTCGTCGAACAGCTTGCCGCCGCCAGAAAGGTTGCGCGCGAAGACCAGATCCGGCCCGCGCAGCAGCACCACGTCGATGTTGTCGTGGCCGATGTTGGCGAGCAGCACGGTCTCGTCCTGCACCACGCCGTAGCGCAGGAACGCGTTGTAGAGTGCGATCGCGTTGGGCGTGAAGGCCTGAACCTTGCCGCCAAGGCGCGCGAGCCCCTCGACGTGCTCCTCCAGCAGGCTCTCGCGCGCCATCGCCAGCAGCACCACGTCCTCGCCTTCGATCTCCGGCAGTTCCGGCAGCAGATTGAAGTCGGAAGCCACGCCCGAGCCCGACTGCTCGCCGATCTCCTCGACCTCAAAGCGCATCAGGTTGCGCAGCTGCCAGTCCGGCACGCGGGGCACGCGCGTATAGCGCACGTTGACGTCCCGGCCGGTGATTCCGACGCGCGCCAGCCCCGGCTTGAAAGCCAGCTCCAGATCGGACCAACCGGCCGTGATCTCCTCGCTGACCCGTTGCGCCAGGGCGAAGCGGCTGACCTTGAAGCTGTTGCCCTTGGCCTCTCCGCGCAGAAACTTGGCCGTGCGCAAACCCAGATCGACGCCCGTGACTATGCGTGCCATCACTGGCCTCCCTGCTGCGCGCGGATCGCCCGGCGCACTTCCTCGGCAAGCCCCTTCGAGCCGCCCTGTTCCAGCGCCGCCAGCATGGCCTGCAGACGCTCCACTTCCCGCTGCCGCTGCCGAGCCCGCGAGCCCGTCAGCTCTGCTTCCATCTCGGCGGCCTGCGCCTTCGCGGCCGTCTCGACTTCGCTGCCCGCATAGCGTTGCGCGATCGCGAGCGTGTTCGTGCGGCACTCCTCGAACAGGTCCGGCAGCTTGAAGAAGCGCGCGCGTTCGAGCTCGAGCGCGACCGCGCGCAGCGCGGCAAGGCCCTGCTGCGTCAGGCGCGCGCGCGTTTCCTCCGCCTCGCGCACCAGCGGCTCCTCGAAGGGATAGCCGTCGAGCAGCGCGTTCCACTGCCGCAGACACCCGCCCAGATCGCCCTTTTTCTCCGCGGCCCGCGCGCCAGCCGCAAGATCCTGCGCGTTGCGGCGCTCTTCGCGAAAATCGACCTGCAGGCTGAGCGCGGTCGCGTTGGGGCAATCGATGGTGAGCGCGAGCTGCTTGCCATCGCGCGCGGCGCGCACTCGCAGCGGCACGCCGACATCCAGCGCCACGAGGTCGCGGCCCGAACCGAGCAGGAGGCGGCTCACGTCCGCGCGCTCGAAATCCGCGGCGCCGTGCGAGCGGAAGCCCGACTCCGGCCCGCTGCGGCCCGAGCCCAGACTGGCCATGCCGCGCGCCGCCAGTTCGCCGTCGACGCGCAGGCGCACCTGAGCGAAGCTCGCGCCGCCAGCCGCGATCAGGCGGATGCGCGACTGTTCGGTGCTCGCCTCCAGCGCCAGCGCAGCGGAGCTCTCCTCGGCGCGCAGTTCGATGGCGCACAATCCGAGCGTGCCGCCGCGCGCGAAAAGTCCGTAGCTGGCCGGCTCGCCGAGCGTCATCAGCCGCGCATCGCCCAGTTCGGCGGCGGGCGCGGGCGCTTTGCCGCGCATCAGCAGGCTGGCATCGTCGAAGGCCGCGCTGCCCGCACCGGCCTCGGCGCGCGCATCGACCACCAGCCGCACGCGATCGAAACCGGGCGGCACGCTGCTCGGCCATTCGACGCGCACGAAATCCCCGGAATCGACCGGACGGCCCAGGATCAGGATCGGTTCGCGGCGCGCGTTCTCGTCGGCCAGCCCCTGACTGAACTCCAGACCCAGCCGCAGCACCACGCCGCCACGGGCGCGCAGTTGCGCGCTGGCGACCAGTTCCTTGTCATCGGCGATGCTGACGAGCTTGGAGCGGGTGCGCGCCCACTCTCCCGCTGCCAGCTCGCTGGCGAGGCCATACTCGCCGCTGTAGGCCGCCTTGACGTTGCGCAGGAAGGCCTGAGGAGCCCCTTCGACGCCGCTCCAATCGTCGCGCGCGCCTTCAAAGGAGTAGTCCTCGCTCAGGAGGTTGCCGATGACCGCCTCGACGCTGCGTGTGGTCGGTTCGCTCCCGCCGCGCTGCTGCATCCAGAACCACACGGCGCCGCCGACCAGCGCCAGCGCCAGCACGAGGAAACCGGGGCGCGAAACCTTGGCCGAGCGCGCCAGCTGCTCGGCGCTGACGCGTCCGAGCTCGCTCGGCCCCTCGAGCAGCTCCGCCGCAGCCCCGGCGGACCGTGGCGCGGCCTCCGGCTCGGTACCGACGAGCGGAGCAGCGGCTGCCGGCCGAGCGGCAGGCGCTGGCCGAGCGGGCACATGCGGCCGAGCGGCAGACGCCGATCGAGCCGGCGGGGTCGCGTCCATCGGCTCGAGCTGGATTTCCTCATCCCCGGTCCCGATGGACTCCTCGGCTCCAAAGAACAACTCGACCGTGCCGAACTGCAGCCGCTCGCCGGGCTGCAGGCGCTGTTCGCTCACCCGCTGGCCCTCGACGCGCGTGCCATTGGTGCTGCCAAGGTCCTTGAGCACGACGGCGCCCTGGTGCACCCGTATCTCGGCGTGGTTGCCAGAGACGGAGCTGTCCGTGATCTGCAGGGTGTGCCCGGGTTTGCGACCGATGGTCAGGCCATTGGCAGGGATCGGGATGGTCTCGCCCTTGCGCTCGCCGCTCTCGAAGCGCAGAAAGTAGCGTTGGTCCATTCGGCCGTCGTTCGGGATGGGATCAGGGGGTCTGGAATCAGGGGGCCTCGCAGCTACCCCCGCTCCGGAGGGGGGTAACGAAGCGCGCGGGGTCGCGCGCCGGCCATGGCCCCTGATCCTAGCGATCCGGCTCGCGGCTCCAAGCACAGATTCAGTCCGGAGCCGCTACAATCGGCCCTCGCGATGACCGCTCCTCTGCGCCGCCTGCGCCTCGCTGGGCCACAAGCCGACGAGCTCGCCCCCGGGGAGGCGGAGCATGCGCTGCGCGTGCTCCGGCTTTCGGTCGGGGATGCCTTTGAGGCTCTCGATGGCGTCGGCCGTGCGTGGCAGGCACGCATCCGCGGCCTCGAGCGGCGCGGTCTGCGCTTCGAGCTCGAGCAGCTGCTGCGCACCGAGCCGCCACCCGGTCAGGCGGGCAGCCCGCTGCCGCACATCGAAGTGGTCGCCGGCGCCCCCCGGCTGGGCCATGCCGAGGAACTGGTGCAGCACCTCAGCCAACTGGGCGCGGCCCGCTGGACGCCGCTGATCACCCAGCGCTCGCCGCCCCAGGCACGCGAACTCGAAGGCCATCGGCGCGAGCGGCTCGAGCGCATCGCGGGCGAAGCCATGAAACAATCCGGGCGGCTATGGGCGGTCGAAATCGCTCCGCCGACCCCTCTGGAGGCCTTCGCAGGCACGGGAAGCGGTCGGCTGCGCTGTTCCCCGCGGGCCTCCACCCGTCTTTGCGATTTCGTATCTAAGCATTTACAGACAGACACTTGGATGATTTTTTTTGGACCAGAGGGCGGCTTTGAGCCGGCCGAGGAAGAGCATCTGGAGGCGCTCGGCGCGACGGCGGTCTGGCTCGCGCCCCAGATCCTGCGCATCGAGGTGGCGGTGGCCGCCGCCCTGGCGGTGATCGTCAACCAGACCGCCAGATGGGATCGAGGCTGAGCCGCTCGCGCAGGCTGACCTGCCCGGCCTCGGCCACGACGATGTGGTCGAGCAGCGGTATCCCGAGCAGCTGACCGGCCTCCCCCAGGCGGCGGGTCACCGCGACGTCCTCCTCGCTCGGCTCCGGATCACCCGAAGGGTGGTTGTGGACCACGATCAGCGCCGCAGCGGCCTCGCGCACCGCCGGCGTGTACACCTCCCGGGGATGGACCAGCGCGCTCGTCAGCGTGCCCTCGCTGATGCGCTCGATCTTGCGCAGGCGGTGCTTGCCGTCGAGCAGCAGTGCCAGCAAGACCTCGCGCTCCCAGCCGCGCAGGAGCGGCCAGACCTGCTCGCGCACGCTCAGCGGCCCGCGTATCCACGGCCGCTCCGGGGGTCGATGGCGTTCGACTTCGCGGCCGATCGCGAAGGCGGCCGCCAGCTGCCGCGCCTGCTCGGGCGCGAGCCCGGCCTCGCAGACCAGCCGATCCTCGCTCCAGCGAGCCAATTCCGGCAGCTCGCGCTCCAGCCGAGGCGCCTTGGCGCCCAGCAACTGCTCCAACAAGGTCGTTTGCGTTCCCATGCACCCTCTAAGGACGCTGCCCGAGGGCCCGTGCGCGCCCCGAAAATCGTCCCAAATTCGAAACCCCTCGCATTTCGAACCTTTTTTTGACACGCGCTTTTTCCAATTCTGCGGAATCGCGTGACCGAAAGGATGACGAAGGTAATGAAGGAGAGGATGCGCACCACGCATCCGACTGCGCATGCAACACATCGTGGAAATCCTGACCACCTTCGGGTGGATCCTGCTGGCCATCTGGGCGCTCCAGACCCTCGTGGCGCTGGTATCCCTGCGGGCCAGCCGGAGCCTCGAGTTCTTTCGCGAGAGATGAGAGCACCCCGACGCGCGTCTCGATGGCGCGCCGAGTTCCCGGCCTGAGAGACCGAGGGGTTGAGGGCAGTGGTGTTGCCTGAGACATCCTGCCTGCGGAACAAGCAGAGGGGCGGCCGTGTTCCTGACACGGCCGCCCTCCTTTGGGGATACTGCTCCCCGAGCGGGGACAGTATCGATACTGGGAACCGCATTTTCCGCGCGAACCATGGGCGGCGGTCCCGTCTCCATAGGTGCCGGGGGGCATCTTCTCCCCGGCACTGGAGACACCGATGCAGAAGTTCATCCCGCCGCATTGCCCCTATCCCGCCTGTCCCCAAAGCCCGTTTCTGTACCGACGCCGCGGCTATTACAAGCGCCTGTGCGGGGCTGAGCGCATCCCG
>JBIKMH010000004.1:0-187333 GCA_044359355.1 Planctomycetota bacterium | reverse complement strand
GCACGCTGCGCCCGTCGACCTTGCGCGTGTAGGCGCCGCGGAACTGATAACGAAAGGGCTCGGTGCGGTCACACTCGGGGTAGGGACACTCGGTGGGAATGAATTGGCTCATCGGCTCCTCGATGCCGCGGCCCCATGCCCCGGCAATCAGGAGGACGGCTCCTGCGGCTCTGGATCGCGGAAAAACCGGTTTCCGGGAGCCAGTCCGACCAACGGTCTGGAGCAGTTCAAGCGGGGCAGGCGGTTCTGACCCTCTCCACGAACATGTTCGCCAGCCGCTCCGTCACTGGCCCCACCTTGCCGCCGCCGATGAGCCTTCCGTCCACAGCCGTGACCCCCGTCACCTCCGTCGTCGTTCCGACGACGAAGGCCTCCTCCGCCCCATAAAGCCGCTGGAGGCTTGGGCCTTCCTCCAGAACCGGGATACCCGCCCGCTCGGCCAACTCGATCACGACCCGGCGCGTGATCGAATCGAGAACCGTTCCGTCGAGGGGGTAGCTGACGAGCGTTCCCCGCTCGACAAGGAAGAGACTGCGGGCCGGACACTCGGTCACGATGCCATTGCGGACTAGGATCGCCGTCCCGACTCCTGCGGCCTGCGCCGCCTCGCTGTCGAGGATGTTGGGCAGGAGCGAAATCGACTTGATCTGGCAGTGGCGCCAGCGCACATCCTCGCGGGTGATGGCCGTCATGCTCCGGACACCGTCGAGCTTCAGCGGGCCCTCGGGGTAGGCGAAGACAACGACGGTGGGAGGCACCGGCGGGCGCGGGAAGTAATGCTTGCGCGGCGCCGCACCGCGCGTCACCTGCCAATAGACGTGGGCATCCTTCCAGCCGAGGTGCTCCAGCAACTGGTCGGAGATCCGTCCGAGCGGGAAGCGAGTCCAGTCGAGGCGGATCGCCAGAGCGTCGAGGCTGGCGCGCATGCGCTCCTCGTGCTCCCGCATGGTGAAGCCCTGCCCGTTGTAGTAGCGCACGACCTCGTAGACACCGTCGGAGAAGACAAAGCCCCGATCTTCGACGCGCACGCAGGCATCCGCGCGGGGCAGCCACAACCCGTCCACGTACGCGAGCGGCTCGCGTGCTGCCAAGCGCTCCCCGGCCAACCGCGAGTAGCGCAGCCTGCCGGTGGCGCGATGGTGGCCCTCCCAGCGGAAGCCCTCGCTCCACAGCAGCACCTGAGCGGCGGGTGACTCCCGCGGGATTTCGCAGCTCGCGGGCGCGTTCGCCTCCGCGGCGAGCGCCGCCTGCAGCTGTGGCAGAGGAATTTCATGGCCATTCCACACGGCAAGTGCGTCGTTCGGCATGCTCATTCGTCTCTCCGGAAGCAGCGCGCGAGCGTCAGATCCTGTCCCTGATAGGAGGCGCGTCCCTCGCCGTACAATCGGGCCGGGCGCGAACTCGTGCGGAAAAAGCGCAGGCGGCAGAAGGGTTGTCCGTCTTCGACGAGGAACGGCACGTCGTGTGCGCGCACCTCGAGCACAGCGGGCGTGCCGTGGCCTGATCCGCCCCAGCCGAAACCGTTGTCGAAGAAGCCGGCGTAGTTGTTGCGCAACTCGCCGATGCCGACGTCGATCGGCAGCATCTCGGCCGCGACATCGGGCGGAATCACGAGCCGCTCGCGCGAGGCGAATATGTAGAAGCTCTCGGGCGCCAGAATGCAGCGGCCCTCTCGAGCGCGAAGCGGTTCCCAGAAATCGAGCGCCGCATGCGCCCCCTCACGCGAGAACTCGACGAGATCGGTGTGGGTGGCGGAGCGCCAGCCGCAGGGATTGCGTCCCTCCAGCCCCACGCACAGCTCAAGGGTGCCGTCCGCGCCGATGCGCGCCTGTGACAGCGGGATCGGACGCTCGCCTTCGAAGCACAGGGTGGTCCGCGCGTACAGCTCGCGCAGTTGCTCGGCGTCAAGCGCGGGATTGCCGCGCGAGAGCCGCAGCTGCGCCAGACGGTCTCCGCGCGCGAGGCGCACGGGAAAGGACAGCGGGGCGATCTCGATCCACAGCTTGCCGACGTAACCCACAGGCGTCTCGTCAAAGCGCGGATGGCCGTCGCACAGCACACGCGTGAAGATGTCACAGCGGCCCGTCGAGCTGCGCGGATTGAAGCGTCCCTTCAGATCGCCATCGAGGCAGAGCTCCTCCTCGAGTTCCACAAGATAAGCGACGCCGCGCTCGAACACGGCGCCGCCGTCGAGTCGGAACTCCGAGAGCGCCAGCTCGCGGATCGTGCGCTCGACGGGTGCACGACCGGGAAGGAAGCCCGCCCGCATGCGCCAGCCGCGCGCTCCCAGCCGCAGGTCGATGGAGGCGGGCGAGATCTGCTCAGGCCGCACCGGGCGATCGGCCCAGCCGGAGCGGATCGCGCTGCCGAGCAGGTGAGTGAGGTCGGAGTCGACCAGCAGGGCGTCCCGGGTCGGGGACTGTGTGGCACTCGCGTTCGCGCTCATGTGAGAGGGAATATTCCACCAGAACGGAGGGGGCCGTGGAAGGCGGCAGAAACGACCGCTAGACTCTTGCGCCTTCGAAACCCCTTTCGGCAATCCTCCCCCTGCATGAAGATCCACGAGTATCAGGCCAAGCAACTCCTCCAGCGCTACGGCCTGGCGGTGCCCCAAGGCCGAGTCGCGAGCAGCGTCGATGAGGCCGTCGCGGCCTGGAACGAGCTCAAGAGCCCGCTGTGCGTCGTCAAGGCCCAGATCCACGCCGGCGGGCGCGGCAAGGCGGGCGGCGTCGAGCTCGTGCGCAGCGCGGAGGAGTGCCGCAGCGCGGCGCAGGCGATCCTCGGCAAGCAACTGGTGACGCACCAGACCGGCCCCGAGGGCACGCTCGTGCGCACCCTCCTCGTCGAAAAGGGCAGTGAGATCGCCAAGGAACTCTACGTCGGGATCGCGCTCGATCGCGAACAGCGCCGGCCGGTGGTGATGCTCTCGACCGAAGGCGGCATGGACATCGAGGAAGTGGCTCACAAGAGCCCGGAGAAGATCATCAAGGCGCCGTTCTCGCCGACCAAGGGCCTCTCGAGCCAGGAAGCGCTCAAGCTGGTGCGCTCGCTGAAGCTTTCACCCGGGCTCGAGCCGCAGGCTGTCACCTTCCTGATCGGACTGTCGAAGCTGTTCGTCGAACTCGACTGCTCGATCGCCGAAATCAACCCGCTGATCATCACGCGGGACAACAAGGTCATGGCGCTGGACGGCAAGATCAATTTCGACTCCAACGCCTTGTTCCGCCACCAAGATCTGCTCGCCTTCCGCGATCTCAACGAAGAGAACGACAAGGAAATCGAGGCCAGCAAGTACGACCTCTCGTACATCGCGCTCGATGGCAACATCGGTTGCATGGTCAACGGCGCCGGTCTCGCGATGGCGACGATGGACGTGATCAAGCTTTACGGCGGCGAGCCTGCCAACTTCCTCGACGTGGGCGGCGGCGCGACCGCCGAGAAGGTGACGGCCGCGTTCCGCATCATCCTCTCCGACCCCAAGGTCAAGGGCGTTCTGATCAACATCTTCGGCGGCATCATGAAGTGCGACACCATCGCCAACGGCGTGATCGAGGCCGTCCGGCAGGTCAAGCTGAACGTGCCACTGGTCGTGCGTCTTGAGGGCACGAATGTGGAATTGGGCAAGAAGTTGCTCGCCGAATCCGGCCTGCCGATTCAATCGGCGAGCGATCTCGACGACGCTGCGCAGAAGATCTGCGCCGCGGTGGGCGTTCTGAAGAAGGCGTGAGGCAAACACCATGAGCATCTGGGTCGGAAAGCACACCAAACTGATTTGCCAGGGCTTCACGGGGAAGACCGGCACCTTCCACAGCGAGCAGGCGATCGCCTACGGCACGAAGATGGTCGGCGGCGTCAACCCGCAAAAGGCGGGGACGACGCACCTCAACCTGCCCGTCTTCGGTTCCGTCAAGGAAGCGCGCGAGAAGACCGGCGCCAACGCCAGCGTGATCTACGTTCCGCCCGCGGGGGCCGCGGAAGCGATCCTCGAGGCCGTGGACGCGGGCATCGAACTAATCGTGACCATCACCGAGGGCATTCCCGTGCTCGATATGGTCAAGGTCGCCGAGCGCATGTCGCAGCCCGGCTGCAAGTCTCGCCTGATCGGTCCCAACTGCCCGGGCATCATCACGCCCGGTGAGTGCAAGATCGGCATCATGCCGGGCTACATCCACAAGCCCGGCCGCGTCGGCGTCGTCTCGCGCTCGGGAACGCTGACCTACGAGGCCGTTTGGCAACTCACCAGCCGCAATCTGGGTCAGTCGACCTGCGTGGGCATCGGCGGGGATCCTGTCAATGGCACGAACTTCGTCGACGTGCTCAAGGCCTTCAACGACGACCCCGACACCGAGGCGATCATCATGATCGGCGAGATCGGCGGCAACGCCGAGGAGCGCGCGGCTGAGTTCATCGCCGGACACGTGAAGAAGCCGATGGTGGGCTTTATCGCCGGCCAGACGGCTCCTCCGGGACGCCGCATGGGCCATGCCGGTGCGATCATCTCCGGCGGCCAGGGCAGCGCGGGCGACAAGATCGCCGCGCTGGAAAAGGCGGGCGTGCGCATGTGCAAGAGCCCCTCGCGCCTCGGCGAAACGATGGAAAAGGTGCTCGCGGAGCGCGGCATGCTCGCCGGCCTGCGAGGCTGAGCCTGCGCGCGTGAGCCGCTGGAACGTGGTGCGCACCGAGGACGGCTCGCTGTCCTTCGCGCATCCGGTGCACGGTCAGACCTGTCACTCCGACAGTGGTGCGTGGCTGGAGTCGCTGGAGCGCTACGCGCGCGCCACGCGGCTCTCGGAGCGGGCCCGCACTCAGGGGCGCGTGCGCCTGCTCGACGTGGGCACCGGGCTGGGCTGGAATCTCGCGGCCGCGCGGCATGTGCTGCCTGCGAACGTGCCGTTGGAAGTGCTGTGCCTCGAGTCGGATCCGGAAGTGATCGAGCAGGCGCTGGCGCTGCACGGCGAACGGGGTCTGGCGGACAGCGAACCCGCCCGCAGCGCCTACACGCGGATCGCGCCGCTGCTCGCTCAGGCGCTGCGGACCGGGTCCGCACGTGATGCAGAGGTTCAACTGCGGCTCGTGCTCGGCGATGCGCGCTGCACGCTGCCGAACTCGCCGGAGCGCTCCTTCGACGCCGTGTTTCTCGATCCGTTCTCGCCGGGCGTGGAGGGGGAGCTTTGGGATTGGAGCTTCTTGGCCGAGCTTGCGCAGCGCTTGGTGGATGATGGCATCCTCTCGACCTACACGGTGTCGATGGGAGTGCGAGCGGGGCTGCTGGCCGCCGGCCTGCGCCTAGGGGCCGGTCCGCGCGTGGGCCGCAAGGCCAGCGGCACGCTCGCCAGCCGCTGCGCCGTGCTGGAGCCGCTTCCCGAGGCCCTGCTGCGCAAGTTGGGGCGCCGTGTGAAGGCACGAACAGGCGCGGATCAAGGTTCCTGAGTGCCCACCGACAGGATTTCGGGTCCTGTGGTGCACGGAAGCGATAGCGATCGTCTAGAATACGGCTTGGAGCCCTTCCAAAACACCAATCCTATGTTGCCCATCGCCGCCATCGGTATGCCCGAGATTCTGATCATTCTGGCCATCGTCTTGCTGCTCTTCGGAGCGCGCAAGCTGCCGGAACTGGCACGCTCGCTCGGCGGCAGCGTCAACGAATTCAAGAAGGGCATGGCGGATGGCGTCGAGAAGAAAGACAGCCCGGCCCCGCGCTCGAGCGAAACGCCGGCCTCGAACGGTCGCTCGTCGAACGATCGCAATTGACCCTCGCTCCGGTCTTCGGACTGGTGCTGTGCGGCGGGCGAAGCTCGCGCATGGGTCAGGACAAGGCGGCGCTGCGGCTGGGCTCCCTGTCGCTCGTCGAGCGCGCGGTGCGCGCGCTCGATCCCCTGTGCGAGGAAGTCTGGCTGGCCTCCGGCGATCGCCCGAGACATCTGGAACTGGGGCGTCGCTGTCTGCTGGACGAGGGCCAGGCCCACGGAGGGCCGCTCCAAGGCATCCTGAGCGGCCTGCGTTGCGCCGAGGAGCGCCACCCGCGTTCCGCACTGCTGGTTGCGGCCTGTGACATGCCGCTGTTGACACCCGCGATCTATTCGCGGTTGCTCGTGCGCTGCAGGGAAGGGGCCGATTTCGTAGGCTGGAGAGGCCCCGACGGTCTTCAGCCGCTTTGCAGCGTCTGGTCCGCCTCCCTGCGTCCGGCGGTCCAAACCCTGCTCGGCGCCGGCGAGGCCCGGCCGCTGGCCGCACTGGCCCTCGCGACGCGAGCGGAGTGGCTGGAGCCGGAGCCCTCGGAGCGTATCCAGATGACCAACATCAACACCCCTGACGACCTCGCACGCCTGCGGCAGCGAGGATCCGTGTGAGCCGCGTCGACAAGCTGGCGGCCCCGGTGCGCGGCGGGCTGGAGCGCATGCGCTCGGTCCTAGAAGCCCATGTGCGCGACAGCTCGCGCGCGGTCAGCGACATGACCGACCACGTGGGGCGTTTTCGGGGCAAGCAACTGCGGGCGACGATGGTTCTGCTGGCGGGGGATGCCACGGGCAACTCCACCGACGAGCATCCGACCATCGCCGCGATCGTCGAGATGATCCATCTGGCGACGCTGGTGCACGATGACGTGCTCGATGGGGCCAAGGTGCGCCGGCGCGTGGCTTGCGTCAACGAACGCTGGGACAACCAGACCGCCGTGCTGCTGGGCGATTTTTTGTACGCGCGCGCCTTCGCGCTCTCGACCGAGCTCTCCAGCCGCATGGCGAGCCGCGTGCTGGCCGAGGCGACACGCCGGATCTGCGTGGGCGAAATCGATCAGGCTGCGCTGCGCTACGATTTCGATATGCCGGAAGCCACCTACGAGCGCATCGCCGGAGCCAAGACGGCAGAGTTGTACGCTGCTGCCTGCGAACTGGGCGCGCGCTACCCGGCAGGGCGCGAGGATCTCGGCCGGTCGTTGCGCGAGTACGGCCATGCCATCGGGCTCGCGTTTCAGATCGTCGATGACTGCCTCGATGTCGTCGGCAGTGAAGACGTTGTCGGCAAGAGCGTCGGCAACGATGTCGAAGACGGGAAGATCACGCTGCCGGTGCTGCGCACCTACGCATTGGCGGACGCGGGAACGCGCGCGGGAATGCGCGAGGTCTACACTGATCCGGGCCTGCGTCAGCGCTTGTCCGCGCTCAAGGCGGTGGTCTCGCTGGATGCCGGCGTGGAATATGCATTCGAGCGCGCCCGCACGCTGATCGAGGGCGCCAAGGCGCGCGTGCGCGTGCTGCCGGCTACGCCGGCCCGCGATGCGTTGATCGAATTGGGCGATTTCGTGCTGGAGCGCAACTTCTAGAAACAGGCATGGCGACGATCCTCGACGGCAAGGCCTGTGCGGCTGTGGTGCGCCAAGGCGTTGCGGCGCGCGTGGCGGCGCTCCGCTTGCGCGGCTACCAGCCGGGTCTGGTGGTGGTGCTGGTCGGCGAGGATCCGGCCAGTCAGGTCTACGTGCGCAACAAGGACAAGGCCGCGCAGGAAGCCGGCTTCGCCGTGCGCACGCTGCGGTTGCCCGCGGATCTGGCGCAGTCGGAACTCGAGGCCCGCGTGCGCGCGCTCGGCGCGGACACCCTGGTGCACGGCATCCTCGTCCAACTGCCGCTGCCGCGCGGGCTGGATGCCCCGGCGGTGCTGCGCTGCATTCCTCCCGAGAAGGACGTCGATGGGCTGACGCCGCCGAATGTGGCCGCGCTGGCGATGGGGGAACCAGGGCTGTTTCCATGCACGCCGCTGGGTTGCGTGGAGATCCTCGAACGCAGCGGCATCCCGCTCTCCGGGGCGGAAGTGGTCGTGATCGGCCGTTCGATGCTGGTGGGCAAGCCCTTCGCCCTGCTGGCGCTGGAACGCCACGCGACCGTGACGATCGCGCACTCGCGAACGCGCGATCTGCCGCTTGTTTGCCGCCGGGCGGACATTCTCGTCGCGGCGGTCGGCAGACCCCGCATGGTCCAGGGAGACTGGATCCGCGAGGGGGCGGTGGTGCTCGACGTGGGGATCAATCGGCTGCCCGACGGCACGCTGTGCGGAGATGTCGACACGGCGGCGGCCCTGACGCGCGCGCGGGCCATCACTCCAGTTCCCGGGGGCATCGGGCCGATGACCATCGCGATGCTGTTGTCGAACACGGTGCTGGCCGCCGAGCGCTCGCTGGGAGAGCCTGCCCATGGTGCGTGAGGACAGCTTCGGCGCGACCCGTACCCAGCTCGCGATGCCGAGATGGACGCCGATGGTGCGTCGGCTGATCCTGCTGCAGTCCGGCCTGTTCCTCGCCTGCTTCGCGCTCTATCTGGCGCGCGAAGACTGGCTGGAGGCGCTGCTCCTGCAGCTGGGGCTGGATCCCTCGCGCTTCGACGGATCCACTTGGCCGCCTCTGTGGCAGCTGGTGACCTACGGCTTCCTCCACAGCGTCACGCAGATCACGCACATCCTGTTCAACATGCTGACGCTGTTCTTCTTCGGCACCCAGCTCGAAGAACGCTTTGGTTCGCGCGCCTTTCTGTTCCATTACATGGCAGCACAGCTCGCCGGGGCGGCGCTGTTCCTGCTTACGACCTGGATCTTCGGAACCCAGCCGCTGCTGATCGGCGCCTCGGGAGCCTGCTACGGGATCATGTTCGCCGTGGCGACCCTGTTCCCGCATCGGCAGGTGATCTTCATCCTGTTTCCGATGACCCTGCGCACCCTAGCCTTAGTGCTGCTCGGCATGACGGTGTTTCTCGGTCTGCTCGACCTCAAGCACGGAGCCAGCGGGGGAGTCTCCCACGCCACCCACCTTGGCGGTCTCGCCTACGGCTGGTGGGCCGCGCGGCGCGGCTGGCTGAGCTTCGATCCGGGGGCCGTGCTCGAGCGCCGCCGGGCCGCTCGCGAGGCTGAGCGTGCCGTCAACGAGAGCCTGCGCTCCGAGGCCGATGCGGCGCGCATGGACCAGCTGCTCGAGAAGATCCACCGCGAGGGCATGGCCCAGCTGACCCCGGCCGAGAAGGACTTCCTCCGGCGAGCCTCTCAGCGCCGCCCCTGAGCCCCGTGCGGGGCTGTCCGGGCGTGCGCGGGCCCCTGACGCTGGCTAGACTCAGCGCGCCATGAAACCGACCACACTCGTGCTGCTCGCCTGCGCGTGGCTTCAGCCTGCCGGGATGACGCCAGCGATGCCAACAGCGATCCGGGTCCAGGATGCCGATGACGACTTCCGCAGGGAGTTTCAAAAGCAGCTCGACGGTGCCCAGAAGGCCGAGCAGCAGAAGCTCGTCAAGGCCAAGTCCCACGAGGCGGCGGTCTGGATCGATCGGATCGCGGAGAAGCTCTCCGTGGAGCCCGATCCCGCCGAGCAGAAGCTGTTCGACGCGCTCTCTGAAGCCTGGCGCGCCAACTTCGCCAAGAGCGAGTTTCCGGCCCGCTCGCAGAGCTACTACGCCAGCCTCGACGATTCCAAACGCCGCATCCGCAAGGATCTCACGGATCGCTGGAAGGTGGCCTGGCGCGAGTTCGACGGCAATCTGCAGAAGAAGGACGGTCTGGTTTTCGCGAACATTCTCGACGAAGTCGAGGCCCTCGCGGGCGCCTTCGAGAGTGAAGGAGATCTGTTCCACGCCTCCGAGGCCTACCGCGTGCACGGGCAGATGCAGGACGAGGTGCTGCGCGGCATGAGCGCCGATCTCCACGGTGCCTGGAAATCTTATGGGTACGCGATCGGGCCGCGTGAGAAGCTCGATCTCAAGGATCCGGTGCTCGAGGAGCTGAAAAAGCGCCACGCGGCTCTGGCCGCGCGCGGCGCGGACCAGCGGGGCGGTGCGGCGCCCGCCGAACCGGGAGCCGGGGGTGCGGCGGGGGGTGCCAAGCCCGCTGGACCCGCGACGACCCTTTCGGCCGCGATGAGCTTCGAGATGCTGCCGAGCTTCGATGCGATCCAGCGCCCGCTCTACGCACTGGATGAGAACCATCCGATGTGGGAGGGCGTGCGGCTGGTCAAAAAAGACTCGATGGAACCCATCGCACGCAATTCGGAGTGTCCGCCGCTGGTGCGCACCGGCTCGAGCGACATTCGCTTTGACACGGACGGGGACGGCAAGGGCGATGAGAAGCTGACACTGACCGGCAATATCGTTCCGATCCGCGTGCAGATCGGCAAGGGCGCCAGCAAGCGCCCCTGGGGCTTCTTCGCCACGACGGGCATCCAGAAGGACACCTATCAGGGCGTCGAGGTCAATCTGGCTCCCGATGACAGCCAATTCGTGCTGTACGTGATCGGGGGCGCCTCGATCACGGGCATGCTCGGCACCACGCCCGTGCGCATCATCGATGACACGATGGACGGCAACTACGGCAGCCAGCCGCAGACCTGGGGGACGCTGGGCATGACGGCCAATCACTACGAGCCCCTGATGGATTCGATCGTGATCGGCGCAGGCAAGCGCGCGCGGCCCTATTCCGAGCTCGTCGAGATCGAAGGCCGCTGGTACAAGCTGGAGGTGCAGGAAAACGGCACCAAGCTCGTCGCGTTGCCGGCTGATGTGGACACCGGCGTGCTCAAGCTCGACTTCAAGGGACCCGTGGCGCCGAGCTACCTCGTGATGGTCGGCTCAGGGGACACCAAGCATTGCTATTTCGACCTTGTCGAAGGCGGGGCCAAGGGCGTGCGCGTGCCAGTCGGAAGCTACTCGCTGTACTACGGCGAAATTCGCAAAGGCAAGAAGAAGCAGACGCAGAAGGCTGCGATCGTGCCGCCCAACACCGGCGCCCCCAGCTGGAGCGTGCGCAGGAACGAGGTCACGAATGTGACGCTGGGCGCGCCCTTCGGTTTCGATTTCCGCTTCGAGACCGAGGGCTCCAAGATCAAGGTGCTCGGCAACACGATCGCGGTGGTCGGATCCGCCGGCGAACGCTATGAGCGACCCTGGAATGCCGTCGCGAAACCCGAGGCGCTGTGGCGCAAAAAGGGTGCGAAGCAGGCTGGCGGAGACGAGAAGATGGGCGTCGGCAGCCTCGATACGATCAACAATGCCGATTTGGGCTGGTCGAGCGTCTGGTTTCCCCTCAACACGGAAATCGACGCCAAGCAGGCAGCCACCTTCGAGGTGCAGCTTGTGCAGAAAAAACACGATCTGTTCGGCAAGGTCGAATCGGTGTGGAAAGAATGAAATCATGATCGACATCAAGCTGATTCGCAGCAATCCCGCGGGGGTCGAGGCAGGCGCAAGGAAGAAGCGCATCGCCCTGGACTTGTCGCGCATCCTGGAGTTGGACAACCAGGCGCGCGCGATGCAGCAGGACATCGACCGCATGCGCGCCGAGCAGAACGCCGCCGCCAAGCTGATCGGCAAGGCGGCGCCCGAAGAGCGCGGCAGGCTTGCCGAGGAGGCCAAGCGCGCCAAGGGCGCTCTCAAGGAACTGGAAGAGGCTTACGGCGCCTGCGAGACAGAACTCAAGGCCGCGCTGCTGCGGGTGCCCAACATTCCGGCCGAAGCCGTGCCCGAGGGCCGCGACGACAGCGAGAATGTCGAGGTCAAGCGCTGGGGCACGCCGCGCAACTTCGACTTCCCCTTCCGCGATCACATCGCGCTCGGTGAGGCTCAGGATTGGATCGACGTCGAGCGCGGAGCTCGGATCGCGGGTTCGCGCAACTACTTCCTCAAGGGCGACCTCTCGCTGCTCGAAGGCGCGATGATGCGTTTCGCGCTCGAGCGCATGGTTGCGAAGGGCTTCACGCCGCTCTCGGTGCCTACGCTCGTCCGCTCCGACATCATGGTCGGAACGGGCTACTTCCCCGGCGGGGAGGAGCAGGCCTATCGATGTGATGAGCGCGATGACCTGTGCCTCGTGGGAACCGCCGAGGTTCCGGTGACGGCTTTGCACCAGGACGAGATCCTGAAGCAGAGCGAGTTGCCCAAGCTCTACGTGGCGCTGTCTTCCTGCTATCGACGTGAGGCGGGCACCTACGGCAAGGACACGCGCGGGCTGTACCGCGTTCACCAGTTCCAGAAAGTCGAGCAGGTCGTGCTCGATGTCGCGGATCCTGAGCGATCGATCGAACACCACCAGATGATCGTGCGCAACGCCGAGGAGGTGCTGCAGGCGCTGCAGTTGCCTTACCGCATCGTCAACGTGTGCGGAGGCGATCTGGGCGCGCCGCAGATTCAGAAATTCGACATCGAGACTTGGATGCCCAGCCGCAACAACTACGGCGAGACGCATTCGGCCTCCCGCTTCCACGACTATCAGGCGCGGCGGCTGAACATGCGCTACCGCGATGCGGAGGGCAAGGTGCAGTTCTGCCACACGCTCAACAACACCGTGGCTGCCAGCGTGCGCATGCTGATCGCACTGATCGAGAACCACCAGGCTGCCGATGGCCGGGTCTGGCTGCCCGAAGCGCTGCGCCCGTACATGGGCGGTCGTGAGTGGATCGGCAAGGTGCTCAGCTAGCGCTCACTGCGGGCCGCCACCACCGCCCTGAGCTCCGCCGCCCTGACCGCCCCCTCCACCCTGGCCGCCGCCTTGGCCGCCGCCGCCGCCCTGGGGACCTCCGGTCCCTCCGGAGCCCGTCTGGCTTGCGGAACCGCCCGCGCCGCCGGCCGCATTGCCCGTGCTGGTCGGTGGGGTCGGGATGGCCGGCAGGACTAGCCGTTCTTCAGGCAGGCGCTGTGACTGTGGCAGGCGGATCACGCGACGGTACACGACCGTGCGCCGATCCGTGGGGATGACCCGCAACTGCTCGTTCGTGATCCGCGGGGCGAGTTCGATCGTCAGGGCAATCTCGATGCGGGCGGGCAGGCCCGCGTTCTCATCTTGATTCCCCGAGCCCCATTCGGAGACCGGTTCCGCATCCGGTCCATCTTCGGTGAAGACCTGAATTTCAAGGCCCTTCACGCGGTCGTGCAGCAACTGGAAGTCGCCGCCGTCGAAGGGGTCCTCGTCGACGCCGAAGTCCTCCCGCCGATAGATCTCGAGGAACTGGTCGTTGCCGGGCGCGGGGCGCAGGCAGTAGCCGACCTCATTGATGTCGGCGCGCACGAACTTGTTCGCGAACGGCCGGAGAATCAGGCTGTCGCTGGAACTGACGAAGTCGATGTTGTCGGCATCGAATCCGAAGATCACCCGGTTCTTGACGCGCAGATGGGTCACGCGCGTCGCGTCGTAGGTCACCAGCCCGCGCAGGTCGCGCTCGAGGAGGTCGAGGATCGCGGGACCGGCGGCCTGAGACTCGAGCACGTTGTGAATCGTGTCGCGCGAATTGCGCGCGGCCGTGAGGATCTTGCTGATCGCGGCCATGATGCCGCCCATGATCAACAGCGTCAGCAGCACCTCGACCAGCGTGAAGCCGGCCTGTTGTCGGCGAACAGGGCTCATGGCTTGCTGGTGCCTCCGCCGCTGCCCGAACTTCCCGTTCCTGTTCCCGTGCCCGAAGCCGTGCCGCTCGAGCCGGCCGCGGCCGCGGTCTCTTCCTCGGATTTGCCGTAGACCTGCTCCCAGGGAAACCAGCGCTCGAGGATCAACTCGTTCTTGTATTCCTGCAGCTTGGGGAAGCTGACCTTGATCTTGACCTTCTCAAAGGGCTCTTCGACCTCTTCCTCCTCGTCCTCGCTCGTGCTGCGGGAGGGGTCCGTGGAACTGGAAGATGCGGCGCTGGAACTGCGCGCGTCGCGCGGCGCCCACGAGTCGAAGGGACGCAGGAGGCGATCCTCCTGCGGCTGGTCGAGGAAGGCCTCGTCCCCGACCACAACCTCGTAGGTGAAGTCGGGGTAGCCCTCTTCGGCGAAAGTGCCGCTGATGCCCCGGTCGATGTCCTCCTGGTAAAGGCCGGATCCGATCTGGCCCAGCTTGAGCGTCGCGAGTTCCCGGGCGAGCTTCGTGTTGCGCGTGTGGGCTGCCAGCATCTTGGTGGCGTTGAGGCCCTGCAGCAGATAGACCAGCATCGTGCCCACGATCAGAACCGTCACGGCCACCTCGGCCAGCGTGAAACCCGCCTTGGAGTGCGATCCGCGCTTCACTGGAAGTCGCCCTCCTGCGGCGGTTCGCGGACGAAGGTGCCGTCGTGCAGGTGGATCGTCCCCGTGAGACCCTGCACCTCGATCGAGAAGATGTGATTGTCGGGCGACTGGCCGAGCACGATGCCATGGCTCGATCCGCCTCCTAGGGGATCGAAGCGCACGAAGCAGGTGCCCTGCACGTGATCGACGCCGTCGATCACGATCCGCAGGAAGCGAATACTGTTCGGCAGCAGCTTCCACGCGAGGGTGGTGCGCTCCTCCTCTCCCAGCGCCATTCCGCCGCCGAGGCGAAAGGGGGTGACCATGCGCCAGCGGGCGTTGTCGAGGTCGTACTCGATCAGGTATTCAGCATTGCGCGCGATGGCCTCGGAGCGCGTGCCGTTGATCGTCTCCGAGATGGCCCGCACGCTCGAGTGCAGCTCGGCCTTGGGTACCATCGCCCGCCAGTTGACGGTCACGATTCCCGCGATCATGCCGAGAATGACGACAGCGGCCATCAACTCGATCAGGGTGAAGCCCGATCGGGAGGCGGCTGCTGGCGTGTTTCGAAGCATGGACCCAGGCTCAGTTCTCGTCGTCGCTGGCGATGTCCCGGTTCTCGCCCTCGCCGCCCGGCTGGCCGTCCTTGGCGTAGGACAGGATGCGCGGCATGGGCTGCCCCGTTTGCGGCGGCTCGTAGATGTACTCGTTCTTCCAGGGGTCCCTGGGCAGCTGACCGGCCTTGGCCTTCAGGTAGGTATGGCCGTTTTCATCCGGCGTCACCAGCACCTCGAGGCTGTCCGGGTACTTCCCGCCGTTGTTGATGGCGTACTCGTCGAGTGCGCTCATCATGGCGGAGATGTCCGCCTTGGCGGTTGTGCGCGTCGCCTGAGCGAAGCGCTTGATCACGTTGGGCACGACCAGCGTTCCGAGCAGGCCGATGATCACGATCACGACCATCATTTCCGCGAGCGTGAAGCCGCGGCGGCTGTGGCGGGTGGGTGAGGGCATATGCATGTCTGTCTCCTTTGCCTTGTCGGTATTCAGTTGCCGATCTGTCCCACCTGCAGGATGGGCAGGACGATCGAGATCACGATGTAGCCGACGACCACGGCGAGAAACACGATCATCAGCGGTTCCAGCACGGAAGTCAGGCGTTCGGTGGCGATGTCGATTTCCTCGTCGTAGGCGGTTGCGATGCGGTCGAGCATCTGCTCGAGTTCGCCGGACTGCTCGCCGACATTGACCATGTAGCCCACGACCGCGGGGAATGCCCCTGTGGCCTTGAGCGGTGTCGCGATGTCGGTGCCTTCGAGGATGCGCGAGCGGATGTGGTCGGTCGCGTCCGCGATGACGCGGTTGCCGACAACCGTCTTGGTGATCTCGAGGCTCTGGACTGCAGGCACGCCCGATTGAAGCAGTGTCGACAGCGTGCGGGTGAAGCGCGCGACAGCCTGCTTGCGCAGAAGATCGCCGACGATCGGCAGCTTCAGCATGAAGCGGTCGATGGCCAGCCGTCCTTTGTCCGAGGTGCGGTACACACGCTCGAAGCTGAACGAAACGGCGGCGATCGAAAGCAGGCCCAGCCACCACCAGTCCTTGAACAGATTGCTGATCGTGATCAGCACGAGCGTCGGGGTCGGCAGCGCCTGCCCCATGTCCTGGATCATCGAGGTGATCTGCGGCACGACCACCGCCATCAGGATCGAGACGACGATCAGGCCGATGCCGATCATCAGTGCGGGATAAGTCAGCGCCGACACGACCTTGCGGCGCAGCGTGCGCTGGCCCTGCAGGTAGTCCGCGAGCCTGCGGAGCACGACATCGACGTTGCCGGTCGCCTCTCCGGCCCGCACCATGTTGACATACAACTCGCCGAACATCGAGGGATGCTCGGAGAGCGCGTCCGCGAGCGAGGCGCCCTGATTGATGCGCTCCCGGATCTCGCGGAACATCGTTTCCGTGTCGCGCGTTTCGGACTGCTCGATCATGGCCTTGAGCGTCTCGGCCAGCGGGATGCCGGAGCCGAGCAGCGTGCCCATCTGGCGCGTGCTGGCCGTCAGGATGTCGAGGTTGCGCGAGGAAGGTCCGGAGGAGCGAGCGCGCTCGGCGCGAATCCGGGCCAGCAGACCGGGCTTCACGTCGCCCTTTCTGGGCTTGACGACCTTGCCGCCGCGCAATTCGCGGATTTCACTGACGAGCAGGTTGTCCCGGCGCAGTCGATTGCGGGCCTCGCGCGGCGTGTCGGCGTCGATGACGCCGCTCTGCACCGCACCGCCTTGCGCATAGGCCTTGTACTCGAAAATCGGCATGGCTCCGCCCGTTTACTCCAGATCGAGCTGCGTCACGCGCAGCACCTCATCCGCGGTCGTCTGGCCGGCCATGATCTTGATCCGGCCGTCCTCGCGCAGCGTGACCATTCCGCGCTCGACTGCGGTGCGCTTCATCACGGAGGCCGTCACGCCGTCCATGATCTGCGTGCGGAGCACCTCGTCCACGGGCAGGAACTCGTAGATCGCTGTTCGGCCAGAATAGCCCGACTGGAAGCACTCCTCGCAGCCGCGGCCCACGGCCACGCGGCCGTTCATCGACGCGGGGTTGATTCCGACCTTCTTGAGCTTCGCGGCCCACTCGTCAGTCATGGGAATGTGGGTGTGGCAGTGCCGGCAGATCGTGCGCACGAGGCGCTGCGCGATCACCAGCACCAGCGAACTGGAGACGAGGTAGGGCTCCACTCCCTGATCGACCATGCGCGTGATCGTCGAGGGCGCGTCGTTGGTGTGAACCGTGGAGAAAACCAGGTGGCCCGTGAGCGCAGCGCGGATCGCGACCTCGGCAGTCTCAAGGTCCCGGATTTCGCCGACCATCATCACGTCGGGGTCTTGGCGAAGGAAGCTGCGCAGGCCCGCCGCGAAGGTCAGCCCCTTCTTCGTGTTGACCTGCACCTGACTGACGCCAGCCAGCGAGTATTCGACCGGGTCCTCGATCGTGAGCACGTTCTTCTGCGTCGTGTCGACCTCGCTCATGGCCGCGTACAGCGTGGTCGTCTTGCCCGAGCCGGTGGGGCCGGTGACGAGGATGATGCCGTGGCTGTAGTTGAGGTATTCCCGGATGATTTCGAGATTCTTCGGCGCCAGCCCGATCTCGTCGAGCGAGTAGACCTTGGCGGTCTTGTCCAGAAGACGCAGGACGATGCGCTCGCCCGTGGTCGTGGGCACGGAGCTGACGCGCACGTCTACCTCGCCATCGCCGAGGCGGATCGTGGCGCGACCGTCCTGAGGCAGGCGGCGCTCGGCGATGTCCATCTTGCCCATCACCTTGATGCGGCTGACGATCGCCTCCTGCACCTTCCGCGGGATCGGATCCATGTCGTAGAGGATGCCGTCGATGCGGAAGCGGACCTGCATGCGGTCCTGGTAGGGGTGAAAGTGCACATCCGAGGCGCGCAGCTTGAGGGCCTGAAACAGGATCGTGTTGACGAGCTTGATGATCGGCGCCTTGTTGGCGACATCGAGCACGTCTTCGGATTCGTCGATCTGATCGGCGAGACCCGCGATGTTGCCATCCTCGGCGACCTCATCGAGCGCTTCGTCGACGCCGTCTGCCTTGTGGCGATAGGCGCGCGCGAGCAGGGTCGTGATTTCGACGCGCGTGGCGAGCACCGGATCGATCTCCATGCCGAGCATCCCGGCGAGATCGTCCATTGGGTGCGGGCTCAGAGGCGTGCAGGTTGCCACGCGCATCACCTTATCGGCCGTCTCCTCGAGCGCGACAAGGTTGTAGTTGCGCGCGAACTGCACCGGGACCTTGTTCACAAAGGATCCCGGCACCTTGGTCCCGTCCAGCGACTTTCGGTACTCGTAGCCGAGGTGCTTGGCGTAGATCTGGAGCAGCGTGGCCTCCTCGAGGAAGTCCTTCTGCACGATCACGCGATCGAGCGAATCGCCGCTGGAGGCCGCAGCGCGCCGGCACTCCTCGAGCCGTTCGCGGGACAGGCCCGCGTCGATGAGCAGATCCGAGATGCTGCTGGCTATGGTGGTGTTCTTCACTTCTTGGGTGTCTGGGTTGGCGGGACCGCCTCCGGCTTGGCCTCTTCCTTGGGCTTGGCGGGTGCGGGCGGGTTCTTGGCATCCTTTAGCACCTCGTTCATCCGAGCGGGGTCGAGACCCAGGCTTTCCTGGTCCACCTCGCCCTTGGCGGGGCTGCGGTAGAGCGGAACCTCGAAGGATTGCAGGTCGAGTTGCTCGCCCTCGCGCCCAAAGCGCGGGTCGATCACGCGCAGGCGGTCGGCACCGATCGTGTCGGCGGCCTCAAGCTTGCGGCGATAGCTGATCTCGGCGAGATCGGCGAAATCCTGATCCCGCATGATGTGCGGCGTGACGAAGAAGTACAGCGTCGTGCGGTTCTGGCTGTCCGAATCGTTGCGGAACAGCGCGCCGAGCAGCGGTACGTCGCCGAGGAAAGGCAACGACTCGCGCGTCTTGCCCTTGTTGTCGGTGATGATGCCGCCGACCACCATCGTGGCGCCGTCCGGCACGTTGACCGTGGTGTCGATCGTGCGGGTGGTTTTCGGCGGGGGGATCGCGCCCTGCACCGCGCCGAGGAAGTTGGAGACCTCCAGCTTGATCTTCAGGCGCAGGTAGCGGCTCGCGCTGATCGTCGGGGAGATCGACAGCGTGATGCCGGCATCGACGTAGTCCTTGAAGTTCTCCTGCGTTTGTCCGTTGATCCCGCCCGTCGCGGTGATCGTGGTGGTCGGCTGCTCGTCCTTGCTAACGACCGTGGCCCCGCCGTTGTTGTTGACCAGCACCGAAGGCACGTTGAGCACGTTGGTGTCGCGGCGCGTCTTGAGCGCCTTGAGCAGCACGGGCAGAGAGAAGTCGCCAGCGTCGATGATGCCGGCTGTGACGCCCTTGGAGATGTTGGGCACCTTCAGATCGGGGATGCCATCGGCATTGGTGTCCTCGTACGTGGCGAAACCGAAGTCGGTGACGCCGAAGCTGCCGGTTGAGGAGCCCAGATCGGCGACGCCGATCTCGACGCCCAGATCGAGCTGGTCGGTGTTGGTCAGCTCCACCAGCGCGGTCTCGATCAAGACCTGCGGCTGGCGGCGGTCGAGGCTCTGGATCAGTTCGAGCACTTCGTCGTAGCGCGTGCGGTTGGCGGCGATCAGCAGCGCGTTGGTGACCTTGTCGGCGACGACCACGACGTCATTGCGTCCGGCCGCCCCCGTGTTCGAGGCCGCCGGCTGGCCCTGGCGTGCGGCCCCGCCCGCGGCCTGGCTGGTCGCGACGCGCGCGCTGTCCTTGATGAACGTGTCGAGCGTCTTCGCCAGCTCCTCGGCATCGACGTTTTCGAGCTTGTAGATGTGGTAGGTGCGCTCGCGCTCGACCACGTCGACATCGAGTCGCGCGACCAGCTCCTTGATACGCGGCAGATCATCCGGCATCGCCATCACGATCAGTGCGTTGGCGCTCGGGTCGACCATGATCTTCGACTCTGCGTTGCCGCTCTGCAGCGGAGCGGTGACGCCCTGCGCAGCCTGCACCTGACCGCGAGCCTGCACGGCGCGCCGGCTCGCTTCGAGCAGTTCATCGAGCACCTCGGCGATCTCCTCGGCCGAGCGGTATTCCAGCGTGATCGTTTCGAACACGGGCAGCTGACCGGCGAGGTTCTTCGAGGCATCGTCGACGAAGCGCAGCATGCGCACCACGCCGGCGACGTCGCTGCCGAAGCCCGTGATCAGCAGGCTGTTGGAATTGCCGACCGGGATGATCTGCTGCGTTTGCGCATCGGTGAACATCTGGCGCAGCGAAGTCGACAGCGTGCGCACATCGGTGTGCGGCAGATCGAGCACGGTGGTGATCAGCGTGGCGGGCTGGTCGGCGTACTTGTCGATTTCATTCGGAGCCACGTAGACCGCATCCTTGCGCAGGTTGCTCTTGTTGGGCGCCTGCAGGTTGGAGATCAGCACGACCGACAGATTCTCCGGACCGATCTCCGAGCAGACGAACTCGTTGATCACCATCATGATCTGGAAGAAGGAGTAGAAGTCCTTCTTCGGCACCCGCTTGGGCCCGTACATCTTGAGCTTGAGCTGCGAGAGCGCCTGACCCGTGTCGCGCGAGTACGTGAAGTTGCGGCCCGTGAACTCCTGGCAGAGCTTGACGAAGTACTCCAGCGAGAGAGCGCTCTCTCCGCCGGTCTCGTCGAAGGTCAGAATGTAGTCATCACCCGAGATCTGGATCGGCGGAACTTTTTGCCCGGCGGCACCCCCCTGCGCGGGGGCGGGGGCGGGGGCCGGGGCGGGGTTGCGGCCGGGGCCCTGCATGGGTTCCGCCATCAGCGAGGAGAGGGTCCATGCGGCGAGAATCGGGTGCATGTGGGGTGCGCCTGTGCTTGCTCTATCTTGTTGATCGGTGAGGGTTTAGCCCCGGAGTCCGGGAATGCTTCCGGGGCACTCTAGGAGTCCGGGACTGGCATGTCAAACCACCATTTGCGTGGCTTTTCACGGCTGCCTGAGACGTGCGAAGGGGCGGGAACTTCCCCGCATTCAGACCCGGCGCGCCCGCGGGGAGGCGTCGGCTCGAGTGTGGACGCGCGGCCGCTCTGGGCTATGCTGGCCGCTCTCATGCGGCTTTCTGAGCTCTTCTCTGCCGAAGACGTGCTGGTCGGTTTCCAGTCCAAGGACAAGTGGGAGGCGATTGGCAAGCTCGTCAGCCATCTCGTGGCGCGCGGCCGTCTGCGGGCCGATAGCGCGCCCCAGATCAGCGAGCTCGTGATCGCGCGTGAAAAGTCGATGTCGACCGGCATGGAGCATGGCATCGCCATCCCGCACGCCGCGGTCGACGGCGTCGAGGGCGTGGTCGCCTGCATGGGCATCATCCGCGAGGATGCGGGCCTCGCCTTCGATTCGATCGACGGCAAGCCCGCGCGCATCGTCGTGCTGCTCGTGATTCCGCGCGCCCAGAAGTTGCTCCACATCCGCACGCTGGCGGACATCGCGCGCGTGCTCGGCCGCGACGCCGTGCGCGAGTCGCTGCTGCACGCGGTCAGCGCGCAGGACGCCTGGGCCGCTCTGGCGGAAGGCGACGCCGCGCGGCGCTAGCGGAGCGTCCGCGCAGCCTGAGCATGCGCGCACTCGCAGGATTGCTGGCCGCAGCGCTCGCCGGTGCGGGCGGCCTGATGCTCGAAAGCCTGCTGATCCAGAGCATCGGTCTGGTGCTCGGACACGGCGCCGCCGGGGCCCTCGGTCTGTCGGTCTACGTAGCCGGCTGGGCGGCCGGCGCCTGGCTTTCCGGTCGTTCGCGGGCCGCACCCCGCTGGCGCCTGCTGGCAGGTGCTCTGCTCGCAGGACCGCTCGGCTGGCTGGCGCTGCAGGCCTGTTTCCACCCCGGAGTGCAGGCCCTCGCCGATCCGCTGCAGCTGGTCGCGGGTGTGCTGATCCTGTTCGTGCCGGCGCTGGGCTCCGGCCTGTTCCTGCCCGCGCTGCTGGCGGGCAGCGCACCCGCTGGTGCGCTGTGGCAGCGGGCCGCCACGCTGATCGCCGCCAGCCTGCTGGGTGCGCTGGGCGGGGCGACGCTGCTTGATCGGGTGCTCGAGGCCCGTGGCGATCGCAGCCTGGCGGGGTGGCTGTTCGTGCTGGCCTTCGTGGCGGCGCTGCTCGTCGCCAGCCCCACGCGAGCGCATCCGCCCGCGCGCCGTGCATCAGGACCGCTGTGGACTCGCTCCGGACTGGCGCTGGGCCTTGCGACCGCCGCGCTGCTGGGGCTGGAGTGGGTCGGACTGCGGCTGGCGACGCTCTCGATCGGAGGCATGCAGCCGGCGCTCGATGCGGCGCTCAGCGCCAGCCTGCTGGCGCTGTGTCTGGGTGCGTGGCTGCTGCCACCACTGTTGTGGAAGCAGCGCCATGCCGCGGGCTGGATCCTGCTGCTCGCGACGGCGGGGGTGTGCTGGCCGCACCTTGCCGTGCGCGTGCTGCCGCCGGATCTGGCGCCGATCCCCGCCATGCTGCTGCTGATCGGACCGGGACTGGCGGCGCTGGGGGCCTTGCCGGGCCTGCTGCACCGCGATCAGGAAGGGGATGCGGGCGAGCGGCTCGGCGCGCTGTATCTGCACGAGTTGTGGGGGGCGCTGGCCTTCCTGCCGCTGGCGCACGCCTGGCTGGTGCCGCGCTTTGGCACCCACGGGCTGCTGGTGGCCTGCGCGGTGCTCTTGTGCGCGGGGGCTTTCGCGCTGCGACAGGGGCGCCTCGCGACGCTCGCCGGCGTCGGTGCGGCCTTGGCTTGCGCGTGGCTCTTGGGCTCGCCCGCCCGCCAGACGGCGCCGCTGCAGAATCCGGCCTTCACGCTGCGTTCCTTCGCCGAGGACCGCGAGTTCGCCGTCAGCGTCGTCGATGACGGACTGCTCGGCGAGCGCACGCTGCTGACCGATGGCTTCCGCGCGGCCGGGACCGGGTCGGCCTACCGCTACATGCAGGCGCTGGGCCATCTGCCGGTTCTGTTGCATCCGGCCCCGCGCGCGGCGGCCGTGCTGGCGCTCGGCACGGGCACCACTCTCGGCGCGCTGGCGCAGCACCCGGAACTGACGCGCATCGACGTGCTCGAGATCTCGCCGGCGGTGGTCGCGGCGGCACCGCTGTTCGAGGCCAACAACCGCGGCGTGCTGACCGCCGATCCGCGCATTCGCGTCCGGCTCGGCGATGGCCGGCGCACGCTGGCGGCCTCGCCTGCGCAGTACGACCTCGTCACGATGGAGCCGCTGCTGCCGGACTCGCCCTTCGGCGTCTATCTCTACACCGAGGAGTTCTATCGGCTCGCGCGCGCGAGCCTCAGGCCCGGGGGCCTGGTTTGCCAGTGGATTCCGCCACATGCGCTGGAGCCGGCTTCCTTCCAGGCCGTGCTGCGCTCCTTCCAGCGTGCCTTCCCCTGGTCGGGCGCGTGGCTGTTCGGCACGCAGCTGGTGCTGATCGGCGGCGAGCAGCCCTTCGAGCCCCGGCCCGAGCGCTTTTCGCTCGCGCCCGAACTCGGACAGCGGCTGCGTGCGCTGGGCCTCGACAGCGTGGCGCGCGTAAGGGATGCGCGGGTGCTGGAATGCCGCGCCGCGCCCGCGCTCCCCGGCCTGAGCGATGCCAGGCCCTGGATCATCTACGCGCCGCGTCGCAGCGGCGCACAGCTGCTGCTCGATCTGCCGCGCAATCTCGATGCGCTGTTGCGTCTGCGCTCCGAGCCCGCCGGGTGCGCGGCCGGGCACCGCTGGCGCGCGCGCATCGCCTTCGCCCGCGAGGAAGCGCGCCTGCGCGGCGCGCTCGATCCGGCGCTGGAGGGTTACGAGTTGGAGGCGGAGCTCAGCGCCGCCCGCCGGCAGGAGCCCGACAGCGCCGAACTGGCGGCGCTGGATCAGGAAATCGGGTTTGTGACGCGGCTGCGCAACGGCGTGGCGCTGCTGGAATCCGAACCGCGCAGCGCGCTCGAGACGCTGCTGAGCGCCGAGCGTTTCGAGGGGCAGCGCGCCGATGTGCACCTGTACATCGCGGTCGCGCTGCACAAGCTCGGCAGCAAGGCCGCACCCAAGGCGCTCGCACGGGCGCGGGAGCTGTGCCCGCGCATCGGCGAGACGCGCGAGGGACAGCGCGCGCGGGAGCTGGGGCTGCCCGGGCTCTGATCGGCCTGTACAAGTTGCGTTGCGCGCTTGTCGCCCGCCCCGGCCTGCCAGAAGATGCCGTCATGCTCTCCGCGCTGTTCGCCGCCTTGCTGCTCTTCCAGCCCTTTCCCGACGCCTACCACGAGCGCGCGGCCCGCGAGTTCCAGACGCAGGCCGGTTTCTCCGACAAGCCGGCCACCCAGATCGACTACGAAGCGGTGCTGCAGTCCCAGTTTCTCAGCGTGCCGCTGGGGCTGTTCGAAGTGCGCTTCCCGCGCGCCGATCTGGAGCGGCGCTCGCTGGAGCTGCTGAGGTGCTCCGCGGCGCTGCTCGATGCCCAATCGCTGCTGCTGGACTGGACCAAGGAACTCGGCCAGGACCAGAAGGCCCTGCGCGAGGATCTCAAGCTGGTGCGCAAGTCCTTCGGAGCCCTCAAGGAAGGCCAGCTCGCCCGTCTCGGCCCGGGCGACAAGCTGCCCCTGAGTGCCGCCGCAGCCGAGGCTCAGGCCCGGCTGGCGGACTCGCTCGGCAAGGGCGCATGGCTGGGCGTGTCGCGCAGCAACGCACAGTCCATTCGTCTCGTGCTGACTCCCTCGCGCAAGCGTTTCGTCGAGTTCGTGTCCTTCGCCGGCTGGCTCGACGAGACCAATCGGGGGCTGTTCTGGGTTCCGGGGCTGTGGCAGTGGACGTCGTGCTACGTGCGCAGCGATGCCGTGATCGCGCTGGAATATTCGGCCGCGGGCGGCACTCCGGACACCTACGAGCTGGGCTCGGCCATGAACGAGCAGAGTCCGACCACGATGGAGCAGCAGCTCGTGCAGCTCGCCCTCAACGCGCTGTTCGAGCGCTTCCTCGGCGCGCGCACGCCCGCTCCCCTGATCCAGGGCTTGTCGATGAATCTCGTCATACAGCAGTTCGGCATCGTCAACACGCGCGTCGACGGCGACACGCGCGGGCGCCAGACGCAGGAACGTGAGGTCTTCGTGCGCGGCGGAAGATCCGATGGCGGTGAACTGGGCAAGAATTTCGCGGATTCGCGCTGGCGCGAGCTTTACGGAGCGGACCATTTTCTGAAGATCCTGAAGCAGGTGCAGAAGGAGGGCGCTGATCTGGAGAAGCGGCCCTCTCAGAAACCGCTCTGTTTCGCGCTGCGCGACGACAAGGGCGCGAACCCCAAGGCCTTTGTGGCGCCGTTCTACTTTCCCGACGCGCGCCCGGAGGTCCCCGCGGCGTACGCCGGCGATTTCGACGAATTCCAGCGCTCGTACAAGAGCGCGTTCCTGCACTTCCTCCAGACCGGCGCCGCAGGTGCGGGCAAGAAGAGCGCGGAGAGTTTCGCGCACTGGCTCTCGGAACTGGGGGCCGAAGGCAGCGAGCCGGACTTGTTGGCGATCACGACGAAGATCTACGGCGTACCGCTCTCGGATGCAGCGGCCAGCAAGGACTCGCTCGAGGGGCGCTTCCTGCAGTGGCTCTCCAAGACGCGCTGAGCCACGCCTAGATCCATTCCTCGAGGCGCTTCTTCAGCGCGCGCTCGATCGCCACGGCCGTATGCCGGTAGTCATCGAGACTCCCGCCGATCGGGTCGGGCACGTCGCGGCCTTCGGGATCGAGCAGCTCGACGGCCACCGGGTGGTTCGGCGGCAGCTGCGAGAGCAGCGCGGCGCGGTGGCTGCGCGTCATGCAGTAGATGCGCTGGAAGCGTCCGAGCTGTTCGGACTGGGCCGCGCGCGCACGGTGGCTCGAGAATTCGATGCCGGCTTCGCGCAGCACGGCGACCGCGTGCCGTGAGGCGGGATCGCCGACACCGGCCGCGACGCCCATCGAGCGCACCTCGAAGCCGAAATCGCCGATCTCGTCGGTCTGGAGCGCCTTTTCGAGCAGCGCGCGCGCCAGCGCCTCGGCCATCGGGCTGCGACAGGTGTTGCCCGTGCAGACCAGAGCGATGCGCAGGCCCGCGACCTTGCGCAGCTGCTCGAGCGTGAACAGGCCGGGCCGGATCAGGCGGAACTCGCCCCTGCCGATGCGCAGCACGCTGGCTTCCTCGGGCAGGCGCGCGGGGCCGCCGTCAAAGTACAGCGGCAGCGGCTCGCGGATGCGCGAGCGCAGGGCTTCGAGATCGGTGAAGACGGCAGAGCCCTCGCGCGTGGTCGATGCCAGCACGAGCGGGAACTCCAGCGCTTCGAGCAGGCCGCGCGTGCCCTTGTGTGCCGGCATGCGCACGCGCGTCCAGCCGTCGACCCCGATCGCCTCGAGGCCCGCGGGGACTCCGGGCAATTCCAGCGTCAGCGGTCCGGGCCAGTACTTGGTGGTGATCCTCTGCACCAGGCGCGAGAGCGCTGGAAAGCGCTCGAGATCGCTCCAACGTCCGATCACCCAGGTGAAAGGCAGCTCCGCCGGGCGCGCGGACAACTCGATCACGCGCAGCAGCGCAGCCGGCAGGTCAGCGCGCGTGCACAGTCCGTAGACTGATTCGGTCGGCAGGGCGAGCACGCCGCCCGCCGCGAGCACTGCGCGCGCGGCCTCGACGGCCTGCTCGCCGGGGCTGGCGTCGGGGAGCTTTTCGATGCGTGTCTCGCTCATGATTGCTAGCCTAGTCTGCCTTCTGTTGCGGCCTGAAGCACATGGAATCCAGCAGCGCCAACCCACCGACGGATGCCAAGCCGGCCAGCGCGAGCCGTCTGGACGATGCCGAGGAGCCGCTCTCGCTGGTACGCCTCGCCGCCGGTCTGGCCCACGAGATCAAGAATCCGCTCTCGACCATGGCGATCAACCTGACGCTGATGGAGGAGGAACTCGGCGGCGGAAAAAAGAGTCCCGGCGCGCCCGAGCCCAGCCCCCGCGATAGGCGCCTCGAAAAGCGCGTCACGCAGCTGCAGCGCGAGGTGCACCGGTTGGAGGCGATCGTCGACGATTTTCTGCGCTTTGCCCGCGGCGGGTCGATCAACCGGGCGCCTGCGGACCTGATGACGCTGGTGCGCGAGGCGCTCGATTTCGTCGAACCAGAAGACCGCGCGCAGCGCATCCGTCACCACGTGGAATTGCCGCTGGTGCTGCCGATGGTGATGCTCGACACCGGCGCCTTCCGCCAGGCGCTGCTCAACCTGTTCGTCAATGCGCGCCAGGCCATGCCCGAGGGTGGCGAGCTGATCGTGCGGCTCAAGCGCGTGGGGAACTACGCCGAGCTTTCGATCACCGACACGGGTGTCGGCATGTCTGCCGAGGAACTCGAGCGCTGCTTCGACGTGTATTTCTCCACGAAGAAGCACGGCACGGGTCTGGGACTTTCGACCACCCGCCGGATCATCGAACAGCATGAGGGCACGATCACCGTGGTCAGCGAAAAGGGACGCGGCACGAGCTTTTCTATCGTGCTGCCCCTGATCGTCGAGATACACGCAGCCGCCAGCGAGGATTCGAGGAGCGCATGAGGCCCGAGGAACAAAGCAAGCCGTTTCGCGCGCTGATCGTCGACGACAATGAAGCCCATGCCGAGGTGCTTGGCGACGCCTTGTCGATGGAAGGCCATTTCTGCACGCTGGCGCACTCGGGCCGGGAGGCCCTCGAGCGGCTCGCCGAGCAGGCTTTCGATGCGGTCCTGACCGATCTGGTGATGCCGGACATGTCCGGCATCGACCTGCTCAAGAAGGTCCGTTCCGAACAGCCCGATGCAGTCGTGATCCTGATCACCGGGCGCGGCTCGGAGAAGATCGCCGTGGAAGCGTTCCGCGATGGAGCCACGGACTACCTCACCAAGCCGGTCGATCTCAGCGAGCTGCGCGCGCGCCTGACGCGCGCCGTCGACAACGCGCGGCTGCGGCGCGACTACGTCGAGCTCAAGCGGCAGATCGACAAGCGCGCCGGATTCGAGGGCATCATCGGCAATTCCGCTCCGATGCTGCGGCTGTTCGAGGTGCTGCGCCAGGTTGCGCCGACCAATGTCACGGTGCTGATTCTGGGCGAGAGCGGCACGGGCAAGGAACTGGTGGCGCGCGCGGTCCACGAGAATTCGCCGCGCAAGGATCAGCACTTCGTGGCGGTCAACTGCGCCGCCCTGTCGGAGGGTCTGATCGAGTCCGAGCTGTTCGGGCACGTCAAGGGCGCCTTCACGGGCGCCGTCGCGCACAAGGAGGGCCGCATCGTGTATGCCGATCGTGGAACGCTGTTCCTCGATGAGGTGGGCGACATGCCGCTCGCCACGCAGGCGAAGCTGCTGCGCGTGCTCGAGACGCGCGAGGTGCAGCCGGTGGGCGGCAACGTGGCGCAGAAGGTCGACATCCGGCTGCTGGCGGCCACCAATCGCGATCTCAAGCAGATGGTCCGGGATGGGCGCTTTCGGGAGGATCTGATGTACCGCCTCGCGGTCGTGACGCTGGAGCTGGCGCCGCTGCGCGAGCGCAAGAGCGATCTGCCGCTGCTGATCGACCACTACATCGGCGAGCTGTCGCGCGCGCACGGCCGGTCGGTGCGCGGCATCAGCGCTGAGGCGCGCACGCTGCTGTTGCGCTACGACTGGCCGGGCAACGTGCGCGAGCTGCGCAATGCGATCGAGAACATGGTCCTGCTCGCCCGCAGCGAAGTGCTGGGCGTCGAAGACGTGCCCGAAAGCGTCCGCGGCGCGAGTGGTGCGGGCGCGGGCGGGGCGGGTGGCTTGGAGCTGGCCGGCCGCTCGCTGGAGGAACTCGAGCGCGAGCTGATCCGGGTCAACCTCAAGCTCTACGACGGCAACCGCGAGAAGACCGCCAAGGTGCTCGGCATCGGCGAGCGCACGCTGTACCGCAAGATCAAGGAGTACGGGCTCTAGCGCAGACCGGACAGCGCGCCTGCCGACATGGCAGGAGCGTCCGCTGGGCTGTCAAAGTGGCAAGCTCGGGTTCGCCACGCCAACGCTAAGTCTTTCTCAGGAAGGTGTTTGTGAATTTAGCACGGGTTGGCACGGAGTTTGAGCTGAAGCTCCCCGTCATGAGCAACCAATCGAAGATCATCGGCATCGATCTGGGCACCACCAACTCCGTCGTCTGCGTGATGGAAGGCGGGCAACCAGTCGTGATTCCCAACAGCGAGGGCGGCCGCACGACCCCCTCGGTGGTCGCCTTTCAGAACGATGGCGCCAAGCTCGTCGGCGCGCCTGCCAAGCGTCAGGCCGTGACCAATCCCACGCGTACGCTCGCCTCGATCAAGCGCTTCATGGGCCGCCGGCACCACGAGGTCGCCAAGGAGGAGAAGAACGTCGCCTACAAGATCATCGGCGGAGCGGAAGAACTCGTCAAAGTCGAGATCGGCGACAAGAAGTACACGCCGCCCGAGATCAGCGCTTCCGTGCTGACCTACCTCAAGGAGGCGGCCGAAGCCTACCTCGGCGAGAAGGTGACGCGCGCGGTGATCACCGTGCCGGCCTACTTCAACGACAGCCAGCGCCAGGCCACCAAGGACGCGGGCACGATCGCCGGCCTCAACGTGGAGCGCATCATCAACGAGCCGACGGCTGCGGCGCTGGCCTTCGGCCTCGACAAGAAGAAGACGGGCAAGATCGCCGTGTTCGACTTCGGCGGCGGCACCTTCGACATCTCGATCCTCGAGATCGGCGACGGTGTCTTCGAAGTGCTCGCCACCAACGGCGACACGCACCTCGGCGGCGATGACTTCGATCAGGTCCTGATGGACTTCCTCGCCGAGGAGTTCAAGAAGTCGACCGGCATCGACGTGCGCAAGGATCCGATGGCGCTGCAGCGGCTCAAGGAAGCCTCGGAAAAGGCCAAGATCGAGCTCTCCTCGGCCAATCAGACGCAAGTCAACTTGCCGTTCATCACGGCCGATGCCAGCGGGCCCAAGCACCTCACGCAGGACGTCAGCCGCGCCAAGTTCAACCAGTTGATCGAGCCGCTCGTCGACCGCGCCAAGCAGCCCTGCCTGCAGGTCCTCAAGGACGCCGGCCTCAGCGCCGAGCAGGTTGATGAAGTGATCATGGTGGGCGGCTCGACGCGCGTCCCGGCCGTGTTCGAGCTCGCGAAGAAGATTTTCAACAAGGAGCCCAACCGCAGCGTCAACCCTGACGAGGTTGTCGCCATCGGCGCCGCGATTCAGGGCGGCGTGCTCGCCGGCGAGGTCAAGGATGTCGTGCTGCTCGATGTCACCCCGCTTTCGCTGGGCATCGAGACGCTCGGCGGCGTCTGCACCAAGCTGATCGATCGCAACACGACCATCCCGACCTCCAAGACGCAGGTCTTCTCGACGGCCAGCGACAACCAGCCGGGCGTGGAGATCCATGTGCTTCAGGGCGAGCGAGAGTTCGCGCGCGACAACCGGACGCTGGGCAACTTCAAGCTCGACGGCATCGCTCCCGCGCCGCGCGGCATGCCACAGATCGAAGTCACCTTCGACATCGACGCCAACGGCATCCTCAACGTCACGGCCAAGGACAAGGGCACGGGCAAGGTCCAGAAGATCGTGATCCAGTCCAGCTCGGGTCTTTCCAAGGAAGATGTCGAGAAGATGCGCCGCGAGGCCGAGTCTCACGCCGCGGCCGACAAGCAGCGCCGCGAGTTCGTCGACAAGAAGAACGGCGCCGACGCGCTGGTCTACGAGATCGAAAAGCAACTCAACGAGCACCGCGCGAAGCTCTCCGAAGGTGATCTGCGCTCGATCGAGAGCGCACGCGATGAGGTCAAGACGGCGATGAGCGGCGAGGACGCCGCCAAGCTCGATGCGGCGGTCAATGCGCTGCAGCAGGCCGCGCAGAAGCTGTATCAGGCGGCTTCGGCTGCGCAGGGCGGCACGCCGCCTCCGCCGCAGGGTGCGGCCTCGGGTCAGACCGCGGGCAGCGGCAAGGGCGGCGATGAGCCGGTCGATGCCGACTTCGAAGTGAAGACCTGAAATCGACGATTCTGCCGCGCAGTACGCCTCTGTCATCGGCAATCGCTGACGGAGGCGTTTCCTTTTGCTGCCGATCGGCTATGCGGAATGCGGTGTCGTCCCGCACCGCGCGGACTCAAGCTCGCCCTGTCAAGGAACACTCGTGCCCGCCTGCTGATCAAGCGTCTTGCGTTCCCGGCATAGGGCGTGCAGCGCACGGAGACCGTGCCTGTCGGCGAGGCGGTGCGCGTGCGCGTCGAGAATCAGTCCCGTGGAATCGTCGACGAGCAGGTTGTGATCGATGGCGAGCCCGCCTGCATGCTGACTCTGGAGGCCGGTGCTGCGGAGGAGCTGCAGTTGGCCCCGGGGACCATCGCGTGGCGCTGGCTGGATTCCGCGATGGCGGAAAAGAACCTGAAGTTCTTCACTCGAGGTGGTGAATCGCACGCCATCGTGCGGAACTGAACAGGTCGGGATCGCCATCCATGAGCACCCTTGGAGATGCGGGTGCGGAGCGTTACCTTCTTCCGTCGTGATCTCCGTCTCTCACCTGACGCGACGCTTCGGTTCGTTCACCGCCCTCGATGACCTCTCCTTCGAGGTCCACAAAGGCGAAGTGGTCGGCTTCCTTGGCCCCAATGGTGCCGGGAAGACCACCACGATGCGCATCCTCACTGGCTATCTGCCCGCGACCAGCGGTGCGGTCGCCGTGGCTGGCTTCGATGTGCTGCGCCAGTCGCTCGAAGCGCGCCGCCGTATCGGCTACCTGCCCGAGAGCGTGCCGCTGTACCGCGAGCTGCGCGTGGAGGAGATGCTCGCGTTTCAGGCGCGGCTGCACTCGCTCGAGCGCGGCGAAGCCCGCCGCCGCATCCCGGCGGTGCTTGAGCGCGTCGGCCTGCTCTATCGCAGCCGCGCCCTCGTCGGCACGCTCTCGCGCGGCATGCGCCAGCGCGTCGGCCTGGCTCTGGCGCTGTTGCCCGAGCCCGAGGTGCTGATTCTGGATGAGCCCACCAGCGGGCTCGATCCGCTGCAGCGCCTCGAGGTGCGCGCGATCCTGCGCGAGCTAGCAGAGAAGCACACGGTGCTGCTTTCCTCGCATATTCTCCCCGAAATCGAGGCCGTCTGCCCGCGCGTGATCATCGTGCACAAGGGCCGCATCGCGGCCGACGGCACGCCGGCACAACTGGTGCAGCGGCTCTCGGGCGGCGCCTTCGTGCGCCTCGAGGCGCTGGTCGGCGCGGATGTCGAAGCGGCCAAGCGGATGCTGGGAAGCATCGAGGGCGTGCGCGCGGTACGCGATCTGGGCCGGCGGGGCGTGCATCATGAGTTCGAGCTCGATGCGGCGGTCGATGTGCGCGAGGACGTCGGCGCGATCGCCAAGCTCAAGGGCTGGGCGCTGCGCGAGTTGTCCTATCGCGTGCCCTCGCTCGAGCAGATTTTTGCCCGCATCGCCGCCGACGAGACGCCGGAATGGAGCGCGACGGCCGCGCTGCCTGCAGCACAGGCCGGCGCTGCACCGGCACAGGCCACGCTTGTTGAGCTGAGCCCGGTGGCGCTTCCGCTGGCGGCGCCGGCCCAGACCCGGCAGATCTACAGCCTCAATCCCTTCGACCGCGGCGCGAGCCGCGATCTCTCGGCCCCGGTCGACGTGGATGCGCCGCGCCGGCCCGACGCATGAGCGGCTTGTGCGCCATCTACCGGCGGGAACTCGTCGGACTGTTTCTCGGGCCGCTGGCTTGGACCTTGCTGTGCATCGCGCTGGCGCTGCAGGGCGTGATGTTCCTCTTCTACATGGTCGGCGCCCAAGGTGATGTCGATATCGCGCTGCGCTTCCTGCTGGGCGACTCCTTCGTGTTTTGGATCCTGTGCGCGCTGGTGCCGCCGCTCTTGACGATGCGCATGCTGAGCGAGGAATCGCGCTCGGGGCTGCTGGAGTACCTGCTGACAGCGCCGGTCACGGATCTCGCCGTGGTGTGCGGGAAATTCGGCGCCGCGGTCTCGTTCATGGCGCTGCTGTGGGCCTCGGTCTTCGGCTACGCGCTGGTGCTGCAGGCCAGCGGCGTCGGCATCGACTGGGGCATCGTGTTCAGCAGCTGGATTGGCGCCACGCTGTGCAGCGCGCTGTTCTGCGGCATCGGCCTTCTGATGAGCTCGCTGACCACGCTGCCGGTCCTGAGCGCCTTCGCAGCGGTGATCGCCAATCTGGTGCTGATGCTGCTCCCGCTGGTGGCGCGCCTGGTCGACTGGCCGGTCCTGAGCGGGATCGTCAAGTGGCTGGACATCTCCTCCAACCTGACCAGCGGCTTCCTCTACGGCGTGATCGACAGTGCCTACCTCGTCTTCTTCCTGATCTGGACCGCGTTCCTCGTGTTCCTCACGACGCGCGCCGTGGAGGCCCGCCGATGGAGCTAGGCCATCGCGCTCAGGCGACGGGCAGCGCAACGCGCGCGGGCCTTTGGTTGCGCGTGGCGCTCGCGGGAGTGCTGTTTGCCGTGCTGGCGCTGCTGATGACGCGCCTCGCCGAACGGCCGAGTCTGCGCGTGCGTATGGACTGGACGCAGGCAGAGGAGAACACGCTCTCGCCGGCCTCGATGGAGGTGCTGGCGCGCCTGCCCGAACAGGCGCGCATCGATGTCTTCCTGCGGCCGGCCGAGTTTCCGCTCGAGGAACTCGTGATCCTCGCGCAGGAGCGCCTGCGGCAGTTGTTGTTGTCGGTGCGCGATTCCTCGGGCGGCAAGGTGCTGCTGTTTGCGCACGATCTCACGGGCAGTGGAGCCGAATCCGCGCGCACGCGGCTGTTCGAGCTGGGGCTGCGCGAGGTCGACGCCGGCGGACTGCTGGTGGTCAGCCAAGACTCGCGCCGCGAGGTGCTGCGCCTGCGCGGGGATCTCGCGGACTTCGATCCGGGCGATCCCAGCGGACAGCAGGGACCGCCCTCGCCGCCGCGTCTCGTCTCCTTCCGCGCGGAAGAGGCGCTCGTCGGCGCGCTGCTCAAGGTCGGCGCCAGCGATGCGCCCAGCGTGCTGTTCGTGCGCGGTCACGGGGAACTCGATCTGGACAACGTGGAGCTGATGGGGCTTTCAGAGCTCAAGGGCGCGCTCGAATCCGACGGCTACCGCGTGGGCAACCACGAGTTCGCGAGTGCGCCCTCGATTCCCGAGGACTGCCGCGTGCTCGCGCTGCTCGGGCCTGAACAGCCGCTGGCCGAAGCGGAGTGGGTTGCGATCAAGCGCTTCGTCGAGAGCGGCGGTCGACTGATCGTGGCCCCGGGACTGGAGACCGTGGCCGAGCGCTTCTCGGTGGCCGACCTGCTCGAGCCCTGGGGGCTGCGCGTGGCGCGCTCGGGCTTTGTCGCCCGCGCTCCGCTGGGCCCCGGGGGCGCGCCGCAGTACGGCACGAACACGGCCGCGCAATTGTGGCTCGAGCGCGGCTCGATGGGGACACACCCGATCACCGATCCGCTGCGGCGCGCCGAGCGCCGCGTGATCTTCAACGGCGCGCGCGCGCTGGAGATCGGACGCGGCCTGCCGGGAGGCAACGTGCTGGCGCTGCTGCGCTCGCCCGAGGGCGCCTGGCTGGATCTGCCACTGGAGGGCGGCAAGACGCAGGATTGGAAGCCGGAGGCCGGCGAGCGCCAAGGCCCCTTCGTGCTGGCCGCGGCGATCCTGTTTCCTCCGCAGGCGGCCGCCGGACCGCCGCGGCGCTCGAGCCCCGCGGAACGGCCCGAAGCGCGCGTCGTGGTGCTCTCCAGCGCCGTCAGCGCCATCAACGCCACCTTCGAGACCAACCGCGATTTCCTGCTGAATGCGTTCAACTGGGCCGCCTCGCGCGACTGGCGCGTCAAGGTCGAAGCGCGCGAGGCGCCCCAGCGGCGGCTCGATCTGGCCCAGCCCGATGCCGTGCGGCGGCTGTGGCTGTGGATCGCGCTGGCGCCGGTGCTCAGCTCGCTGGCCCTGGGGCTTGCGATGGCCTGGAGGCGCCGCCGATGAGCCTGCGCAGCCTGCTGATCCTGCTGGTGCTGGTCGCGGGTGCGGGCTGGCTGCTCCTGCGCACGAGCGAGGAGGAGCGCGCCCGTGTCGAGCGCACCGAATGGCCCCTGTTTCCGGGCTTTGAGGCCGAGCGCATCACATGCGTGCGCGCGGAGAACGTCGCGCGCGGCTGGAACCTGCGTCTGGAGCGCGTGGACGGTCGCTGGCAGATGCGCGATCCGCAGGAGCTTCCCGCGCAGGACGCGCTCGTGGGGCATCTGATCCAGAATGCGCTCGCCGCGCGCGCCAGCGAAGTGGCTGAGCTGGAGCAGGCGGCGGTGCGCGCGCAGTTCGAGCCTCCGCAGATGATCCTTGAATTCGAGGCCGATGGCCGTCGCGAGCGGGTCGAGTTCGGCGCGGAGGATTCCACGCGCGGCGCCGTGTTCGTGCGCACGCGCGGCGTGCTGGCGCGGGTCGGCCGCGACCTGTCCACGGCCCTCAACCGACCGGTTCAGGAGTTCAAGACCACCGTGGTGCTCGATTTCGCGCCCGCCATGGTGCGCAGCATCGAACGCGCGGGCGCGGGCTGGACCGAGTGGGCGCTGGCGCGCAGCGACGCCGAGCTTCGCATCGAGCAGCAGGAGGGCGAGTGGCGCATGCTGGCGCCAGTGCTCGCGACACCCGATCTGGCCGCGCTCTCGGCCTGGCTGCAGGGCCTCGCGGGCATTCGCCATGAAGGCTATGTCGACGAATTGGGCCGCAAAGCATCGGACTACGGCCTCGATCCGGCCGGGCTGACGCTGCGCCTCGAACTCTCCGATGGCCGGCGTCTGGCGCTGCGCATGGGCTCCGTGGGGCCGCCCGGCGGAGAAAGCTGGTTTGCGATGCGCGAGGATCTGGGCGTCGTGTGGGGGCTTGAGCCGCGCGATGCCTACCTGCTCTCGCTGGGCGTCGACACCTTCCTTGAGAACAAGCTCCTGAGGGTGCGCCGCGACGAGGTCGACTCCCTGCGGCTCAAGGGCGAGCGCAGCGAAGTCTGGATCACGCGCGAGGGCCGCGCGTGGAAGGTGGCCGAGCGGCGCGCGGGCGAGAAGGGCTTCGATCCGGCCTATCCCGGCGAGAACGCAGCCATCGAGGCCTTGCTCGGCGAGCTGTCGCGCATGGAAATCGAGAGCTTCCGGCTCAAACAGCCGCTCCGCGAGCTCGAGGATTCGCCCGGCGTCTGGATCGGTGCGGGCGGCAGCGTCGAGGGCGGCTTTCTGGGCGAGCGGCTCAACTCGCCGCAAGGCTCCGAGGCGGTCTTGATGCAGCGGCGCGGCGAGGCCGTCACGGGCTACGCGCCCGTGCGCCTGTGGCAGATCGCACAGCTGCCCGCCGAGCAGTTCTGGTCTCGGATGATGCTCGAAATCGAGGAGCATGCGCAGGTGGCCTTGGAACTGCGCCTGCCGGGGGAAGCGGTGCTGCTCTTCCAGCGCAGCACCCGGGGCATGTGGTCGCGCGACGCAGAGGAGGCGCAGGCACGCGAACTGCTGCCGCTGCTCGACGCGCTGTGCTTCGTGCGTGCGTCCTCGCACCTCTCGCCGCGCACCGATCTCGATTGGGTGGAGACCATCCGGGTGCGCTTTCGCGAGCCGGGCGGCAAGCTGCACGAATACCAGCTCGGCCGCAATCCCGCCGGCGCCATCGAGGTCGTGGTGGGCGCGCGCCGGGCGCTGCTCGCCGATCCGAGCCTGTTCGACAAGCTGAAATCGCTCGCGCGCTAGGGCACAGCGGGCTTGTTTCGCGCCGCGCCGCTCCCTAACCTTTCCCGAACCGAACGGAGGGGGCAGGATGGGGCAGGACAAGACACAGGCGCCGACAGAGGGCGGCGAGCGCAAGGCGCGCAGCGCGCGCGGCGTGGAAGCGCTGGTGGAACAGCTTTCAAGCGATCCGCGCTGGATGGGGCGCATGGAGCGCTGGCATCGCATCGCTCCGCGGCCGGCGCGCACCCATCCGTTCCCAGAGCGGCTCGACCCGCGGCTGGCGGAGTTGTGTCGTGCGCGCGGCATCGCGGAGCTGTACGAGCACCAGGCGAGCTTCGTGGAACTCGCGCTCGACGGCGAAGATGTGCTGATCGCGACGCCGACCGCCTCGGGCAAGACGCTGTGCTATACGCTGCCGGTGCTGCAGCGTCTGCTCGAATCGCAGGGCAGCGCGCGCTCCCTGTTCCTGTTTCCCACAAAGGCCCTGTCGCAGGACCAGACGGCCGTGCTGACGCGCGCCGTCGAGCAGCTCGGGCAGGCCTGGCACGCCTACACCTATGACGGCGACACGCCGCCCAGCGTGCGCCGCACGCTGCGCGACCGCGGTCATCTGGTGCTGACCAATCCGTGGATGCTGCATGCGGGCATCCTGCCCAACCACTCCAAGTGGAGCGAGCTGTTTCGCGATCTTGCCTACATCGTGATCGATGAGGTTCACACGCTTTCGGGCGTGTTCGGCTCCAGCGTCGCCAACGTGATGCGTCGGCTGCTGCGCATCGCGCGCCATTACGGCTCGAATCCGCGCTTCCTCCTGTGTTCGGCGACGCTGGCCGATCCGGCCGGCCATGCCCGGCGCCTGACCGGCCGCAGCGTGCGCGTGGTCAGCGAGGATGCCTCGCCGAGCGGCGAGAAGATCTTCGGCGTCTACAACCCGCCGATCCTCAATCCGATCGCGGGTCTGCGCGCCAATGCGCTGGAGGAGGCCCGCGAGCTTGCCGGCGTGGTCTGCGGTCCGGCGCACCAGACGATCTTCTTCTGCCAGCGCCGCACCAGCGTCGAGGTGCTGACGCGCTATCTCAAGGAAAGCGCCGCGGAACTGGGGCTCAAGCCCGACGAGATCAAGGGCTACCGTGGCGGATACCTGCCGAACCTGCGGCGCGAGATCGAACAGGGCTTGCGCACGGGTGCCGTCAAGGTGGTGGTCTCGACCAACGCGCTCGAACTGGGCATCGACATCGGCGCGCTCGATGTCGCGGTGCTGGTGGGCTATCCGGGCAGCCAGGCCTCGTTCTGGCAGCGTGCCGGACGCGTGGGCCGGAGGCAGAAGCCTTCGCTGGCGCTGGTGATCGCGCGCTCGGATCCGGTTGATCAGTATCTCGCGCGGCATCCCGAGCGCCTGTTCGGCGCGCCGCGCGAGGAACTGGGGCTGGACCCGGACAATCTGGTGATCCTCTCCGAGCAGCTGAAGTGCGCGGCCTTCGAACTGCCCTTCCGCGCCGATGAGGACGGCGAGTTGCGCGGTGAGCCCGAGTACGGCGCGGTGGCGGCTGCCAGCGGCGTGCTCGATTATCTGGCCGAGGAGTCGCGCTTTCTGCACAAGCAGAACTCGACCTGGTACTGGATGAGCGATGCTTACCCGGCGCAGGACGTGACGCTCGGCGGCGATGATCCGGACAACGTGCTGATTCTCGATGTGGAAACCAAGCACGCGATCGGCGAGATCGATCGGCCTTCCTCGATCACCACCGTGCACCAGGGCGCCATCTATCAGGTGCAGGGCGACACGTGGAAGGTCGAAACCTTCGACCACAAGAACCGCCGCGCCTACGTGCGCCGCGTCGAGAGCGACTACTTCACCGAGGCGGAACTCGACGTCGAGGTGCGTGTGCTGCGGCTGGAGGAGCGCCGTGTGCGCGAGAGCGCGGACGGCGTGCTCGATTCCGATCTGCAACGCGGCGAGGTCCACGTCACCAGCGTCGCGACCCTGTACAAGAAGATTCGCTTCTACACGCGCGAAAACGTCGGAGCGGAGGACATCCACCTGCCGCCGGAGGAACTCGACACCGAGGCCTTCATCCTGACGCTGTCGGATGAAAGCGCCCATCAGCTGGGGCTCGCCGGCGGCGACCGCGGAGCGGCCTGGCGCGGCGTGGGCGCGCTCCTGCGGCGCGTGGCACCGCTGGTGCTCAACTGCCAGCCGCGCGATCTGGGCTTGTCGACGCAGGTGCGCTCGCCGCACTTTCAGCGTCCGGCCATCTTTCTCTACGACACGGTGCAGGGCGGTGTGGGACTCTCGGAGGTGCTGTTCCGCTCGCACCGCGAACTGTTGCGGGCCGCGCACGATGTCGTGGCGCACTGCGCCTGCGAACACGGCTGTCCGGCCTGCGTCGGACCCGCGGAGGAGGTCGGCATGCTGGGCAAGCAGACGGCCGCGGAGGTGCTCGAGCACTTCGTGCAGCGCGGCACGTACGTTCCCGGGGAGCTCGAGGAGGACCGGTGAGCGCGGAGGCCGCTGATCCGCTGCGCGCCAAGCTGGCGCGGCTGCTCAAGCCGAGCGATCCGGCACGTCCGAATGCTGCCCTGGCGGGGGAGCTTGCCGCACAGCTCGGCCGCCGCGACGCGCGCAGGCGCCGGCCCTTGTCACCGGCGCCGCCCCGCGCCGATCCCGGCATGCTGAGCATCGGCGGACCCGCCGGACTCATGGCCTGCGCGCGCTCCGGGACCTCTGCGCGGATCACGCGCGTGGCGGGCGGCGAGCGGCATGGCGAGTGGACGCTTGCGCAGGCGCTGTGCAGCGAGCGAACGCACCTTTCGGAGGCAGCGCGCATGGAGGAACTCCTGCACCTGCCGCTCGAGGACGCGCTGTTTCTCGACACCGAAACGACGGGCCTTGGCGGGGGCGCGGGCACCTACGTGTTCCTCGTCGGGCTCGCGCGCTTCGATGGCGACGCTTTCGAGATCTGGCAGGGCTTTCTCGACTCGCCCGCCTCGGAAGCGGCGCTCCTCGCCGAGAGCGCCCGACGGATTCGTCAGGCCAGCGTGGTGGTCAGCTTCTTCGGCAAGTCTTTCGATCGCCATCGGCTGGAGGACAAGCTCTGCGTGCATGGGATCGAGACGCCCTTTGCCGGCAAGCCGCATCTGGACCTGTACTGGCCTCTGCGCCGGCGCTACCAGGGGCATTTTGCCGACTGCAGGCTGCGCACGCTGGAGCGGGAGCTGGCGGGTGTCGTGCGCGAGGACGATCTCCCCGGCTCCTTCGCGCCGGCGGCCTGGTTTGACTACCTGGCGGGACGCGCCCACCGCCTCGAAGGCGTCTTCCGCCACAATCTCGACGATGTCAAGAGCCTCGCGGTGCTGCTTCACGCGCTCAGCCGCGCGCCGCAAAGTGGCGGGTGATCGCTTCCGGAAGGGCCTCGCATTCGGCCTCGAAGACGCGCGCCGCCAGCGCATGCACATCGTCGCCGCGCTCCACCGCGACCACGCGCTGCAGCAGGATCGGTCCGGCATCGTACTCGTTGGTCACGTAGTGCACGGTGCAGCCGGAGTATTGGCACCCGCGCGCCAGCACGGCCGCGTGAACCTTGTCGCCGTAAAAGCCCTTGCCGCCGAAGGCGGGCAGCAGGGAAGGGTGGATGTTCAGGACGCGACCCTGCCACTCAGATGGGATCACGAGCAGGCGCAGGAAGCCCGCGCAGACCGCCAGCTCGGCACCGCTGGCCTCGCAGGCGGCGAAGACCTGCGCGCTGAAAGCCTGCGGATCGAGTGCGCGCTCCGCGTCGATCACGCGCGTCGAGAGACCGCGTCGGCGCGCACGCTCGAGCGCGTAGGCCTCCGTGCGGTTGGAGATCACCAGCACGATGCGCGCGCGCAGGCGGCCGCGCTCGATGCGTTCGCACAGGTTTTCCAGACTGCGGCCCGAGCCCGAAACCAGCACCGCGATCGCGGGCGCGCCGTTCATTCCGCGTGGCCTGCCTGAGCCGCTTCGGCGTGCAGCCGGGGCATCAGCGCCACCAGCAGATCCTCGATGCGCGGGCCCAGCTCGTTGGCGCGCTGCACCATGCCAGCCATGTCGTGCACGCCCTCGCCGGCATCGGTCACCGCCACCATTTCCAGCATCAGCAAGCCTGAGTGCGCGCACGCATGCGCGACGCCTGCCAGCCCTTGGACGGAGACTTGCGCGCCCGCCCGCGCCCAGAAGCGCCGCTCGGCCGGCGTCTCCAGCGCAGGTCCGGCGACGCAGGCCGCGATCGCTTCGTGCACAGGAATCGAAAGGCGCGCGGCTTCCTGCCGCGCCAGCCGCAAGAGCTGCGGGGGGAACAGCCGCGTCTGATCGGGGAACAGGGGGCCAAGGCGCGAGTGAGTCAGTCCCACCAGCGGGCTGGACCCCGAGAAGTTGATGTGGTCTCGCACCAGCGCGATCGAGCCCGCAGGGGGCGCGTCCTTGGCGTCCCGGAGCGCAGCGCCGGCGCTGGTGTGAACCAGCAGGCTGGCGCCAGCGGCGGCCGCGAGCCACAGCGGGAAGCCAGCCACCCAGGCCGGCCGTCCGCCGTCGATCTGGTTGCCCTGCTCCGCGCTGCCCGGAGCGTCCTCGATCAGCCAGACCGGGCCACCCTGCCATTCGCCCGCATGCAGCGTCACGCCGCTCCATTCGCCGGGCACGCCCGGCAAGTCGCCAAGGCGCAGGGCGCGCGACTTCGCCAGTCGTGTCGGCAGCGCTCCCAGACCCGTGCCGAGAAACAGCAGCACGGCCGGAGTGGTGAAGGCGCGCGATTCCAGCGCCGACAGAGCGGACTCGACCCCGGCGTCCAACATGCATTCGCTCATCACCGACTAGCTTCGCGTCCGGGCGAGGTGCGGCGCAAGTCGCTCGTGAACGGATTCGGGAGGCAGCCTGACGCGAAAGCGCTTTTCGCGCTGGCGGGCACCGCTAGAAAGCTCGACCCGGGAGGGCGCCAGCCCGAGCAGCTCCGCCAGCAGTTCCGCGAGGGCTGCGTTGGCGCGCCCGTCATCGGGCGGGGCGCTCACCGCGAGCTTGAGGCAGCTATTCCAAAGACCCACCAGCGCGGTGCGCCGCGCGCCCGGCTGGGCCCGCACGCGGATCAGCGCATGGGCCGGCGAAGCGGGATCGGGGGACAGCCAGGAGGGCGGCATGGCAGGAGTGTGGCGTGCGCGGAAGATGGTTTGAAGCCCGCCGGACTTTCCCGCACAATCCTGCCCTCGGCGCACCCTCCCCTTGAACGACTCCCACACTTGCGGCCGCGGGCGCTTCTTCGTGCTCGATGGCGTCGATGGCTGCGGCAAGAGCACGCAGGCGGGATTCTTGGCCCATGCACTGCGCGAGCATACGGGCTGCACCGTGCAGCACCTGCGCGAACCAGGCTCGACGCCGCTGGGCGAGAAGCTGCGCGCCCTGCTGCTCGAGCGCGGCGGGGGCATGAGCGCGGGTGTGGAAACGCTGCTGTTCACCGCCGCGCGCGCGCAGATGCTCGAGGAGCTGGTCGAACCGGCCCTGCTGCGAGGCGAACACGTCGTCTGCGAGCGCTTCCATGCTTCGACCTTCGCCTACCAGGCCATCGCGGGAGGACTGGGCGAGGAGCGCGTGTTGCGGCTATTGCGCGATTTCGCCGGACATCCCCGGCCCGATCGCGTGCTGTGGCTCGATCTGCCGCTCGAGACCGCGCTCGCGCGGCGCGGCGCCGGGCGCGACCGCATCGAGGACAAGGGCGCGGCTTTTCAGCGGGCCGTGGCGCAGGGTTACGCGCGCTACGCAGAGGTGGATCCGCTGGTGGTGCGCATCGACGCGGGGGCGGCGCACGCGGCGGTGCGGGCGGCGATCTGGGAGGAGGTGGTGCGTGTCCTTCCCTGAGATCGTCGGCAACGAGGCGCGCCTCGCCGGCCTGTTCGAGGCAGCGCGCGCTCGCCGGCTGCCGCACGCGCTGCTGTTCGAAGGTCCCGAGGGCATCGGCAAGTTCGGACTGGCGCTGCGCCTCGCAGGCGGGCTGTTGTGCGCCGAGGGGCCCGCGGATCCCTGCGGCCGCTGCGGACCCTGCAAGCGCGTGCTGGCGCGCACCCATCCGGACCTGTTCGTGCTCGATCCGCTGGAACTGGAACTCGAGCAGATCCCGCTCGACCGCGTGCGTCCTCGCCCTGAGGACGGCGGCGCGTCGATCGGCGATTTTCTGGAGCTTTCGGCCTCGGAAAACGGCTGGAGGGTCGTTTTGATCCGCGAGGCGCAGCGCCTCAACCACGCCGCTCAGAATGCGCTGCTGAAGACATTGGAAGAGCCCGGCCGCTCGGTGCTGTTCGTGCTGGAAACCAGCCGCAGCGACGCGCTGCTCTCGACGACGCTCTCGCGCTGCGTGCGCGTGCGCCTGAGCGCGCCGGCCAGCACCGCGGCGATCGGGATCGTGCGCGCCCGGGGGCTCGAGCCGGCCGCCGCGGAAGAGTTGGTGCGCATGGCTGGCGGATCGCCGGGGCTGGCGCTGGTGCTCGAGGCTCAGGGGGTCCGGGCGATGCAGGCGGCGCTGCTCGAAGCGCTTTCGGGAAGGCTGTGCGCGCTCGAGGCGGTTCAAGTCCTGCAGGACATCGAAGCCGAGTACGGCGGGCGCACGCCGGCCGCAGAAGAGCGCAATCGCGCGCGCGCCTTCCTCGATCTGTGCCTCGCGGGTGCGCTGGATGCACAGCGCCTCGCGGCGGGCCTGCCGCGCGCGCGCCTGACGCACGTGCGCCTGGCCGAAGCGCTCGCCGAGCACCCCGCCCGAGCGGTCCAGCGCTGGTTGGAGACGCTGCTGGCGGCGCGTGCGGATCTGGAACGCAACCTCGCGGGCGCTTCCAGCATCGAGCGCGCCCTGCTTGCGTGGAGCGCAACCGCGCCCAAGGCCACGGTGCGGCGATGAGCGACCCCTTGCGCAAGCTGGCCCTGCGCGACAAGCGCTATGCGCCGCAGGCCTACGACTTCCTGTTCGATTCGCTCGACACCGCCATTCGTCTCGCCGGCCGCGAAGCCGCCGAGGGCGCCGATCGCCACGTCTCGGGGCAGGAACTGCTCGCGGGCCTGCGCGCTCATGCCAGCGAGCTGTTTGGGCCGCTCGCGGGCGAGGTCTGGCGGCGCTGGGGCGTGCGCGAGTCGCTCGATTGGGGCCGGATCGTGTTCCTGCTGGTCGACGAGGGCCTGCTGAATCGCCAGGAGCAGGATTCCATCGAGGATTTCCGCTCCGGTTTCGACTTCGATCAGGCCTTCGAGCATTCCTACCGGCCGCAGCTGCCGCCCGAGCTGTTTCCGCGCGCGCCCGGCGAGCGACCGGGTGACTGATCAGGCGACCCTCCAGAACTGCATCCATGATCGAACGACTCTCCGCACAGTGGCGCACGATCGCGCTGGTCCTGCTGGCCCTGCTGGTGGGCTGGTTCGCCTGGAGCGTGCGCTCCGTGCTCAACCCGCTGATCCTGGGCTACATCCTTGCGTTCGTGCTGCACCCGATGGTGCTCAAGCTGGAGGCCCGCGGCTGGAAGCGCCAGCGCGCGGTCAACTTCATCTTCGGCGCCTTCGCGATCCTGATTTTCGCCATCGGCAGCATGGCCTTCTTCCAGGGGCGCGGGCTGGTACGCGATTTCTTCAGCGAGGAAGGGCTCGGTCCCCAGCTGTCGACGCGCATCGACGAGGCTCTGCTCAAGTACAACGACGAGATCGCCTGGGTGATCGATCACCTGCCGCGCGATCGGTCCGTCGAGCCCGGCAATGCGCCCGCGCCCGCCGCGCAGCTGCGCGCCGAGGATCTCAGCCGCGCGCTGCGCGAGTGGTGGGATGAGTGGCTCACCGAAGAGCGCGCCATGCAGGCGAGCCAGATGGGCGTCAGTGCCGCGCGCGGAGCCTTCGGTGCGCTGCAGGGCTTCTTCGGTTCGGTGATGGAGATTCTCGGCCTGCTCGTGTTGCTGCCGATCTACACCTGGTTCCTGCTGTTCGAACTCGAGCGCATCCACCGCTTCGTCGCGCGCTACCTGCCCAACAAGGACCGCGAGCGGATCGTGCGCATCGGCACCCAGATCGGCGAGATGCTGGCGAACTTCTTCCGCGGACGCCTGCTGGTGTGCGTCGGCAAGGGGGCCTTCATCGCGCTGGGCCTGTGGATCGCGGGCGTCGACTACGCCCTGCTGCTGGGCTTCGGCACCGGCTTCCTCTCGCTGATTCCCTTCGTGGGAACGGGCATCGGCCTGATCGTGGGCCTGTTCGTGGGCATGTTCGATCACGAACTGCTCTCGGCGCTGATCCGCGTCGGGATCGTGTTCGCCGCCGCGGAGGCCTTCGAGAACTACGTGCTGCTGCCGCGCATCCTCGGCGAGAGCCTGGGGCTGCACCCGGTGGTGGTGATCTTCGCCCTGATGGCGGGCGCGGCCTCGCTGGGCATGTTTGGACTGCTGATCGCGCTGCCGCTGACGGCCTCGATCGTGATCCTGAGCCGCGAACTCCTGCTGCCGGTGCTCGCGGAGATGGCCGACAAGGACCGCGGGGGAGCCGGCAAGGGCACGACGCCCACCGCTCGCTGAGCGCGCTCCGCCTCGGCCCGCGCGGGTGAGGGAAAGCGGCGCCGCTCCTGCTTTGGCTCAGCGCGGCTCGTCGCCCTGTCCCAGCGCTCCACGGAGCGCGCCTTCGAGTGCCTTCTGGAGTTCGTCGGCCGTCTTCTGGTCCACGTTGCCCTTGGCGCGCAGGGACTCGAGCGCCTGAATCGCCGCGTTGAGGCGCGTGCGCTGCTCGTCGCCGCTCTTCGCCAGCAGCGGACGCTGGCCGGTCTTCTCATCGGTCGGGTCGAAGCTCACCCGGTAGAGGGGAATCGACTCGGGCGTATCGCCGACCTGCTCTAGGATCGCGCGGATCGCCGCCTGCAACTGCAGATCCTCCTGGAAGTCGCCGTCGGGGAAGGCCTCGCCGCGATCATCCTGCACGCGCCGGCGGACTTCATTGCGCACCAGCATGCGCACGTCCTGCTCGCTGAGCGGGGTTTCGAGGCTGTCGTAGAGTTCGCGGAAGTTGGGGTAACGCGACAGATCGTCGCCATCGCCTTCGGCTAGTTCGCGGAACAGATCCTTGTGCGTGGGGTACTCGCGCATCACGTACTCGCGGATGAGCTTGTCGCGTCGCACGAGCCGCACCATTTCCTCGGCCCGCCAGCCGTCGATGCGGCGGGCGTTGGACTTGAGGTCCGGCTCGACGCCGCCTTCGCTGACCATGACGCCCTCGCTGTCGATCTCGCGGTGGATCGAGCGGCCGCTCGGCAGGTGGTAGTGGGCGATCGTCAGACGCGCGCGCGGCGCGAAGTCGAACTCGCCGTTGCCGTTCCAGTCCTTGGTGAGCTTTTCCCAGGGGTCGTAGCGCCGGTTGCCGTTCTCGTCCTGGAAGCGATCGTCGAATTCGCCCTGGATCGGCAGCAGGTTCTGCACGGAGCCCTTGCCGTAGGAACGCTGGCCGACGATCAGCGCGCGGCGGTGGTCCTGCAGTGCGCCCGAGACGATCTCGGAGGCCGAAGCGCTGAAGCGGTTGACGAGCACCACGAGGGGCATGTCCATGGGCACCAGCGGGTCGCGCTCGGTGTAGAGCTTCTCGCTGCGCGAGGCGCCCTCGGTCGTGACGACCAGCTTGCCCTTTTCGAGGAACAGTTCGCAGACCGCACGCGCCTCTTCGAGCAGGCCGCCGGAATTGTTGCGCAGATCCAGGATGACCCCGCGCATGCCGTCGGCGAGCATCACCTTGAGGCGCTTTTCGATCTCGTCGCTGGCGACCCGGCTGAAGGTCGAGAGTTCGATCAGCCCGACCTTGCCTGGCAGCTCGATCGAGGTGACCGGCGGAATCGTGATCTCCTCGCGGGTCACGGTCACGGCCATGTCCTCGGTCGGCCGCTCGACCAGCGCTGGATCCATGCCGCGGCGCCAGATGTAGAGCTTGACTTGCGTGCCGGGCTTGCCCTTGAGCCGCTTGATGATGTCATCGAGCGGGTGCGAGCCGGAGTTGGTGATCGTGGGCCAGTCGTCGATGCGCACGATCTTGTCGTCGGTGTGCAGACCGGCGCGGTAGGCGGGGCCGGAGTAGATCGGGCGCGTGATGGTGAAGATCTTGTCCTCGGGATCCTCGCCGACGTAGGCGCCGATGCCGCCGTACTCGGCGGACAGCAGGTCCTGTTCGAACTTCTTGAAGGCCTTGGGCGCCATGAAGCTCGAGTGCTCGTCGAGATAGCCGAGCATGCCGTCGCAGGCGGCGTCGATCAGGTCCTGGCGCTTGACCTCGGGGCCCTCGAGCGCGTTGGTCTGGATCAAGCGGATCAGGCGTTCGAGGATCGCGAGGTCCTTGGCGGCCTTGGGATCGCCCTCGGCCTCGTTCTGGCCCTCGAGCAGCGCCTTGGTGCGCCGGTCGTAGATGCGGCGGATGTCCTCCTGCTTGAGATAGGCTGCCGCGAGGCGGCCCTCGGTGCTCGGCAGGCTCGCCAGTCCCTCGAGAATCTTGCGGCTGGTCTCGATGTCGCCCACCTCCGCGAGCGCCAGCGCCCCGGCGGCGCGCAGGCTCGGATCCGAGGAGTCGAGGAAGCTCAGCATGATGCCGCGCCCCTCGCGCTGGCCGTCCGCGCGGCCGAGCAGGTGCAGGCCGACGGCTGCCTGGATGCGCGTGGCGGGCTCGCGGCTGGCGTTCTTGGCGCACACGCGCAGGGCGTCGACGAGCTCTTGCAGATCGTCTTCGCGCAGCGTGCGCAGCCGCGTGTCGGCGGCTGTGCGCGCCGCCACCCGGGCGACCGCCTCGTTCGTCGAGCCGACCAGCGCGGACAACTCGCCGCCGATGCGCGCGAGGTCGGCCTCGCCCAGCTTGAGCCGGGCCGCGAGCAGCAGCAGGCGCGCGGGTTCGGGCAGCTGCTCGGAATCCTTGAGGCGCTTGTCGAGCTCGTTGCGCAGATCTTCGCGGGTTTCGTCGCTCGCGAGCGCGATCACCGCGTGGCCCTGTGCGACCGCCTCTTCGGGGCTTGCCTGCGCGCTTCTCTCGAGCGCGGATTGCAGCAGGTTCTTGAGCGTGGCGGCGTCCTGGGGAGCAGCCCAGACGAGGCCGGCGGTGAACAGCAAGGACAACGGGAGTCGCAGCAGCATGAGGCCTTTCTATAGGTTGTCGGTCGGGCTCACTCTACGCTTCGGTTGCCCCGGGCGCGCCCCATGAACCGAAATCATACGGGTGGAAAAAAGGCCCGCACTCCACGCTAGAGTAGGGGCCGCATGCCGGAACGAAAAAAGCAGCTCAGCCACGTCACGCGACGCCGGGGCGCCGCGCACTCCCGCATGGTCGACGTGGGGGAAAAATCCGCCACGGCCCGCTCCGCGACGGCCCAGGCGCGCGTGCGTTTTCCCAAAGGGCTGCTCGCTCCGATCCTGCGCCAAGGCGGCCCCAAGGGGCCGATCCTCGAGGTGGCGCGCGTGGCGGGGATTCAGGCGGCGAAGCGCACCGCGGAGCTGATCCCGATGTGCCATCCGTTGGGGCTGGATCTGGTCGAGGTGGACATCGTCCCCGCCGGCCGTGACGTGCTGCTCGTCACCTGCACGGCGCGGCTGTTCGGCAAGACGGGGGTCGAGATGGAGGCGCTGGTCGGGGCAAGCCTCGCGGCCTTGACGCTCTACGACATGACCAAGGCCCTCGATGCGGGCATCGTGCTGGAAGCCGTTCGGCTGGTCGAAAAACGCGGGGGTCGGCGCGGCGTGTGGCGTGCACGGGGCTTGTCGGCGAAGCGCGGATCACGTATCCAGACCGGATCATGACGAGCTTCGTGGCCGCAACCGGCAGAGAAGGCGCCCCCTGGGGCTGGACGGATGAACATCGGCGCCTGCAGGTGGCGGTGGTGGGGGCGAGCGGGGCGGTCGGGGAGGAACTGCTCGCGCTGCTGCTCGCCGCCAAGCACCCGATCGACGGGCTCGACCTGTTGGCGCGCCGCTACGGCAAGCTCGAGATCGGGCCGGAGCGCACCCGGCTCTCGCTGCGCCCCCTGGAATCGCTCTCGACGGCGAGCGATTTGCCTGGCTGTGATCTCGCCTTCCTGTGCACGCCCAGCGAGGTCAGCCGCGTGCTCGGCCCGACGCTTGCCGAAGCGGGCATCCGCGTGATCGACCTGTCGAGCGCGCTGCGCATGCGCGCCGACGTGCCGCTGGTCGTCCCGGAGATCAACAGCGATGAACTCAAGGCGCGCCCGCGCCTGATCGCCAACCCCAACTGCACCACTGCGATCGCCGCGCTGCCGCTCTCCGTGATCCAGCGCCTGGCGCCGCTCGAGGAAGTGATCGTCGTCAGCTACCAGGCCGCATCCGGTGCCGGTGCCGCCGGCCTGTCGACGCTGGCGGCCGAAGCGCGCGAGGATGCCGGGCTGCCCGCGGCGGGCGCCGCCACCAGCCCCTTCGCGGCGCGCCTCTCGCGCAATGTCATCCCGGCCATTGCCGAGGTCGATGAGCGCGGCATCAGCGGGGAGGAGCAGAAGATCAGCGACGAGCTGCGCAAGATCCTGCGGCTGCCGCAGTTGCCGGTGGAGTCGACGACCGCCCGTGTGCCGGTGGAGCGCTGCCATTCGGTGGCCGTCCACCTGCGCGTCAAGGGCGATCTCGACCCCGCCCGCGTGCGCGAGGCGCTGCGCGAGGCACCCGGCATCCGGCTCGAGGAGGACCCCCACGGACCCCGGCCGCTGGAAAGCGCCCGCACCGATGCCGTGCACGTCGGGCGGATTCGAGCGGGAAGCCGGGGGCGCGGCTCGCTATGCTTCTTTGCCGTCGGCGACCAGATCCGCAAGGGCGCTGCCCTCAACGCCCTGCAGATCGCGGCGGCGCTGCCCGCCGACCGTTGACGCCCTCCTCCTCAGAGAAACACCTTGCGCATGGACCTCAAGCAGATCCAAAAGCTGATCAAGTTGATGACCGACGGCGAAGTCCACGAACTGGAAATCGAGGACGAGAAGTCAGGCACCCGCCTGCGCCTCAAGCGCGGCGGTCCGCCGGTCCCGGCTCCCGCCGCCCCGATGGTGCACCTGATGCATGGCGCGCCCATGCCGATGGCGCACGCCGCCGCTCCGGCGGCCCCGGCCGGCGCGGGCGCGAGCGCGGCGGCAGCGGCCCCGGCGCCGAAGGCGGGCACCGTGATCCCCTCGCCGATGGTCGGCACCTTCTACCGCTCGCCCTCGCCCGAGGCCGAGGCTTTCGCGCGCGTCGGCGACCGGATCGTCGTCGACAAGACGCTGTGCATCATCGAGGCCATGAAGGTGATGAACGAGATCAAGGCCGAGATCTCCGGCGAAGTGCTCGAAGTGCTCGTCGAGAACGGCGAGCCCGTCGAATTCGGTCAGCCCCTGTTCCTCATCAAGCAGGACTGACGTGTTGCGCCGCGTCCTGATCGCCAACCGCGGAGAAATCGCCCAGCGCGTGATCCGCGCCTGCCGCGAAATGGGCATCGAGACGGTGGCGGTGTATTCCGCCGCCGACGCCGATGCGATCTATCTGCGCCAGGCCGATGCCACGATCTGCATCGGACCCGCGCCGAGCGCCAAGAGCTACCTCGACATACCGTCGATCATCGCCGCCGCGGAAGTCGCCGACGCCGACGCGATCCATCCAGGCTACGGCTTCCTGTCGGAGAACGACCACTTCGCCGAAGTGTGCCGCTCCTGCAAGATCAACTTCATCGGTCCGCAGCCCGAGGTGATCGCGGCGCTCGGCGACAAGGTCATGGCCCGCGAGATGGCGCGCCGCGCCGGCGTGCCGGTCGTGCCCGGATCCGACGGCTCCGTGGACGATGAGAAGCGCGCGCTGAGCGTGGCGCAGCAGATCGGCTACCCGATCATGATCAAGGCCGCCGCTGGCGGCGGCGGGCGCGGCATGCGCATCGCGCGCAACGAAATGTCGCTGATCGCCGGTTTTCACGCCGCGCGCGCGGAAGCCGAGGCAGCCTTCGGCGACGGCACGGTGTACCTCGAGAAGTTCGTCGAGAACCCGCGCCACATCGAAGTCCAGATTCTGGCCGACAAGCACGGCAAGATCGTCCACCTCGGCGAGCGTGACTGCTCGATCCAGCGCCGCCACCAGAAACTGATCGAAGAGTCGCCCTCGCCCTCGCTGACCCCGGAGCTGCGCGAGCGCATCTGCCAGTCGGCTGTGCGCGTGGCCCAGGAAGCGGGCTACACCAACGCCGGCACCGTGGAGTTCCTGCTGGGGCGTGATGGAAATTTCTACTTCATCGAAGTCAATGCCCGCATCCAGGTCGAGCACACCGTCACCGAACTGGTGACCGGCATCGATCTGGTGCAGCAGCAGCTGAGCATCGCGGCCGGGGAACATCTTTCCTTCGACCAGAAGGACATCCAGTTCCGCGGACACGCGCTGGAGTGCCGCATCAACGCCGAGGACCCTGACAAGGATTTCCAGCCCTCGCCGGGCCGGATCGAGCTGTTCGTCCCGCCGGGGGGGCCGGGCGTGCGCCTCGACAGCCATTGCTACAGTGGCTACCGGATTCCGCCGAACTATGACTCGATGATCGGCAAGCTCCTCGTCCACCGCGCCTCGCGCGAACAGTCGCTGCGCACCATGATCCGGGCGCTGGATGAATTCGTGATCGAGGGGCCCAAGACGGTGATCCCGCTGCACCGAAAGATCCTGCTGCACCCCGATTTCCGCGGCGGAGATCACGACACCGGCTTCGTCGAGCGATATTTCGGAGCGCATCCGGGCATTCCGGTCAAGGAGCCGCGCCCGTGAGACTGCGCGTGCCGATCGTGGCGTTCTGCGCCGCTTCGGCGACGCTGCTCTCCGGCTGCGCGGGCTTCACCCGCTGGCCGTGGAGCTACACGCAGCGCTGGCCGGGCCCGATGACGCCCCAGACGTCCCCGCTGCCGCCCGGAGATCGCGGGCTGTTCGCGGAAGGTCCCGAGGAAGTGCTCGTGCAGCGCCACGCCGATCCCGTGCAGGTGCGCCCGGCCGGCCTGATGTCGAGCTATCCGCTGCGCTTCTACGCGAAGTCCAAGGCCCTGCGCGCCGGCTCCTCGATCTACACCGGCGCCGGCGGCCGGGCCGAGGTGCTGTTCCCCGACGGCGGCAGCATCACGCTGTTTGGGACCGGCGTCGGCATCGTGGGCTCGACGAGCCGCGGCGAGCCCCTGTTTCGCTTCCAGCAACTCGATCGCGCGCTGGTCACGACCGCCGCGCCGGCGCGGTTGCATTTGGTGGGCGGCTCGGAGTTGCGCCTGAAGGGCGGCCCCGTGCTGGTCGAGAGCCTGCGCGCCGACCTCCTGCGCGTGCTCAACCAGTCCAAGGCCGCCGTCGAGGTGGCGACGCGCGAGGTGGTGATCACGCTGGATCCCGGCGACAAGGTCGATCTGCCCGTGATCGGCGAGGAAGGCGCGCCGCGGGTGCTCGATTCCGCCTGGACGCCGCTGGAGGCAAGTCCCTTCGCCGTGCGCACGCGCGGCAGCTTCGAGCGCCTCGAGGACGTGCCCGGAAGCATCCGTCTGCGCTCTCAGGAACAGGCCCGCGTGGGAGCTTTCGGGCTGGAAGTCAGTCTGGGGCTCGATGAGGAAGTGCGCCTCGCCGGTCTGGACTCGCTGAGTCCGCTCCCGGCCGCGCCCGTGAAACCATGACCCAATCCCGCGTTCTGATCACCGGCGGAGCCGGTTTCCTCGGCAGTCACCTGTGCGAGCGCTTTCTGGCCGCGGGCTCGGAGGTGATCTGCATGGACAACCTGATCACGGGGGCCGTGGAGAACATCGAGCATCTGTTCGCCAACCGTTGGTTCCACTTCGAGCAGCGCGATGTCACCGAATACATCCACGTCACCGGCAAGCTCGATGCGATCCTGCACTTCGCCTCGCCGGCTTCGCCGATCGACTATCTCGAGCTTCCGATCCAGACGCTGAAAGTCGGCAGCCTCGGTACGCACAAGGCGCTGGGGCTCGCGCGCGCCAAAGGGGCACGCTTCCTGCTGGCCTCGACTTCGGAGGTCTACGGTGATCCGCTCGTGCATCCGCAGCCGGAGAGCTACTGGGGCAACGTCAATCCGGTGGGACCGCGCGGCGTCTACGACGAGGCCAAGCGTTTCGCCGAGGCGATGACCTTCGCCTACCACCGATTCCACGGCGTCGAAACGCGCATCGTGCGCATCTTCAACACCTACGGGCCCCGCATGCGGCTGCGCGACGGGCGCGTGCTGCCGGCGTTCATGAGCCAGGCGCTGGCGGGCGAAGCGCTGACCGTGTTTGGCGACGGTTCGCAGACGCGCTCGTTCTGCTATGTCGACGATCTCGTCGAAGGCATCTTCCGGCTGCTGCACTCCGGCGAACGGGGACCGGTCAACATCGGCAATCCGCACGAGATGACGATCCTCCAGTTCGCCGAAGCGGTGCGTCAGGCTACGGGCTCGACGAGCCCGATCGAATTTAGGCCGCTGCCGGTCGACGATCCCAAGATCCGCCAGCCCGACATCACGCGGGCACGCGCGATCCTAGGCTGGGAGCCCAAGGTCAGCCTCGAGGAAGGCCTGCAGCGCACGCTGGCCTATTTCCGCCCGCGGGTCACGCGCCCAGAAGGAGCCTGAAAGCGCATGTGCGGGATCGTCGGAGCCGTGTTGTCGCAGGGTGCGGTGCTCGAGGGCCTGCTCGAGGGCCTGCGGGCGCTGGAGTACCGCGGTTACGATTCGGCCGGAGTGGCCGTGATGGACAAGGGCGGCATCGCCATCCGTCGCAAGGCGGGCCGTATCCAGAATCTGGAGGAATCCCTGAGCGATGGCGCGCTGGCGAGCGCCCGCGCCGGGATCGGCCACACGCGCTGGGCCACGCACGGCAAGCCTTCGGATACCAACGCGCATCCGCACACTGACGCAGCCGGCCGCGTCGCGCTCGTGCACAATGGAATCTTCGAGAACTACGCCGAGTTGCGCGCCGAACTGGAGGCAGCCGGTGTCCGGCTGAGCTCCGACACCGACACCGAAGTGCTCGCGCACATGATCGGGCGGGAACTCGGTTCGGGGCGCGGGCTGCTCGAGGCCACGCTGGCCTCGCTGCGGCGCGTGCGCGGCTATTACGCGATCGCGGCGCTCGCGATCGAAAACGGCCTGCCGAGGCTGGTCTGCGCCCGTCAGGGGCCGCCGCTCGCCGTGGCCGTGACGCCTGAGGGTGCCTGGCTCGGCAGCGACGTGCTCGCGCTGATCCGCCACACGCGCGATGTCGTGTTCCTCGAGGACGGCGACGTCGCGGAACTGGCTCCCGGTCAGCTCCGCGTGCTGCGGCTCGACGGTTCCCGGATCGAGCGCGCGCCGCGCCGCATCGACTGGGACATCGAGGCGGTGGGGCTTGGCAGCTATCCGCACTACATGCTGAAGGAGATCCACGAGCAGCCCGACGTGCTGGCGCGCACGGCCTTCCATCGCATCCGCGAGGAGAGCGGCGACGTCGAGTTGGGCCCGCAGTTCTCCGACGAAGCCCTACGCGGGATCGAGCGCATCTCGATCGTCGCCTGCGGCACGGCGCTGCACGCCGGGCTGATCGCGCGCTACCTGATCGAGGGACTGGCGCGCGTGCCGGTCGACACGGATTTTGCGAGCGAGTTCCGCTACCGCCAACCGCTGGTGAGCCCGAGCACGCTCGCGCTGGCGATCAGCCAGTCGGGCGAAACCGCCGACACGCTCGCCGCGCTGCGCAAGGCCCGCGAGCTGGGCGCCCGCACGGCATCGATCTGCAATGTCGAAGGCTCGACGCTGACGCGCGAAAGCGCCGCCGTGATCCTCACCCATGCCGGACCGGAGATCGGTGTCGCCAGCACGAAGGCCTTCACGGCGCAGGTGACGGCGGCCTTTCTGCTGGCGGTGCGCCTTGGCCGCGCGCGCGGCACGCTCTCGGCGGAGCGCGCGCGCGAGCTGCTCGTCGAACTGCGCGCGCTGCGTCCCAAGCTGGAGCAGATGCTCGGCAGCCGGGCCGTCGAAGAGGTCAAGACCATCGCACAGCGCCATGCAGAGGCCAAGGGCTTTTTATTCCTCGGTCGCGGCATCGAATATCCGGTGGCGCTGGAGGGCGCGCTCAAGCTCAAGGAGATCTCCTACGTGCACGCCGAGGGCTACGCTGGCGGCGAGATGAAGCACGGCCCGATCGCCTTGATCGAGCCGGCGATGTCGATCCTGGCGCTCGCGCCCCGCGGGGAACTGGCCGACAAGCTGCGCTCCAACATCGAGCAGGTGCGCGCGCGCGGAGGCCGGGTGATTTGCATCGGATCCGATCCGGAGGCCTGGAAGCTCGGCGACGAGGTGGTCGAGGTGCCGGCCTCCAGCGAATGGCTGGCGCCGCTCCTGCACGTGATCCCGCTGCAACTCGTCGCCTACCACATGGCGGCTCTCAAGGGCTGCGACATCGACAAGCCGCGCAACCTCGCCAAGAGCGTGACCGTGGAGTGAACTCGATCCGGAGCTGACCATGGCCCACTACCTGATCACCGGAGGCGCCGGATTCATCGGCTCGCACGTCAGCGAGGCCTTGCTCGCGCGCGGGGACACGCTGACGATCCTCGACAACTTCAACAGCTTCTACGATCCGGCGATCAAGCGCGCCAACGCCGCGCTGCTGGCCGGGGCTCAGTGGATCGATGGCGATATCCGCGATGCGAAGCTGGTGGGGGAGCTGTTCCGGTCGCGGCGCTTCGACGGCGTGGTGCATCTGGCCGCGATGGCGGGCGTGCGGCCTTCGCTGCTCGATCCGCTGCTCTACGAGGACGTCAACGTGCGCGGCACGCTGATCCTGCTGGAGGAGGCTCGGCGCCTTCCCGGGCTGCGCTTCGTGTTCGCCAGTTCCTCGAGCGTCTACGGCGCCAATGATCGCGTGCCCTTCTCGGAAGCGGACGACATCCATCGACCGATCTCGCCCTATGCCGCGACCAAGCGCGCGGGTGAGCTCTTCGGCTACACCTACCACCATCTCCACGGCATCCCGTTCACGGGTCTGCGCTTCTTCACGGTCTATGGCGAGCGTCAGCGGCCCGAGATGGCAATCCACAAGTTCGTGCAGGCCGCCTTCGAGGGCACGCCCGTGCCGTTCTACGGCGATGGCTCGACGCGCCGCGACTACACCTACATCGGCGACATCGTCGACGGTGTGCTGCGCGCGCTCGATCGCTGCGCGGGCTTTGAGATCTACAATCTGGGCGAGTCGCAGACGATCAGCCTCGCCGAGCTCGTCGCGGCGATCGAGCGCGCCACGGGACGGAAAATGCTGCTCGACCGTCAGCCGATGCAGCCGGGGGACGTGCTGGTGACCTACGCCGACGTCTCCAAGGCACGCGAACGGCTGGGCTATCTGCCGAAAACCCCGCTGGCGGAGGGTCTGGGGCGCTTCGTGGCCTGGTATCGGGCCCGGCACGGGCTTGCGGCCCCCGATTGATGCCCTCGGCGGGGGGGGCTATCCTTTGCCCGCCACGCTGCGGAACCTCAACCCCCTCCCACGCGGCAGCCGATAAACCCCGCCTCACCGGTAGACCCAAGGAATCCCATGAAAGGCTGCATCCTCGCCGGGGGGCTCGGTACCCGGCTGTTCCCGCTCACCAAGATCACGAACAAGCACCTGCTGCCGGTCTACGACCGGCCGATGATCTACTACCCGATCGAATGCCTCGTCAACGCGGGCATCGACGACATCATGATCGTCACCGGCGGGCGCAAGTCGGGCGATTTCCTGTCGTTGCTTGGCAACGGCAAGGACTTCGGTCTCAAGCACCTCAACTACACCTACCAGGAGGGCGAGGGCGGCATCGCGGCGGCGCTGGCGCTGTGCGAGCACTGGGCCCAGGGTAGCCCGATCGCCGTCGTGCTGGGCGACAACATCATCGAGAAGAACATCAAGCGCCAGGTGGCGAACTTCCGCGAGCAGAAGAAGGGCGGCAAGATCCTGCTGAAGCAGGTGCCGGATCCCGAGCGCTTCGGAGTCGCGACGCTGCAGGGCGACAAGGTCGTGCGCATCGTCGAGAAGCCCAAAAACCCGGAGTCGAACATGGCCGTGATCGGCATCTACATGTACGACAGCCGCGTCTGGGAGATCATCAAGACGCTCAAGCCCTCGGGCCGCGGGGAGCTGGAGATCACGGACGTCAACAACTGGTACATTCAGGACGGCAGTCTCACGGCCGAGGTGCTCGACGGCTGGTGGACGGATGCCGGCACCTTCAAGTCGCTCCATCAGGCCGCCTGCCTCGTCGCAGATGGCGGAGCCAATCGGCTCGACTGAGCACCGGGGAGCTTGGATGCAACGGGTTCTGGTCACCGGCGCGGCGGGCATGCTAGGCAGCGAAGTGCTGCGCAGCGCTCCGGCCGGCGTGCAGGCAATCGGCACGGACCTGCGGAGGGATGCACCCGGCAGCGACGCTCCGGGCTTCGATCTTGCCGATGCGGCCGCCGTCGATTGGCTGTTTGGGGAGCACGGTCCGTTCAGCGGCGTGATCCACTGCGCGGCCTGGACGGCTGTGGATTTGGCCGAGGAGCAGGAGGCGCAGGCGGCGCGCGCCAACGAGACGGCCTGCCGCGTGCTCGCGCACCGCTGTGCGCAGGCGGGCATCCCGCTGGTCGTGGTCAGCACGGACTTCGTGTTTGACGGTCAGGGCAGTCAGCCCTACCGCGAGGAGGACCCCGTCCAGCCGTTGTCGGCCTACGGCCGCACCAAGCTGGCCGGAGAGCGCGCGGCCCTCAGCGAACACCCCGCGGGCGCGCGCATCGTGCGCACGCAGTGGCTTTACGGACCGCGCGGCAAGCACTTTCCGGGCACGATCCACCAGCTGGCCGCGACCCGCGACGAGCTCAAGGTCGTCACCGACCAGCTCGGCTGTCCCACGACCACGCTGGAGCTTGCCCCGGCGCTGTGGGACGTGCTTCTCAATGGCGCAGCAGGCGTTTACCACGCGGCCTGCGAGGGTGTGGCCAGCTGGAACGAGCTGGCGCGCGCCACGCTCGAACTGTCGGGCAACACCCGCACGCGCGTGCTGCCCTGCACCAGCGCCGAGTTCCCGCGTCCCGCCCGGCGCCCGGCCTACAGCGCGCTCGACTGCTCCAAGCTCGCCCGCCTGCGCGGGCGGACGCTCAAGCCCTGGCGCGCGGCCCTGGCCGATTTCCTGAAAGCCCATCCATTATGAGCAAGACCTGCCTTGTCACCGGCGGCGCCGGATTCATCGGCTCCAACTTCATCCACATGCTGCGCGAGCTGCGCCCCGACTGGCGCATCGTCAACCTCGACAAGCTGACCTACGCGGGCAACCTCGAGAACCTCAGCGCGCTCGAGAGTCACCCGGGCTACCAGTTCGTCCACGGCGACATCTGCTCCGAAGGCGACGTCGCCAAGGCCTTCAGCCTCGTCCAGGGCGAGGTAACGGTGGTGCACTTCGCAGCCGAAAGTCACGTCGACCGCTCGATCCTCTCCGGCCTGCCCTTCGTCACGACCAATGTGCTCGGCACGCAGGTATTGCTCGATGCCGCCCGCAAGCATGGTGCGCGCCGCTTCGTGCATGTGTCCACCGACGAAGTCTACGGCAGCCTCGGAGCGACCGGGCTGTTCCGCGAGGACACGCCGCTGGCGCCCAACTCGCCCTACTCGGCTTCGAAGGCGGGCTCGGACATGCTGGTGCGCGCCGCCAACCACACGCACGGGATGGACACGGTCATCACGCGCTGCTCGAACAACTACGGCCCGTACCAGTTCCCGGAGAAGTTCCTGCCGCTGATGATCGCCAACGCCAGCGAGGGGAAGTCGATCCCCGTCTACGGGGACGGTCAGCAGATCCGGGACTGGCTGTACGTCCGCGACCACTGCGAGGCGATCCTGTGCGCCCTGGAAAAGGGGCACAGCGGGGAAGTCTACAACATCGGCGGCAACAACGAGATGTGCAACCTGGACCTCGTCAAGCAGGTACTCGCAGCGCTCTCCCGGAGCGAATCGCTGATCAGCTTTGTCAAGGACCGCCCAGGCCACGACCGGCGCTACGCCATCGACGCTTCGAAAATCGCCCGAGATCTGGGCTGGAAGCCGCGCTACCGCTTCGCCGAGGCCCTGCCGCTGACGATTCGCTGGTACCAGGAGCACGCTACATGGTTGCAAAGGGTGCGCAGCGGTGCCTACCGTGAGTACTACGCCCGGCAGTACGGTGGCTGAGCCTTCACCTTTTTGGCGCCTTGGCCGAAGAGAGGAATCAGGTCTCATCCATCGTCCCCAAGCGATGGGCGAAACTTGTTCCACATGACCCAGTCCCGGCCGCTCCTCAGCCTGCTTCTGTCCATGATCGCCTGTCTGTGCGCCTGCCAGAGCGCGCCGGACAAGCAGATGCTGCAGTACATGAACACGCAGGGCTTCGGCAAGCGCTACGTGGGCAACGCCGAGGAAGAGAACTACGTCGCGATCGGCGACTCGATTTCGGTGACGGACTCCTACAACGATGAACTGTCCGTGACCAAGCAGGTCGACATCGACGGAACGATCCTGCTGCCGGAGATCGGCGCCGTGACGGTGGCGGGCTACACGCGCTCGGAAATCGAGGCGCTCCTGATGGAGAAGTACTCGCCCAAGTTCGCGCTGCTCGACATCAAGGTGCAGATCACCACCGGCGGCAAGAAGTACTTCATCTACGGCGAGATCAACGCGCCTGGCGAGCAGCCCTTTCCCGGCGACCTGACGCTCTTCGAGGCGGTGATGAAATCCGGCCCGAACAAGGACACCGCCAACCTCGGCCGCATCAAGGTGATCCGCGCGGACCCGCGTGATCCCAAGGTCTACGAAATCAACATCGGGGACATGTTCGAGTACGGTGACTCGAGCTTCAACTGGCAGGTTCGCGAACTCGACATCATCTTCGTCCCGCCGACGATGATGGCGCAGCTGGGCTACTTCCTCGACTCGCTGCTGTTCCCCGTGAAGTTCGTGCTCACCGGGATCGGCGGAGCGATCTTCGCGCTCAACCAGTACCGCTTCTACACCAACGGAGTGGTGCAGTAATCAGGCCATGGCCCAGCGCATCGAGACCCAAGGCCAGCTCTCGCAGTTCCTGGAGATCCTCTTCAGGCGCAAGTGGCAGATCCTGCTGCCGGCGATGATCATCCTGAGCCTGGGCATTTCCGTGGCGGTCATCATCCCCAAGCGCTACTTGGTGCGCACCCAGGTGGAAATCCGGCCGATCACGCTGACCTCCGCCAGCAGCCAGGGCGACAACGCGCCGTTCCAGATTCGCGCCCGCGAGCGCATCAAGAAGGTCTTGCAGGACCTCAAGAATCCCGATTACCTCGCCCTGTCTTCGCAGAAGCAGTTCGACTTCGTGACGGACATGAAGGAGGACGTCAAGGTCCGCCTTGACAAGACTCCGGGCGGCCAGGGGGTCTTCGTCAACATCGAGTACATCCACTCCGACGTGGAGTGGGCGGTCACTTTCCTCAAGGCGCTGCGCGAGGACTGGATCCTGGCCGTCGTCGAGCGCGATCGGCGCAAGGTTCAGGATGAGGCCGACCGCCTGCGCACGGAACTGGTTGGGCTCGAGCGCGAGTACAAGGCCGAGGAGCGCAGCCTCTCGGAGTTGATGCGGCGCAAGAACATCTCCGCCACCCAGCCGATGCCCGGCGGCGATGACCAGCGCACGGAGGACCCGATCTTCCTGCGACTGATCACGAATCAGTCGCTCCTCGACGAAGGCGAGCGCCGGCTGGCTCAGCTCAAGGAGCGTCACCGCTCGCTGCAGGAGCGCCTGCGCGAGCTTCCGGAAAAGCTGACCGAACAGACGCTCGTGGAAGGCGTATCGAACACCGAGGAACTGCAGGCACTCGACGGTCAGATCCTCGAGAAGGAGCGCGAGCTTTCGCGCTATCTGCCGGCCAACACGCGCTACAAGAAGCTGCAGCAGGAGATCCGCGAACTGGTCGACCAGCGCGAGACGCTCAAGCGCCAGGCCACCAAGAGCGCGCTCACCAGCTTTGCCAGACCCAACCCGCAGCGGGCCCAGCTACAGGATCAGATCGACATGACCGCCCTGGAGATCGCACAGGTGGAGGCGACCAACCAGCAGCTCCAGCAGGCGATCGTGCGCGATGCCCAGAGCGTCGACGATTCCTACAGCGTCTACCGCGAGGTCCGCGAACGGGGCGAGAAAATCAAGCGCCTTCAGGCTACGCTGGAGGATGCCTCGATGCGCTTCCAGGCGAAGCTGGAGCAGGCGCGCATTCTCGACAGCCCCAACTCCGACCCCTTCGTCATCAACGAGGAGGTCTTTCCGCCGCTCAAGCCGACCGAGCCGGATCCTTGGCTGATCATCTCCTTCTCGCTGGTGGCCGGCCTGGCGCTGGGACTGGTCTCGGCCGTCACCTCCGAGTTCAGCCGCAACTGCTTCCGCAACGTCAACGAAATCGGCCGCGTGCTGATGGCGCCGGTGTTGGGCAATGTGCAATCGATCGTTACCCGGGCCGAGGCGCGCCGCCGCTCGCTCGTGCGCTACTCGGTCGGCGCTGCCGGACTGCTGGTCATCCTCGGCCTCAACTGGTTCACCTGGGCCTGGGCCAAGCAGCCTGAACTTCTGGCACCCGATCTCCGCCAGCGGATCGAGCAGGTCCGCGAAGTCTTCAGGTAGGGGATCCACGCGTGCGCGACATCCTCGTCGCAGGGTTCGTGATCCTGGCGTTGCCGATCTGCTTCCGTCGGCCTTTCGTCGGTCTCTTGGTGTTCACGCTGCTCGCGTACATGCGCGTGCAGGACCTCACCTGGGGCTGGGCGCGCTACGAACGCTGGTCCTTCTACGTTGCGATCACGACGCTGGCGGGCTACGCGTTCGCCTACACCGGCGCGAAAACGCTGTTCCTGCCCGACCTGCGCTCCTGGGTCATGGTCGGGCTGATTCTGGTCGTGGGGGTCAGTCTGCTCAACTCCGAGAACCTGCGCGCCACCGATCTGGAGAATTACACCGAGTACTGCAAGATCGTCGGTGTCGCCCTGTTCACAACGGCGATCGTGCGCACGCGCGATCACCTGCGCCTGCTGATCTGGGTGATCGCGATGTCCTTTGGCTTCTTCGGGGGCAAGAACGGCGCCAACTTCATCGCACACGGCGGCAGCATGTTCATCGGCCAGGGTCCCGGGGGCATGATGGCCGACAACAACGACTTCGCGCTGGCGCTTGCGATGGCCGTGCCGCTGCTGCTGCATCTGGGCCTTTCCGATCGCCGCGATGTCGTACGCCGGGTCACGCTGGCCCTGGTGCCGCTGACGATCTTCACGATCGTCGCCACCCATAGCCGCGGAGCCTTTCTGGCGCTGAGCACGGGGCTGTTCGTGCTCGCCTGGCGCTCGCGCAATCGCTTCGCCGGCATTTCCGTGCTCGTGCTGGTCGGGATCGCGGGTCTCCTGGCGGCTCCGCAGAGCTACAAGGAGCGCCTCTCGACCATCAGCGAGTACGAAACCGAGGGCTCGGCCAAGGGACGCCTTGACGCCTGGGCGGTCGCCCGCAACATGATCGAGGACAAACCCCTGCTAGGGGTGGGCTTCGAGAAGTTTCAGGAAAACTACCGGCGTTACGATCCCAAGGCCACCGACCAGGCGCCCACAGGGCCGGGCACCAAGGTGGCGCACAACAGCTACCTGCAGATCTGGGCCGAATGCGGCACGATCGCGTTTCTGCTGTACATGAGCCTGATCGTGTGGTGCTTCATCGACCTGTGGCGGATGCGAAGGGAGGCGGAACAGCGCTACCACTCCAGCTGGATTCTCTCCTACACGACCATGTTCGAGGCCTCGCTAGCGGTTTTCGTCGTGGGCAGCATGTTCCTGAACCGCGCGCACTTCGACCTCTTCTACCATTTCGTCGCGATCATCATGGTGTTCACGACGCTGGCGCGTCGCAGCATGGAGGACGAGACGCTATATCCGCGCCTCAGCACGCAGCGCGCGCGTCTGGCTTCCTCCCGCAAGCGCGGATTCAGGCCCTCCCGCCGCACGGTGACCGCGAGCTGAGCGATGTGCGGTTTCACCGGACTGGCGCTGCACGATCTCAAGGGCGTTCCCGGGCGCGATCGCTTGCTGAGCATGGCGCGCACTCTGGTCCACCGCGGACCGGATGACGAGGGGGCGGAACTGCGCGCGCCCTTCGGCGTGGCGTTCCGCCGTCTCTCGATCATCGACCTCGCCGGAGGCCACCAACCGATCTGGAACGAGGCTGGCGACATCGCCGTGGTCTGCAACGGCGAAATCTACAACTACCGCGAGTTGCGCGAGCGGCTGGAGGGGATGGGCCACCGCTTCCGCTCGCACTCGGACGTCGAGGTCATCCCGCATTTGTACGAGGAGTACGGCGAGCGCTGCTTCGAGAGCCTGACCGGCATGTTTGCCGTGGCGATTCTCGACTGGCGAAGGGCTGAGCGGCCCCGGCTCCTGCTGGGGCGCGACCGGATCGGCATCAAGCCGCTGTACTACGCGGCCCATCCACAGGGGCTGGTCTTCGGCAGCGAGCCCAAGGCGCTGCTCGAGTCGGGATGGCTGGAGCGCCGGCTGCGGGCGGGCGCCCTGCTCGAATACCTGATGCAGGGTTATGTCTCCGGTGAACAGGCCGCCTGGGTGGGGATGCAACGGGTGCTGCCGGGCGGCTGGGTGCGCTTCGAACCCGGACGCCCGCTCTGCCAGGGCCGCTACTGGGAGCTCTCACGCGCGGGTCTGCGCGAGCCGGCTCCCGCCGGCGAGATCCTCGAATGGATCGATCGCGTCGTGAGCGAGCATCTGGTGAGCGATGTTCCGCTGGGGGCTTTTCTCTCCGGCGGCATCGACTCCAGTTCGGTGGCCGACGCGATGGCCCGCGCGCGCCCGGCGGGTGCGCCGCTGATCCTGTGCTCCGTCGGTTTCGAGGAGCAGGAATTCGATGAATTGGAGCGGGCGCGGGAAACCGCCCGGCGCCTCGGCGCCACTCACCACACGCAGATCCTGCGCGCCGATCCGCGCGCGGCGCTCGACGAATTGCCCTGGCTGTTCGACGAGCCGCTCGCCGACCCCTCCTGCGTGCCCACCCTGCTGGTGTCGAAGATGGCGCGCGAGCACGTCACCGTGGCGCTCAGCGGTGACGGGGGCGATGAGATCTTCGGCGGGTACCGTCGCTACGTCTTCGACGTGGCCGAGAATCGGGCACGTCGAGTGCTCGGACGCCAAGGCGCCGCTCTTGCGGGCCGGATCGGCGCGCTCTATCCCAAGCTGGACTGGGCGCCGCGCGTGCTGCGCGCGCGCAGCACGCTGTGCAATCTGGGTCTCGATCCCGCGCGCGCCTACTACCAGAGCCTGACCCAGCTGCCGCGCGCGGCGGCGCTGTCCGCGCTGGATCCGGAACTCGCCGCCAGCCTGCGCGGGGTAGATCCTTTCGAGCGCTTCGCCGAGCATTACCGGCGCCCGGAGGTCGACGACCCCCTGTATCGGGCGCAGTACGCCGACTTTCACTCGTTTCTTCCCGACCAGATCCTCGTCAAGGGCGATCGCGCCTCGATGGGGGCTTCGCTGGAACTGCGTCCGCCCTTCCTCGACCACCGCTTCGTGGAGCGTTTCCTCACGCTGCCTGCGAGTGAGAAGGTCCAGCGCCGCCGCGGCAAACATGCGCTGCGCGAGGCGCTGCGCTCGCGACTGCCCGCCAGCATCCTCGATGGCCCCAAGATGGGCTTCGAGATTCCGCTGCGGCGCTGGCTGCAGCGCGATCTCGAGGCGGTCGTGCGCGAATCCCTGATGGATCTGCCGCGAGCGTGGTTCGACCTGCCGCGGCTGGAGCGGGCACTTGCGGAACACCACAGCGGCCGAGTCGATCACTCGGCGCTGCTGTGGAGCGCTTTCGTTCTGGCGCGCTGGCGCCGCCGTCATCAGGTTTCGGATACGCTGTCACCGTAGGGTGAGCGATGCTGCATTCGATCTCCTTTGACGTCGAGGAATACTTCCAGGTCGCGAATCTGGCGGGAGCCTTTCCGCGCGAGCGCTGGAGCGAAGTCGATTCCAGGCTTGCGATCGGCATGGAGTCGATTCTGCGGGCTCTCGATCGCCACCGCGCGCGCGCGACCTTCTTCTGGCTGGGATGGGTGGCCGAGCGCCACCCGCAGTGGGTGCGCCGCTGCCTTGACGCCGGCCATGAGATCGCCAGCCACGGCTACGAGCACCGATTCCTCGGCGAACTGGATCCCGGGAGTCTGGCCCGGGATCTGGAGCGCACCGAGCAGGCGCTGCTGTGCGCCGGTGCACCGCGTCCGATCGGCTTTCGGGCCTCGACCTTCACGCTGACGCGCCGCACGTGGTGGGCTTTCGACGTGCTCGCCGAGCGCGGCTATCGCTACGACTCCTCTGTGCATCCGATTCGCCATCCGGTGTACGGCGTGCCCGGCTTCGAGCCGGGTATCTCGCGCGTGGAACTCGCTCAGGGCGCTGGCATCGTCGAGTTTCCCGTTTCGACCTGGACGCTGCTGGGACGCAATTTCCCGGTCGGGGGCGGCGGTTACTTCCGGTTGCTGCCCGGAGCCGTCTCGCGCGCGGCCCTGCGCAGCATCGCGCGCGAACGTCCCTTGTGCTTCTATCTGCACCCCTGGGAGTTCGATCCCGATCAGCCGCGGGTCAGCGCCTCGCCGGGCAAGCGCTTCCGACACTATCTCAATCTCTCGCGCACCTTGCCGCGCCTGGAGGCGCTGCTCGCCAGCTTGCCCTTCGGCACGATGCAAGAGGTGCTCCGGGAACAGGGCTGGTTAGGGAGCGCGGGCGCGCAGGATGCTCGCGGCGACGCCTAGGAGACCGCTCTCACGCGCGCTCTTCCATTCGCGCGCCAGCGCCTCGAGCGCCTGTGGATCGGGACCCTCGCGCGAACAGAGTTTCGCCCACGCGAGATCCGCGCGCTGCCGTGGGGAAAGATCCGTCCCGGCCGGGGGCATGCTCGCCAGCAATTCGCGCAGCCGGGGCAGTCCCGGGGGACCGAGCCGCAGCAGGGCCTCGGCCTCCTGCGCCGCGATGCGCGCCTTCGGCGGAGCTGCGGGCGCATTCTGAATCAGCCGCGCGACCCCCTGAATGCCCTCGGGCGTCCAATCGGTGTACGAGCGGATGCGCAGGTACTCCATCAGCACGGTCGCGGACGGGGTCATGCGCTGCAGCGTGACGATTTCCTTGAGAGCGATATCGGCCTCGCCGCGCTCGGCGCGCACCGCCGCGAGCATCGCCCAGGCGCCAACATTGCCCGGATCGGCATCGAGTTCGGCATCGAGCAGCGCCTGCGCGCGCGCGGGATCGAGGCGCAGTAGCATGCGCGCCCAAGCCTCGGTGCTCCCAGGCGCAAGAGCTTCCAGGTTTCCGCGATGGGCCTCGCGGAAGCGCTGCATGCGATCGAAGGCGAGCCCCACGGCATAGGAGGGCAGCTGGCCCGACTGCGCGAGGTCGTTCTCCGCCAAGGCCAGCGTCACGAATGGATCTGCCGGACGCAGCGTCTGCAGGCGTTCGAGCGCCGCGCGATCCTCACGGCAGCTTTCCAGCGCGAGGCGCAGCACCTCGCCCGTGATTTCCGCCGGTGACTCCAGCCGCTGGAACCAGATTTCGCGCGCCGCCTGCGACAGGCCCTGCAACTCGAGCGCGCGCGCCCGGCTTTCGAGCGCCTCGGGCGAATGGGGATCGAGTGCGAGCGCCTGCTCGGCGGCCAAGGCTGCCTCCGCGCCGGCGCCGCGCGCAAGCGCCTCGTGAGCAAGGTGCAACTGCTGCTCGAGCGGCGCCAGCGAGGCCAGGCCCTGCTGCGCGACGCGCTCCGCGCGGACCAGCGTCCGACGCGCTCCGGACAGCTTTTCCCGCGCGTCCCAGGCGGGCGTGAATTGCGGTTGCGCGCGGCACACCGCCTCGAACTGCGCGCGCGCCAGCTCCAAAGCCCCGCGGCGCAGCAGCAACTCTCCGCGCAGCCAGCGCGCCCACAGCTCGCCGCCCGCAGCCTGCGCGCGATCGAGCAGCCCGAGCGCCAACGGGGCCAGCACGGGCTCGTCCAGCGCCGCCAGACACAGGAATAGGCCGCGTGGACTGACCAGTTCACTGAAGAGCCGGGCCTCAGGGTCGGGCTCGGCCGCGAACAGCTGGGCGTAGGGTTCCGGCAAGGCTTCCGCGCGCGGACTGCCCCCCAGGCTCTTCAGCAGGGCGGCAACGGCCAGCGGATCCGGCTCCCAGCCGGCCGCGCGCGCGGCCTGAGCCTTGGCGCGCCAGGTCTCCAGATCGAGCGAGTCGCGCAGCGCGCACAGCTGCAGCAGCTCGGCGCGGCCGCGCGTGTCGACCGCCTCCAGACGCTCCAGCGAAGCCTGCAACTCATCCAGCGCGCCGTTGCCGGCCTCGCAGGCGGCTCGCAGCAGCAGCAAGTCCTGCCCGCGGAATTCCTTGCCAGCGGCATCGAGCGCCGCGCTGAGCAGCCCCGCCGGGCGCGACGCGCCCAGAGCGACCCACTCGCGCAGCATGCGCAGCATCCGTTCGCGCTCCAGCGGCGCACTCTGCAGGAAAGCAGTCAGCTGCTTTTCCAGCGCGTTCTGATCACCGACGCCGATCGCGGCCCGCGCGTAGACCTCCATCGCGCCCGGCAGCGCATGCCACTGCTCGGCCAGTGGATCGAGGCGCGCGAACGCCGCCAGCGCATCGCCCTGTTCCAGTTCCAGTGCGGCAACCCTCACCTGCATCGGGGTCGTCAGCATCTCGGCATGCAGGTTGCGCAGCGCTTCGAGCGCGAGCGCCCGCTGTCCCGTGCGCAGAGCGCTCTCCGCGACGGCCAGCCGACCGAAGCCCTCGGGATCGGCGAGGCACAGTCGGCGCCGGGCTTCGCCGCGCAGCAATTCCCCCGGCAGCGCCGCGAAGCGGGCGCGCAAGCCCGTGTCCATGCCCACCTGCTCCAGGCGCTCGAGCAGCACCGGTACCAGATCCTCGGGCCGCTTGCGCTGCGTGGCGAGCTCGACCTGGAGGTCCAGCGCGGGCGGAAAGCCCGGCACGCGCTCGAGCAGCGTGCGCAGGAATTCCTGGGCTGTAGCGCTGGAGCCCGACTCGAGGCAAAGCTGTGCGAGCCGGTAAAGCTCGTACGGGCTCGAATCGACGCTGGGAGAGGGGCGTTGGCCGGCCGCGAAGGTGGCGCGGACACCCGCGGCATCGAAGGCCGTCAAGGCCAGCAGCGCTTCGCCCTGCTGGCGCCAGCGCGTGGTCAGCTCGCCCGCCTTCGAAGGCAGCAGCGCGATCGCGTGAGCCAGACGCTCATCGGCGAGCCGCAGTCCGCCGTGCATCTGGTTGTTCTCCAGATCGGCGAGGCGCAGCCAGTCCTCGCCGCGTCCGTAGGGGTCGACCGCAACGGCGCCTTCGAGCGCGGAGCGCTGTTCCTCAAGGAGGCCCAGCACGCGGCAGCTGTCGGCCCAGGCCCGGTAGGCCGCCGCATGCACCCGGGGGAAGGGTTCCGGTTCGGGTTCGCTGAGGTAGCGCGACAACTGGTAGCGCGCCAGCTCGTGGTCCCGCTGCGCTCCGAAATGGTGGAAGCCCAGTCCGGTGTAGAGTAGCGGCTGGCGGGTGGTTCCGATCGGCACGATCTCCGCGAGCCGGTTGCCGGCCTCGAACAGGCGATAGGCGCCCGTGTCGGTGTAGGAGAGGGAGCCGAAGGCGATGCGCGCGACATCCTGAAACAGCGTCGCGCTGCCGGCCGTTCCCTGCGTCATCCAGGCGTCGGCGATCACACGGCCCAGATGCCAGCGCTCGAGGCGCGCCAGATGGTGCAACAGGAATTCAGCCGTCGGCCGATGGCTGCTGGCGCTCGCGAGCGGCCAGGCCATGAGGCACAGATCGAGCGCGCGCTCCACTTCGCCCGTGCCTTCGAGCAGTTGCACGTAGGCGGAGAACACATCGGGCTGGAACTCCAGCGCCAGACTGCGCGCGTAGCGCTCCAGCGCGGTGGCACTCGCCTGACTGGCCTTGTCGCCGGCCGTGAGCACCTGAGCGGTGATCGACTCGGCGCGTGGACCGAGCAGGTCGCGCAACTGCTGCATGCAGGCGACCCGCCGCGGGTCGGCGGGATCGCGGCCGCACAGGATTCGCAGCGCCGCGTTGGCCTTGCGGAAGGACTCGTCGATCAGCGCGTCCTCGAGCAGCTTCTGGGCGCGCTGCTCCTCGGAAGCGGCGAGCTTGTGCTCCACCTCGCCGTGGAAGAACAGCATCTGTGCGTCTTGCGGGAAGCGCTGACACATTTCGAGCGCCTGCGTGCGAGCCGCCGGAAGGTCGCCGGTCAGCAACTCGATGCGGGCCCGGACGAGCTGCTGCGCCCGCGTCAGTTCTCCGAGTTCCGCCATCGCGCGGAAATCCTCGCGGGCGCGCACGAGCGCGCCCATCTCGAAGAGCAGCGTGCTGCGCTCATCGAGAATCCGCTGCTCCAACTCGCGCCGTGCCTCGCCGCGTGCGAGTTCCAGCGCCAGATCCAGCACCGCAAGTCGCGCATCCCGCGCCAGCGGGCGGTTTTGCTCCCTGACGCGATAGTCGGCATAGAACTCGTCGGCATCCTCGCGCCCGCTGACGGTCACGAGCGCGACGGCGCCGACCACGGCGAGGCCGACGAGCGAGAGCGGGATCAGTGACTTCCATTTCATGAGGGCGGGCTCGTGAGTCTAGCGCCTCAGCTCTGCGCCTTCTTGTGGGGGAAGTCGAGCAGCGCGTACTTGCGCATCTTGTTGAACAGGGTGGCCCGGTTGACGGCCAGCATGCGGGCGGTGCTCTGACGGCAGCCGTGGTTCATCTCCAGCGTGCGGCGGATGATCTCGCGCTCCGGTTCCTCGAGCGCCTCGCGCAAGGGGATTCCTAGCTTCACTGGCAGCAACGGGCTTTGTTCCTCGAGCACTCCGGAGGGCGCGGGGCGCAGTCCTAGCCCGAGCTCGTCGATCGGCCCGCCGCGCGAGAGCAGCACGGCGCGCTCGATCGCATGCTCGAGCTCGCGCACGTTGCCCGGCCAGCGGTGCGCCACGAGCGCCTGTTCGGCGCCCTGCGTGAAGCCTGAGACCTGGCGGTTGTGCTCCGTGGCGAAGCGGAATTGGAAATGCTCGGCGAGCAGCAGGATGTCGCGCGGCCGCTCGCGCAGCGGGGGCAGCGCGAGCGTCACCACGTGCAAGCGCCAGTAAAGATCCTCGCGGAAGCGGCCGGCTCGCACCTCGGCCTCGAGATCGGCATTGGTCGCGGCGATCACGCGCGCATCTGTCTCCCGGGTGCGGGACTCGCCGATGCGCTCGAAGCGGCGCTCCTGCAGCAGGCGCAGGAGCTTGATCTGCAGGTCCGCCGGGGCGACGCCGATTTCGTCGAGGAAGATCGTGCCGCCCTGCGCGGCTTCGAATTTGCCTTCGCGATCGCGCAGTGCGCCGGTGAACGCGCCCTTGACATGCCCGAAGAGCTCGCTTTCCAGCAGGTTGGCCGGCAAGGCGCCGCAGTTGACCTCGACGAAGGGCCCGTGCAAGCGCGAGGAGAGCTGATGGATGGTGCGCGCGAGCAGCGACTTGCCGGTGCCGCTCTCGCCGACGATCAGTACGCCGGCGCGCGTGTCTGCCAGCGCCGAGACCGTGTGCGCGATGCGCTCGAAGGCCGGATCCCGCGAGACCAGCGCGCCCAGCTGGAAGCGCTCGTGGACGGCCTCGCGCAGCCGACGATTCTCCTGTGCCAGCCGCAGACGCTCGGCCTGCCGACGCACGGCGCGCACGATCTCCTCCGGACCGATCGGCTCGCTCAGTTCCTCGCAGCCTTCCGGCAGCTGGTGCTCGCGGGGAAAGTCGCTGAGCACGATCAGCGCCTGCGCATGTCGGATCAGCTGCTCGGCATCCTCGAGTTCGCCGCGCAGCACGGCGATGGCCGGTTCGCGCTCCAGGCGGCGGCAGGCGGCCGGGACGCTGGCGCAGCGCTCCTGGGAAAAACCTGCGCGCCGCAGCGCGTCGAGCAGCGCCCGCGTGCTCGAGCGGGCCTCGTCGATCAGCAGCACGCGATTCCACTCTGCCATGTCGAACGATTTCGACAAAGCGTGTCGTGCTTCCTGAACGAAACTAGTTTCGAGCGCTGGGAGCGAACAGCGGCAGCTCGATCCGCCAGGCGAGGCGCCCCTCGCCGCGGCGCTCGAGCAGCACTCGGCCGCCCTGACCGGCCAGAATGCCCGTGGCGGCGGCCAGCGCGTTGGGGCCCAGCGTCGGAAGCAAGCGCCGCAATCCATAGGGCGTCAGGATCGTCTCCGGCGCGACGCCGCTGAGCTTGCCGGCGGGGAATTCGATCGTGACCAGACCCGCCGGTCGGCCCTCGAGCAGGCTGCGCGCGGTCTGGACGCGCACGATCTCGCCGCTTTCGGCGCAGGCCTGCGCCACGAAGAAGAAGGCGTCGAGCGCCTGCGTCAGCAGCGCGCGGTCGGATCGCACCGCGAGCGGCCCGCCGCCGCGGAACAGGCAGCGCGGCGCATCCTCCGCGCGTGACACGGCGCTGGCGAGGAAGATTTCGACCAGCTCGCCGAGGTCGATGTTCTGGCTGCCCGGGCCGGGCGGGGCGACGAGATAGCCCAGCGTGCGGGTGAACTGCGTCAGCCGCCGGACCTCGTCCTCCAGCGGCGCCAGCGCGGCGCGCTCGTCCGCTTCGGCCACGAGATCGAGCGACAGTTCGATGCGCTGCGCGATGTCCGCGAGATCCGCAACCTGATCCTTGAAGTAGGCCGGCGGCGCGACCAGCTCGGGCTGCTCGGCCTGCGGCGTCTTGTGTGCGTCCGGTGGAGCTGGAGGCGTGCTGAGCGGTGCCTGCAGCTCGGGCTCCTCGGCGAGTGCCGCCAGTTCGGCCGGCTCGAGCTCGAAGCTCTCGCTGGAGAGGCTGGCGGATTCATCCGCCTGCGGCGCTGGGGGCGAGGGCTCCCTGCTTTGGGCGCCGAGGATCGCCTCGACTTCCGCGAGTTGTGGATCCTGCGCCTGGTGGCGCGGCTCCTCATGCACTTCGTGTGTGCCTGCCAGCAGCGCCTCCAGATCGAGCACATCGACCGGCCAGTCGACAAAGCGCGTGCGCGGCTCGCGCAGCAGTTCCTTCCACACCCGCCGCGCGAGCGGCGAGCCGAACAGGATCAACTCGCCCTGACCACGCGCGAGCCAGCGGCGCAGCAGGCCGGCATCCTCGGGTGGCACCAGATCCGCATCCAGCAGCACGCGCCCATCCGGCGCTTCGAACAACTCCAGAAGGTCTCCACACGCCCGCGCCCCGCTGCCGAGCAGCGCCCGCAGGCGATCGCCGCGCGCTCCGGGGCCGATCGTGAGGGCGCGCAAGGAGCCGCTTTGCTGGGGGGGCATACCTGCATCGTATCGGTTCAGAAAACGGCGACAAGTGCCGCTACCTACGAAGTTTCAAAAACGAAGCGGGGGCGGGTCCTTTTTTGCCCTTGGGGCAGGGGGGGAATGCGCCCGATGGGAGACTAACTTCAGGCCCCCGCGGCCCGCCGCGCAGCCCCCGAGATGTCCGTGGACCTCAGCATCGTCGTACCCGTCTTCAACGAGGAAGAGAACCTGCCGCTGCTGCATGCGGAGCTGGTGGCGGCCCTCGGGCCCCTTGGGCGCAGCTTTGAGCTGATCTTCGTCGACGACCGTTCCCGCGACCGCTCCTTCGAAGTGTTGATGGAACTCGCGCGGCGCGATCCGCATGTGCGCCTGATCCGCTTCCGGGCCCGCTGCGGGCAGACAGCGGCGATGCAGGCGGGTTTTGACCACGCGCGCGGCCGCTACGTAATCACGCTCGATGGAGACCTGCAGAACGATCCCGCGGACATTCCGCGGCTGCTCGAGAAAATCGAAGCGGGCTACGACGTCGTCGCCGGCTGGCGGCGGAATCGTCACGACGGCTTCGTGCTGCGCAAGCTCCCTTCGCGCATCGCCAACCGACTGATCCGCAGCGTGACCCGGGTCTCGATTCACGACACCGGGTGCACGCTCAAGATCTTCCGGCGCGAGCTCCTCGAGCGCATGCCGATCTACGCCGAACAGCATCGCTTTCTGCCCGCGATCTCCTCGGCAGCCGGTGCGCGCATCGCCGAGGTCGTCGTCAACCACCGTCCGCGCCGCTTCGGCAAGAGCAAGTACGGTCTGGGACGCGCCACGCGCGTGCTGCTGGACCTGATCGTGGTGCGCATGCTTGCGACCAGCTCGCAGCGGCCGCTTTCGTACTTCGTCAAGCTGACCCTGCCGCTGCTCCTGATCGGCGCCTACCAGTTCCTCAGTCTGGTCGTGGCCGCCTTTTTGGGCGACACCGGCAGCCAATGGACGGGGCAGCTGCGCTTCTCGTTCTCGCTGATCTTCATGACCTGCTTCTTCTATTTTCTGCTCGGACTGGTCGCCGAACTGGCGGTCAAGGCCAGCCAGATGCACCGGGGGCAGTCTGCACGAGTGCTCGTGCGCGCGGGAGAGCGGAATGAGTGACCCGCGCATCGACATCAGCATGGTGGTTCCGATCCACTCGAGCCAAGCGCCCGTGCGCGACGTCGTGGCGGCCTTCAGCCGCGAGCTCGACGCGCTCGGCCGAAGCTGGGAGCTTTTCCTCGTGTTCGACGGGGTGCGCGGCAAGGCCTTCCAGGACGCCCATGAAGTCTCCAGCCAGTTCGGCGGGCGGGTCCGGATCCTCGCGCTGCAGCAGGCTTTCGGCGACTCGGTCTGCCTCACGGCGGCCTTCGAGGAATCGCGCGGCCGGGTGATCGTCACCTCGCCCCAGTATCTGCAGATCGACCCGCACGAGTTGGGCCGGCTGCTCCAGAGCCTCGATTCAGGCGCGGACTTCGTGACCTCCTGGCGCCGGCCGCGCATCGATCCGCTGCTCAATCGCATCCAATCGAGCGCTTTCAACTGGTTGATGCGGCGCTCGGTCGACATGCAGTTTCACGACCTCAACTGCACCTTCCGGGCCATGCGCCGCGAAGTGCTCGAGACGCTGGTGATCTACGGGGACATGTACCGATTCCTGCCGGTGCTGGCGTACCGACAGGGCTTCCGCGTCGTCGAAGCGCCCGTGCGGCACATCCAGGAGTGGGGCGGAGCCAGCTTCTTCGGCATCGGGGTGTACGTGCGCCGTGCGCTGGACATTCTGGGCATGATCTTCCTGTCCAAATTCACGCTCAAGCCGCTGCGTTTCTTCGGCGTCATCGGCGGCCTGTTTCTGGCGCTGGGTTTGGTGCTCTCCGGCTCCATCGCGATCAGCTGGCTGCTTTACGGCGGCGGGCTTTGGAATCGGCCCCTGTTTCAGCTCGGAATGCTCTTGTCGGTGCTGGGCGTGCAGGTGATCGGCGTCGGACTGGTGGGCGAGATCATCATCTTCACGCAGGCGCGCAATCTGCGCGAATACCGCATCGAGCGCATCGTGGAACACGCCGAGACAGGAGCAGAGCAGCGACCGCATGAGTGAAGGACTCCAAATCCGTCCGGCCGTCGCCGCCGATGCCGCCGCATGGGATGACTTCGTGCAGAGGCATCCGCAGGCGAGCTTCTTCCACCTTTCCGGCTGGAATCGCGTCGTCGCGCGCGTCTTCGGACACGGTCCGTGCGATCGGATCGCGCTCTGCGATGGCGCCGTCGTCGGCGTGCTGCCGCTGATGGCCTGCTCGACGCCGCGCCTGCGCAAGCATCTGATCTCCACGCCCTACGCGGTCTACGGTGGGCCGCTCGCCACCGATGAAGCCACCGCCGCGGCCCTGCTCCGCGACGCCGCCGAACTGGCGCGCGCGGAGCGCGTCGGGCGCCTGGAATTGCGCTACGAGCACGCTCCTGTCGATCCCGCGATCGAACTGGTGCCCTCGGACCTGTACGCGACCTTCGTGCACCCCTTGCCGGCAACGGCGGACGAGGTGATGAAGAACCTACCCAAGCGCGCGCGCGCCGAAGTGCGCAAGGCGGTCGACAAGCATGGCCTGAGCCTGCGCGAGGGGCTGTGGTATCTGCCCGATCTGGAGCGGCTGTTCCTGTCCTCCAAGCAGGGACTCGGTTCTCCCGGGCTGCCGCGCCGCTGGTTCGAGGAACTGGCGCGCGAATTCGGTCCCAATGTGCTGGTCCACTGCGTGCACAAGGACAGCGAGGTGATCGCCACGACCATGTCCTTCGTGTTCCGCGATACGCTCATGTTCTATTACGTGGGCACCGACGCGCGCGCCAACCGCGAGTATTCGGCGACGAATTTCATGGTCACGCGGCTGCAAGAGGAGTCGATCCGCCGCGGGCTGCGGAAGTTCGATCTGGGGCGCAGCCGCGTCGATTCAGGTCCCTACCACTTCAAGCTGCACCAAGGCTTCGAGCCTCGAGTGCTGCCCTATCGCTTCCATCTGGTGCGCTCCAGGGAGCTGCCCGACTTCCATCCGAGCAATCCCAAGACGCAGAAGCTGCGCGACGCCTGGGCCCGGCTGCCGCCGTGGCTGGCGCGCTCGCTCTCCGGCCCGCTGATGCGCTATCTGCCCTGAAGTCGCGCGAGCACCAGCTCGACAGCCTGCGGCAGAGCGTCGACCACGGCCAGCGCATCGGCGGCGCGGGCCTGTTCGCGCAGACCCTTGCCCGTGCGCACGAGGATCCCCGGGATCCCGAGCGCCGCCCCGGCTTCCAGATCCCGCGCCGCATCGCCGATCACGAAGCTCTTCGCCGGATCGAGGCCGTGCTCCTCCATCAGGCGCAGCAGCAGGCCGCTCTTGGGCTTGCGACACTCGCATTCGGTTCTCCAGATCCCCAGACCCTCGGTGGGATGGTGCGGGCAGTAAGCGATCGCATCGAGTCTGGCGCCCTCGCGCGCCAGCAGCGTCTGGAGGTGCGCGTGGATCGCTTCGAGCTCGGCGATGCTGATCAGCCCGCGGGCGACAGCGCTCTGGTTGGTCACCAGGGCCACGAACACGCCCGCCGCGTTGAGCTTGCGCACGGCCGCGCCCGAACCGGCGAACAGGTGCAGATCCTCGGGACGGCGCACCCAGTCGAGTTCCTCGCTCAGCGTTCCGTCCCGGTCGAGAAAGACCGCCGGCCGAGTTCCGCTCACGGATCGCTGAGGCGCTCCAGGCGCACGAAGATCCGGCCGGGGCTCAGACGCTTGTCGACGCGCACCGGCACGAAGGTGTCCCGGAAGTTGAGCCACAGCGGAAAATGCCAGACGGAGGAGTTGAGGTACATCTGCCTCCACAGCATGGCCTGCTTGGAGGTTTCGGGCACCAGCAGCCGCAGCGCCGTGTGGTGACCGGGCAGCTCGAAGGAAAGCATCGCGCTCTCGTCGGGATCGAGCTCGAGGATGCACGGCGTCACGAAGCCGGTGTCCGCGTCATCGATCGCCACGCGCGCGCCGGGCGGATCGGAAGCGAGCACCACCTTGGCGCTGTTGTCGAAAGTCGCGCAGGAGCCGAGCAGCAGCGCGCAGCCGAGCAAGGGGAGGGAGGATCGCATGGCAGGCAGCCTGTAGTGTTGTATTCCTCGACCGGCTTTGGAACCCTGCTGGAGTGGAAAATCCGTCCGCACGCCCTGACCCCCTGGCCCGGCTTTTTCTGGGCCTGGCGCTGCTGGTGGGAGCGCTGCGCTTTCACCGTCTGGGCGAGTGGAGCCTGTGGTACGACGAGGCGCTGACCTGGGCGGACGCGCAATCGCTCTCCAGCATCGAAATCCACAACACGCTTGGCTACCGCGCCATCGCGGCCGTGGTCGAATGGAGCGGCGGCGGAGCGAGCGAGTGGAGCTTGCGGCTGCTGCCAGCGATTGCGGGCTTCCTCGCCATCGCGGCCTGCGCCTGGTGCTTGCGGCCGCTGGTGGGCGCCCGGCGCGCATCTGCCGCCGCGCTGCTGCTGGCCGCCTCTCCCTGGGCGCTGTACTGGTCGCAAAACGCGCGCTTCTACACGCTGGCGCAGCTCTTCAGCCTGATCGGAATCGCGCTGTGCCTGCGCGGTCTGCTCGAGCGCCGACACGGCCATTCGCTCGCCGGCGTCGCGCTGTGCGCCTTGGCGGCCCTGTTCCATCCCTCGGCGGCGCTGTTCCTGCCCGCGCTCCTCTTGGCGCCCTGGCTGCTGAAGCCGCTTGGCCTGATCGAAGTCACGCGCCTGCAGTGGCCGGCCCTCTACCTGGGGCTGGGGGTGCTGCTGGTCGGGGCGCTGGCGGCGCCGATGCTGTACGACTCCTGGCAGACCTACCGCCTGACTCGCGCGGCCTTCTATCCCGCGCACCTCGCGCTGACGACGGGCTTCTATCTCAGTCCGCTGATCTGCGTGGCGGCGGCCATCGGTGCGTTGCTGGCCTGGCGGGAGCGCGATGCCGCGAGCCTGCTGATCGCCGCGCTGTGCGTCAGCGTGCTGCTGGGCGCTTTTGTGCTGTCCACCCAGGTGCGTGTCTCGGCCCAGTACGTGTTCGTGCTCCTGCCGCTGGTGCTCGTGCTGGCGGTGCAGCCGATCCGCTCGGGCATCGGTCTCGCGGGAGCGCTCGTGGCCCTGCTGGCGCTGCCGCAGCTGGCGAACAGCCTGCTGTACTTCAGCGTGCGCAACGGCGAGCGTCCGCATTGGCGCGAGGCCTTCGAGTACGTCTGGGACAAACGCGCCGAGGACGATCTGATCCTCGCCATGGAAGGTCCGGTGGGGGAATTCTATCTCGATCCCACGCATCGCGACCTGCGCGATGCCGGCCGCCTGCGCGTGCTCTCGCGCTTCAATCCACCCGAGGTGCAGGACTGGGCGAACAGCGGCCGCGGGCTTTGGATCGTGTTCAACCGCGGGCAGCTCGACGAGTGGGATCCGCTCGAGCGAGCTGCCTTCGAGCGCTTCCTCGCCGAGGAATGCCGCGCCGCGCGCGCCTGGCCGCTGATGGTCGAAAGCCGCGACCTCTCCGTCGAGGTTTACCGGCGCTAGCGCGAATCAGGCCAGGGCCGTGCCCATCAGGCGCGGCCTTGGAACTCGCCGTCCTCGGTCTTGATGCGGATGTCCTCGCCGACCTTGATGTGGGCCGGCACGCGCACCTTGAGTCCGGTCTCGACGACCGCGTCCTTGGTCAGGTTGCGGGCGGTGTCGCCCTTGACCACCTGCTCGGCCTCGATCACCTTGAGCGTCACCGTGGGCGGCAGTTCGACGCCGATCGGCAGCTGCTCGTGGAAGGTGACGTCGACCACGGTGTTGTCGCGAACATAGCCCATCTTGTCGCCGATCAGTTCCTCCGAGAGCGGGAACTGCTCATAGGACTCCTGATCCATGAAGACGTAGCCGGTCGAGTCCTTGTAGAGGTACTCGCACTTCTTGCGGTCGAGGTAGGCCACATCGAAGGCATCGGAGGACGACAGGCGCATGGGGGTCGTGACGCCGGTCTGGACGTTGCGGACCTTGAGGTGGATCACCGCGCGCAGGTTGCCGGGGGTGTGGTGCGAGTACTCGGTAATCAAGAGCAGCGCGCCGCGCTCGCCGACGATGACCATGCCCTTGCGCAGTTCCGTTGCTTTTGTCGCCATGTCGGGAGACTGTAACAGCCCCGAGCGGCAGGAATCCAGCGCGCACACTCGTCACGGCGATGAGGGCACGGATGGGCAGGTCAGGGAATGCATTGGATTTTTCCGCTTGACAAGGTGTCGCGAGTTCGTACCTTGATCAATAGCAGTCTGTAGGTAATCCCGCCGCGGTCTGATTCTGGTCTCGTACCCTTCCCGATGAAACTCGCATTTCTTCTGGCAACAATTCCCATCGCACTCGCCATTCCCTCCGTCACGCTGCCGCAAGGCGGCGCAGGATCGAATCGTCTCTGCACGCCCGCAGATTCCATCATGGATTCCAATGCTCTCTGCGCGAGACCCTTGGTGGGGTGCCTATGTGTAGCCACCGGCATGGCGACAATGATGCAAATCGCTGATTGTGGTGGGTGCAAGTTCAATTTCTTGGGCGAATTGACTTGTACATACTCAACACAGCCCGCCACCGTTCAGCCCTTCTCCTGCCTCGGAACGACAGTCCAGTGCGATGGAAGTACCACTTGCGGCATTCGTTGCCCGTGCACGAATCAACCCTTCTATCCCATCCTGTTTGCTTGCGGTGCTTGTCAATGATCCAGGGGCCCATGATCAAGATCGCATCGCTGTTGATTTTGTGCTGTCTGTGCATGGGAATCGGTGGGGCACTGCGCGGAGCGGAAGCACCGACGCGATCTGCGGAGGCAGATCTATCGACTGCGCCGGCCCCGACCGCTCCGATGCTCGCATCCCCTTCCCCCGCGAGCACATTGGTTGCGGACAGGGAGCCCGTGGCCGGGCCCGCACCCGCAGATCTCTCCTACAGGACTTCGTCAAATGCCTCCGATGAGCCGCCGCTTGCTGCCTTTGACATCGAGGCCTTTGTCGCCAGACGGGTGCTTTCCTGCGACCCGGTTGAGTTCGAGGTCAAGTACGCGGACCTGACGCTGATGCAAAAGCAGGACGTCTACGTACTCATGCTGCGCAGGATGATGACGGAGCGGGACAAAGCCTTCAAGCAGTGCCTCAAGGACGGCTTCTACGACACCTACGAGCTCGCCGAGGGTGAGAAACTGCCGCCCGATGCCATTCGCAAGGATGCTCCGCCGGGAACGCCGGTCTCATTCGGCTTTGAAATGGGCCCTGGCCCCAAGGGGGTCAGCTACAAGATCGTGAACATCACCAAGGACTCGCACCCCGAGCTGGATTCGATGATTCAGGAAGAAGGCTGGCTCTTCAATCACCTGCACAAGCTCGGACTGCCCGCGGACCAGATCGTGCGCTGAGCGCGCCGGATCAGAAGCGCTTGCGTTCGCTGGAGGAGGGGATCGAGAGCGCCTTGCGGTACTTCGTGACCGTGCGGCGCGCGATGCGGATCTGCTCCTTCTCCTCGAGCTTGAGCGCCAGATCCTCGTCCGAGAGCGGATGAGCGGGATCCTCGGCCTCGATCAGTTGCTTGATCTTCTGCTGAATCGACTGCTGGCTGGCGCTCATCCCAGTCTCGCTGGTCGTGCCGCTGGTGAAGAAGTACTTCAGCGGCAGGATCCCGCGCGGGGTCTGGGCGTACTTGCCCGCCACCGCTCGACTGATGGTCGAGATGTGCACCTTGACCTCGTCGGCGATCTCCTGCATGCGCAGCGGCTGCAGACCCTCGACGCCCTTGTCGAGGAAGCTGCGCTGGCGGGCAAAGACCGCCTTGGCCACCCGCTCGAGCGTGTGCTCGCGCTGTTCGACCGCTTCGATGAACCAGCGCGCCGATTCCATGCGCTTTTTGATCCACTCGCGCGCGGCGGCCTGCTTGTCGCCGTCCTTGGCGTGATTCTTGAGGAAGTCCTTGTAGGCCTCCGAGAGCACCAGACGCGGTGAGCGCGCGCGCTCGAGGCGCACGATGTACTCGCCGTCCTGCTCCTCGACGATCACGTCGGGCAGGATCACGGCGGCCCGGCTGTCGCCGTAGCCGGAACCGGGATGCGGGTCGAAGCGCTGGAGCACTTCGACGGCTTCCTTGATGTCCTCGATCGAATGACCGGTGGCCTTGGCGATGCGCGGCAACCGATTGTGTTCAAGGTCCTCGAGATGCTCCTCGACGATGCGCACGAGCAGCGGATCGTCGTAGCCGGAGGCCGCGAGCTGCAGGCGCAGGCATTCCTTGATGTCGCGCGCGCCGATGGCGGGATGCGAGAGGTGGCGCAACTCGCCCAGCCAGAGCTCGACCTCCTGCGTGGTCACCGGAGGCTCGCCTTCGTGGCTGGCCTCGCGGGCCAACTCCTCGAAGCTCGCGCGCAGATAGCCGCGCTCGTCGAGCGAATACAGCAGCAGTTCGCAGATCGCGCGGGAGCGCTCGTCGAGTTCCAGAAAAGCCAGCTCGGCGCCCAGATCCTCCGCCAGCGTGCGCTCGGCGTCGGGCGTGTTCGCCATGGCCTCTAGCTTGCGGTCCGACTCCTCGCTGCCGCCAGCGCTGGTGCGCGCGCGCTCGTCGCGCCGATGCGTCACGCTGCCCAGCTCTTCGGCGAAGCTGGCGAGCTGGCCCTCGTCCGCGGGGCTAGTCTCGCTGGTCTCGAGGAACGGGTTTTCCACCAGTTCCTGCTCGATGCGCTCCTCGAGCTCCTGCGTGGACAGCTGCAGGATCTGCATGGCCTGGATCATCTGCGGCGACTGCATCAGTCGCTGCTCCATCCGGGCGGATTGGTGGAGGCCGAGCTTCAAGGGTGTGCCTGAACCGCAGTATACCGTTCAGCGCGGACGGAAAACCGTTTCCAGCCGTGCGTCGGCTTCGAACTGCACGCGCGCCTCGGCAGCCTGCAGCCAATGGCGCGCGCGAATCGAACGCTGATTGGCCTGCAAGGCTCCGGCCCACGCGCTCGTGCGCGCCAGCGTGCGCGCCTCGCTGCCGCTGGTGATCACGGCCAGCAGCTGCGCCTGCGCGCTGCCCTGTGACTGGGCATCGAGCACGAGCCCGTCGAACAGCACGTCCAGCACCGGATCGGGCATCCAGGTCTGTCCCGCGATCTCGATCTGGTAGTCGCGCAGCAGCGCGTACTCGGTGCCAAAGCGCAGCCGGGCCGGTTCGCAGACGAGGATCGGGAACTCGGCCTTGAGCCCGCCCTGCTGCACGCGCAGCCGGCCGCCGAGTCGGCGCGATTGCTCCAGTGCGGCGAGCAACTCGCGCGCCCGCGCCAGTCCCTGTGGGTCGGCCCGGGGCAGGAACAGCAGGCTGTCGGTGAACAGCGGTCCGGGAGCGCTGCTGGAAGAGCCGAACAGCTTGCTGCCGCTCGACGCGTCGCGAGCCAGCCAGCTGGCGATCGCTCCGGCTTCGACATGCGTCTCGCGCGGCCGCGCCAGATTGCGTTCGAGTTCCTCATCCAGGCTGCCGCCGGGCGCGATCGCGGGCAAGCGCTGCGCGGGCAGGCTCAAGGCCGACAGATCGACGATCTGCCAGCCGAGCTTGTCAGGGGCGGCGGCCGCGGGGCGGGCGCGCCGCGCTTCGACGGACAGGCGCCAGGGTTGCTGGGATCCTGGCAATTCCAGGCTCAGTTCGAGTTTGCCGCCCTCGGGCAGCGTGTCGGCGAAGCACAGGCTCGCCACGCGCAGGCGCGGCAGCTCCAGTTGGCCCAGATCGAGCGTGCCGGGCTCGAAGCTCGCCGTCTCGATCACGCGGCTGATGTCGAGCGCGCCCACGATGACCAGCTCGCGCGAGCTGTCGAGCGTGCGCACGGAAAGCTCCAGCATCGCGCCCTCCAGCGTCTGCATCAGCACCGGATCCGCGGCGCCGCTGTCCTGCGCAACTTCGACGTCGAAGTCGCCGAGGAAATCGCGCTTCTCGCGCCGTCCCAGGCTGATCCAGTCGCCGGGCAGCACCTCGGCGCGCTCTTCGATGCTCGGCTGCCCGACTTCCGTGCTGAGGGTCACGGCGAGCTCGATGCGCAGCGCGCTGGTCTGCGCTTCGAGGTCCGCCAGCCAGGCGCGCGCGGCGGCGAGGCCCGGAGCGTCGCCTTCGACCAACAGCTCCGGTCCGCTGGGCTGCACGGCGAGCTTGCCGCCGGCGGCCCGCGCCGCTTCCTCGAGCTGGCGCGTCAAGATGCCGATCGGCATGCGCGTCAGCTCGGTGCTGCCCGAACTGGCGGAGTTCTCCGCGCCGGGCTGGACCGCGACGCGTTGGATGTGCGCCGCATCGACGCGGCGGGCGAGCGCCTGTACCCCGGGCGGCGGCAGGCACAGGCTCGGCAGGGGCAGGGTGGCCCACTCGGGGGCGGAGAGCAGCGCGAGGCACAGGGAAAGCGTCGGCATGGTGGGCAAGGATAGTCCCGCCGCCCGCTCAGGGCTACGAAACTCGAGCCCAAGGTGACTTCCGCATCCGAAAGGGGTACAAGAGCGTGGACACCGCACATGAGCGAGCGCCGCAGCCAGCCTTCGAATCCCACCCCGACGGGCGCTCCGCGCAGCTTGTACTCTTTGGCGCAGATTCAGCATCTTGCGAAGACCGAGTTTTCGCGCGCCGGGCGCTACAAGTATCCGTTCTGCGTCATGGCCCTGTGCGTGGACGCACTCGATGTCTTGCGCGACGAGCGCGGTTTCGAATTCAAGGAACTGGTGCTGCGCGAGGTGGTCGGTCTCCTGCGCCGCAAGACGCGCTCTTCCGATCTCATAGGAAGGATGGCGGACGACCACTTCGTGCTGCTGCTGCCGCACACGCCCGTGGGCGGGGCTCAGATCCTCGCCGCGCGCCTGATCGAATCGGCCGCGCTGCTCGAACTCGGGGGCGACGGCCCGGGGCCGCGCCTGAGCCTGTCGATCGGCATCAGCAGCCTGCGCGGCGAGCTCCTGTTCCACGATCTTCTGCTGGAACTGGCCGAGACGGCGCTGTCCGAAGCCGTCGCGCAGGGGGGCGGCCGCATGGTGCTGCGCGAGCCCTTCTCCGCCTAGGAGACCGCCAGCGATGCGGGTGCTGCTCGCCGAGGACGAGATCACGATCCGGGAGACGCTGGCCGACGCGCTCGCGGCCGCGGGACATGTCGTGCTGCTCGCCACCAGCACCGCCGAGGCGCTGACGCTGCTCGAGCGCGAGGCTCCCGATGCGGTCGTCACGGACATCCGCATGCCCGGAGCGGGCGGGATGAGCGTGCTCGAGCGTTCGGTGGCGCTCGCGCCTGAACGGCCCGTGATTTTGATGACCGGCTACGCGACGGTGGAATCCGCGGTCGAAGCCATGCGGCTGGGCGCGGTCAACTACGTGCAAAAGCCCTTCCGCAACGAGAGCATCGTGCGGATGCTGGCCGTGCACGCGCGACTGCTCCGGCTGGAGCATGAGAATCGCGAGTTGCGCTCGGCGCTGCCAGTCCAGGGTCTGGAGGGCATCGTGGGCCATTCCGAGCCGATGCAGGCCGTGTTCGAGCGCGTGCGTACCGTCGCACCGAGCGAGGCGACCGTGCTGGTGCAGGGGGAGAGCGGCACCGGCAAGGAGCGCATCGCGCGCGCGATCCACCGGCTGTCCCCGCGGCGCGAGGGCCCCTTCGTGCCTCTGTCCTGCGCGGCGCTGCCGGAGTCGCTGCTCGAGGCCGAACTGTTCGGACACGAAAAGGGCGCCTTCACGGACGCGCGCCGCGAGAAGCAGGGCCGGCTGGAACTCGCCGACAAGGGCACGCTGTTTCTCGACGACATCGACGACATGCCGCTCGTGATGCAGGTCAAGCTGCTGCGGGTGCTGCAGGAGCGCGAATTCGAGCGCATCGGAGGCACGCGCACGCTGCCGCTGGACATCCGCGTCGTGGCCGCCACCAAGGTCCCCCTGAAGGAACTCGTGCGGCAGGGCCGCTTTCGCGAAGACCTCTACTACCGTATCGCGGTGGTTCCGATCCTGCTTCCGCCGCTGCGCGCGCGCACGGGCGACGTGCCGCTGCTGGCGGCAGCCCTGATCGAGCGCCACGGGCGCGCCAGGAGCTATCGGATCGCGCGCAGCACTCTGGCGATGATGGAACGCTACGCCTGGCCGGGCAATGTGCGCGAGCTCGAGAACGCCATCCAGCGCGCCATCGCGCTGGCGGGGGAGCAGTCCGAACTGGCGCTGGAGGATCTCGTGCCCGTCGATCCGCGCTGGCGCGGCGCGGCGGAGGCTTCGCCCGGTATCGAGCCGCTGCGCGTCGTGCTCCATGAGGCCGAACGCGCGCATCTCCTGCGCGCACTGGAGGCGACGGGCGGTCACAAGAGCCAGACGGCGCAGCTACTGGGCATCTCGCGCAAGGTCTTGTGGGAGAAGCTGCGCGAGCATGGGCTGCAGGCTTCCAGCCCCAACACCGACGAGGAAGAGAGCTGAGCATGGGCGCGATCTGGCAAGGGCCCGGCATCGAACTCGCCAGTGGATCACTCCTGATCACCGACCTGCATCTCGATCTGGAGTCGCCCGCCTCGGTCGGCGCTTTTCTCGGCTTTCTGGAGCGCGTTGAGCCCGGCTGTCCGGCGCTCGTGGTGCTCGGCGATCTGTTCGATGTGTGGGTGGGGCCCAAGGCGCTCGGCGCCGGCGCGACTCCCGGGCTCGTGGCGGCGCTGCGGGCGCGGGCGGAGCAGGGCTTGCGCGTGTGGATCGTGCCGGGCAACCGCGATTTCCTGCTCGACGCGAGCTTTGAGACGGCCAGCGGCGCACGGCTTTTGCCCGAGGGCGCGCTGGCGCGCCTGCCGGATGGCAGCCTCGCGCGCTTGCTGCACGGCGACACGCTGTGCACGCGCGATGCAGGTTATCAGCGCCTGCGGCGCGTGCTGCGCTGCGCGCCGGTGCGCGCGCTCGCGCGCGTGATGCCTTGGAGTCTGGCACGCGCCATCGGCCGACGGCTGCGCCGGGCCTCGATGGCGTCTCTGAGCACCAAGCCCGACGCGGACAAGTCGATACAGGCCGAGGCTGTCGATGCCGAGTTGGCGCACAGCGGCGCCGATCTTCTGATCTGCGGGCACGCTCACGAGCTGCGCGACGAGCGCCGCGCCCTGGGTCGCTGGATCGTGGCTCAGGCCTTCGGCGGGCCGTGCGACGTGATCCGTTTCACGCGCGCGGGCCTGCAGTTTGAGTCGAGCGCGCGCAGCCCGTAAACTCGCCGGCCGCGATGATCATCACCATCGATGGCCCGGCGGGTTCGGGCAAGAGCACGTTGGCGCGCAGCCTGGCCGCGCGCTTGGGCCTCAGCTTTCTCGACACCGGCGCGATGTACCGCGCGGTGACGCTGGTGGCGCTGGAGCACGATCTCGACCCTATGGATGGCGAGGCCTGCACGAGGCTGGCCGAGCAACTCGAGTTGGGCTTTGACGCGCAGGGCCGGATCCTGATCGACGGCCGGCCCGCGGAACCCTTGATCCGCAGCGAAACCGTGACCAAGGCGGTCTCGGCAGTATCGGCGCATCCGGGAGTGCGCCGCTCGCTGGTGCGCGCGCAGCGCGCGGAGGCGGAGCGGCGCGGAGGACTCGTCGCGGAGGGCCGCGACATGGGCTCGGTCGTGTTTCCCAACGCCGCGCACAAGTTCTTCCTGACCGCGAGCGCGCGCGTGCGGGCCGAGCGCCGCTGCCTGGAACTGGGCGCGCCCGAGCGGCTGGCGGAGATTCAGGCCGACATCGAATTGCGCGACCACCTCGATTCGTCGCGCAAGGACTCGCCGCTGGTCTGCGCGAGCGACGCCGTTCGCGTGAACACGGATCGATTGAGCCGCGAGGAGGTCGTCGAGCGGTTGCTCTCGGAAATTGCCCGGGGACCGCGGCGATGACGGTGCAGACCGACAAGACACTCGTCTACCGCTTCCTGCGCGGGCTCTCCTGGTGCGTATTGAAGAGCTACAACCGCATGAGCGTCGAGGGCGCCGAGCGCATTCCCGCCGTCGGCGGCGTCGTGCTGGCCGCCAACCACACGACGCACCTCGACATCCCGATCATCTCGTGCGTCACCGACCGGCATGTCGCCTTCGTCGCACGCGACACGCTCGACGGCGCCCGCTGGCTGTCCTTCGTGATGCGCCAGTGCCGGGCCGTGCTGATCAAACGCGGCACGGCCGACACGCGCGCCATCCGCGCGATGGTGGAGCACCTCGATGCGGGCGATTGCGTCGCGATCTACCCCGAAGGCACTCGCTCTCGCGACGGACGGCTCGGCGAGATCAAGGCCGGAGCGCTGCTGGCGGCGCGCATGGGCAAGGTGCCGATCGTCCCGGTCGGCATCGAGGGCGGCTACGCGATGCTCAACCGCTCGATGATCCTGCCGCGGCCCGCGCGGATCCGGGTCCGGGTCGGGGATCCGATCGATCCGGGCGCTCCCGATGCCTTGGCTCAGCTGGAAGCCGCTCTGCGGACGCTTTCGGGCCAGACCTAGGACCTCCTTTTGGGGCTCCCAGGTTGCTCTCGGGGCGGCACCCCTCTACACTTTCGACCCCTTCTCCCCTGCGAGCAGCGGCTGCGTGGGCCCAGTCAGGCCCCTTCCCCGTCCGTACCGTCCTGTTTTTTTCTTTCATGTCCCTCGCTTCCAAGCGTCTCAAGCAATACGAACTTCCCGCGGATGAACTCGATCGTCTCCTGAATGCCGCGACCAGCGGCATGAGCGAGGCTCAGCTCAACGACAAACTCGCCATCGCCGTCAAGGACATCAAGTCCGGCAGCATCGTTCAGGCCAACGTCCACTCGGTCGACGAGAAGACCGGCATGGTCGTGATGGACATCGGAGGCAAGTCCGAAGGCCAGATCCCGATCGCGGAGTTCGGTGAGATCCTGCCCAAGGCGGGCGAGACCTTCGAAGTCTGGTATGAGGGCATCGACGAGGACCAGGGCACGGTCCTGATCTCCAAGCGCCGCGCGGATCGTCTGCGCGCCTGGGATCGGGTCTCGACGAAATACAAGGAGGGCGATGACATCCAAGGTATCGTCCAGCGCAAGATCAAGGGCGGCCTGCTCGTCGACGTCGAAGGCGTCAACGTATTCCTGCCCGCCAGCCAGGTCAACCTGCGGCGCACGCACGACATCTCCGATTTCCTCAACGAGCCGGTGCGCGCGCGCATCATCAAGATCGACACCGAGCGGATGAACATCGTCGTCAGCCGCCGCAAGCTGCTCGAGGAAGAGCGCCAGAAGAAGAAGGAAGATCTGCTCAAGGACATCACCGAGGGGCAGAGCCGCAAGGGCATCGTCAAGAACATCGCCGACTTCGGCGTGTTCGTCGATCTGGGTGGCATCGACGGTCTGCTGCACATCACGGACATGTCGTGGGGCCGCATCAACCACCCGAGCGAGCTGGTCAAGATGGACCAGGAGATCGAGGTGGTCGTGCTGCGCGTCGACTCCGACCGCGAGCGTATCGCGCTGGGCCTCAAGCAGAAGCAGGCCAGCCCCTGGGAGGGCATCGAGTCGCGCTACCCGGTGGCATCGAAGCACCAGGGCGAGGTGGTCAACATCATGTCCTACGGCGCCTTCGTGAAGCTGGAAGACGGCGTTGAGGGCTTGGTGCACATCTCCGAGATGTCCTGGACCAAGCGCGTCAACCACCCCAGCGAACTGGTCAAGATCGGCGACAAGGTCAACGTCGTCGTGCTGGAGTTCAACCACCAGAAGCAGGAGATCAGCCTCGGCATGAAGCAGGCCGAGACCAACCCCTGGGATCTGGTCGAAGAGCACTACCCGATCGGCACGGTGATCGAGGGCACGGTGCGCAACCTGACCTCCTACGGCGCGTTCGTCGAAATCGAAGAAGGCATCGACGGCCTGCTGCACGTCTCCGACATGAGCTGGACCAAGAAGGTCACGCACCCCTCGGAAATGGTCAAGAAGGGCGACAAGGTTCAGTGCGTGGTGCTCTCCGTCGACAAGGAGAAGAAGCGCATCGCACTGGGCAAGAAGCAGCTTTCGCCCGACCCCTGGCTGGAGACGATTCCGCAGAACTACCACGTCGGCGACCTGCTCTCGGGCTATGTCACGAAGATCACCAACTTTGGTGCCTTCGTGAAGCTCGAGGACGACCTCGAGGGCCTCTTGCATATCAGCGAGCTCTCCGAGGACAAGGTCAGCAACGTCGAGGACATCGTCAAGCCCGGCATGAAGGTGGAAGTGCGCGTGATCCGCGTCGACACCGAGGAGCGCAAGATCGGTCTCTCGTTCGTTCACGCGGACTTCGAGGAGAACGAGAAGGTCATCGCGGCCGCCAACGAAGCCAAGGCTCGCGAGGCCGCCAACCCCAAGGCTGCCGAGGCTGCTGCTGAGGGCGAGTCCGCGGGCTGATCCTGCTCCCCGACCCCATGCGATTCGCGCCCGTCTGCGCCCTTCTGCTCCTTGCGAGCTGTCAGGGCACCGGCGGGCGCGATGCTGTTTCCGCGCCCACTCCCGCGGCGATCGCCCGGGCAGAGCCGCGCTTCGTCGGCGCGCTGGAAGCCTTGCAGGAAGCACTGCGCTCGAACGAGGACGAAGCCGCGCAGGCCATCCTCAACCGGATCTGGTCGTTGGGGCCCGATCAGGCGACCGCGGAGCTCCTGCGCGTGTTCGAGCGGGTGCTGAACGGCCGAGCGACCGTGCGCGCGCTGGCACTGGAGCTGCTCGTGCATCCGCGTCCCTTGCCCCGTGAACTGGAGGAGCGTCTGCCGGGGGCGAGCGGGCACGCCCTGACGCTCGAAATCCGCAATCCGCTCTCCAGCGCGCTCGTGCTGCAGCCGGGACCCGCCACGCTGGGCAGCGTGCGCGAGGAACTCACGAATGGGGGCGCGATCGTGCGTTCGGAGGATCTGCGGCCCTTCGCCTTGCCGCGTTCGATCGAACTGCCGCCACAGGGGCGCGTCGAACTGCCGCTGGCCGAGTTCTTCCTCGCGCCGCGCCCATCGGAGCGGGCCGTGCGCCTGCGCTTCGCGCTGGAGTTGCGCTCGGGAACGCTCCTCTGCGAAGGGCAGGAACTGCCCGCCATGCGCTGGGTGGTTGCACCGGTCAGCGCCTGCACGCGCACCGAGCGCCTGCGGGACGCGCTGGAGCCAGGTGAACTCATGGCGCTGCTTCGGACAGACACCGACGAGCGCGGCCTGCTCGATGCGGCCGCACGCATCGCGGAGGACCAACGCGCCGCGGCGCTCCGTCGCTTGTGTCAGGCGCTGGATCCCGCCACGCGCGTCGATCTGGCGCGCTTCCACAAGGCGCTGTCCTGGCTGGCGGGCGAGTCGCTGCCGGAGGATCCGGTGCGACTGCAGGAGTGGATCCGGGCCCGCCGACCGCAGCCGCCGCGTCCGTCGCTGGTGCTCCCGAGCGAATCCGGGCCCTAGGGCGCTGCCGCCGGACCGGCGCAATCCCTATGATCGGGCATTCCGATGAAGGCCGACCCTCACAGCCAGCCGCACGAGTCCCATCCCGAAGTCGCACGCCAGCTGGCGATTTTCGAGCGCGGGCTGGTGGATCTCATCGAGCGCCGGGAGCTGGTCGAGCGACTCTCCCGCTCGATCGCCGCGCGAGCGCCCCTGCGCATCAAGTTCGGGATGGATCCCTCGAGTCCGGACCTGCACGTGGGCCACTGCGTGCCGCTGTTCAAGCTGCGCGACCTGCAGCAACTGGGGCATCAGATCGTCCTGATCGTGGGCGACTCGACCGCGATGGTCGGCGATCCCTCCGGTCGCAACAAGCTGCGTCCGCAGCTGACCCGCGCCGAGGTCGAGAACAACCTCAAGACCTACGTCGAGCAGGCCGCCAGGGTGCTCGACATGTCGAAGACCGAGGTGCGCCGCAATTCCGAGTGGTTCGACGCGATGCGTTTCGAGGACGTGCTGCGGCTGACAGGCAAGATGACCGTCGCGCGCATGCTGGAGCGCGACACCTTTCAAAAGCGCGTGGCCGAGAACGAACCGATCGGCATCCACGAATTCCTCTACCCGCTGATGCAGGGCTGGGACTCCGTGATGGTCCGCTGCGACATGGAACTGGGCGGAACGGATCAACTCTTCAATCTGCTGCGCGGGCGTGATCTGCAAGCGAGCGAGGGGCAGGTCGGCCAGATCTGCTTCACCACGCCGCTGATCAACGGGCTCGATGGGCGCAAGATGAGCAAGTCCTATGGCAACGCCATCGCGCTCAACGACTCGGCCGGAGAGATGTTCGGCAAAGTGATGTCGATCAGCGACGACGTGCTCGGGGAATGGTTCCGTCTGCTCACGCGCGTGCCCCTCGAGGAAATCGAGGCGCTCCTGAAGGGCCATCCGCGCGAGGCGAAGGCGCGTCTGGGTCAGGAGATCGCGGGCTTTTTTCACGGTGCGGCGGCCGGTCGCGCGGCCCGCGAGGAATTCGATCGGCGCTTCCGCGACAAGGAGCTGCCGACGGAAATTCCCGAGCACGCCTACCCGCCAGGCGCGCCCGAGGGCGGCTATGCGCTGCCCAACCTGCTGAAGGAACTGAGCCTCAGCGCCACCACTTCGGATGCGCGGCGGCTGATCGAGCAGGGCGCCGTCAAGCTCGACGGCTCCGTGGTCAAGGATCCGCGCCACAAGGTCGAGCCCCGGGGCGCGCCGCTGTTGGTGCAGGCCGGCAAGCTGCGCTTCGCCCGCGTGTTGCGCGATGATCAGCGCGGCTGAATCGCGATCGGCAGGCGCAGTTCCTCGAGTCCCGGCCCGGACAGGCGCACGCGCGCCTGCAGCGCCAGCGGCTTTTCCGGCAGGCCCCCCTTGGGCTTCACGGCGAGTACGAAGGCGCTTGCTCGACCAGCCTCGTCGGGAGCCTCGGCGCTGACCGCCAGCTCCACCGAGTCGGAACCCTCGCCTTCGAGCACCGCGGACAGGAGCGCCACCTTGAGCCCCGGCGGGAGGCATTCGATGCGGGCGCTGGCGCCGGCACCGCTGGAAATCGTCAGCGAGGCCGGCCGCAGCACGATCGGCTCGACCACCTGGCCGCGCACGGCGACCTCAAAGCGCCCCTTGTCGCCCTGACCCTGGAGATCGGTGGTCTGGACCAGCACGCGTCCGTGCACCGTGCCGAGCGGCTGATCGGGTCGGGCGCTGACCAGCAGAATCCAGATCGTTTCCGCGCCGACCTGGGTGGCATCGACCGTGGCCCCGAAGGGGCCCTCGACGCGCTCGATGCCGAGGATGCGCGCGGCGCTGCCGGCGAGTTCCGTGCTGAGATCGGCGCGACCATCCTTGCCGCTCGTGCGCGGAATTTCGCCCAGATCGAGCTCCGCGGGCACCGAGCGGAACAGGCGCTCGACGATGATGTGCGTCTCGAAGGCAAGGAACGGCGAGTTCTCGCTGTCGCAGCGCAGCCGGACAACGCCCAGCTTGTCGATGTTCATCTTTTCGACCAGCCGCGTGTCGATCGCGATCTCAAGCTCGAATTCGGCCCCGGCGGGCACCGTCAGCACGGGGCTCTTCGTCCGGCCCATGATCCGCTCGCCCTGCACCTCGATGGCGACGCGCGGCTGCGTGCAGCCGCAGTTGGCCTGCAGATCGAGGATCGTCACCGGCTTGGAGTCGGTATTGCGCATCCGGAACGTGTGGCTGGGCTTCTCGCCGTAGGGCACGCGATCGAAATCCCAGTAAAAGGGCCGATCCGGGCGCCCTTCGAGCACCACGAGGCCTTTTTGATTCTGACCCGGCAGTAGATCCAGCGGAGCTCGGGCTCCCGGCTCCGGGTTCGTCGGAGCGCGCTCGCCGCAGGCGGCGAGCACGAGCAGCAGGCAAGCAAGCGCGCGCATCAGGGCAGGGCTCCCTGGCGGCGCAACTCCCCGAGGATCGTGCGCGCGATCAGCTCCGAACCCTCGTCGAAGGGGTGCACATCATTCTTGAACAAGTGCTTGCCTGTGCTACCGAAATGCTCGGCGTCGGCCGCTTCGATCGCTGCGCCGGTCTCGCCCAGCCGCGCGCCGCGGGCCGCGGCCACCTCGCGCTGGATCGACTGGATGCGTCGGAAGGTCTGGATCTGGATCTCGGGGCATTCGCGGCCGGCGAAATCCCACTCCATCAGGGCCTGCGTGGCGATGAAGACCTCAGCCCCGTCCGCCTGTGCCACCGCGAGCATGCTTTCGAGGTTGTGGCGATAGTTGGCGAGCCCTTGTTCGGGGACCCGGCCCTCCGGCCAGCCGCCGCGCGAGCGATTGCAGTACAACTCGTCGGACTTGGGGTCGTAGTTGACCATGGCGTAGAAGCCCAGATCCGCGCGGGTCTGGACATAGTTGGTGAAATAGCGCCGGAAAATCAGGTAGCTGCGACTGTTCTCGAGCAGGGTTTCCAGCCCGCTGGGCCGGTCGACGGGCCAGGCGAGGCGCCAGTGCGTGTTGTCGCGCGCCGGCGCGCTGGCACCCGCGGTGTACAGGGCGGCCCGCATGTCGTTGACGGTCTCGTAGATCAGCACCAGATCCGGATCGAGGTGCACACCCCGGAAGGCAAGCTGGGCCAGCATTTCGAAGCTGGTGTACCCCGAGCAACCTCCGTTGACGACCTCGATCCGCGGACCGCCGCGGCCCTCATTGGCCAGATCCTCGAGACGTTGCGACCAGACCGCCGCGTCCCGCGACTCGCTCTGCCCGTACACGCTCGATCCGCCCAGCGTCAGGATGCGGAAGGTGCCGGCCGGCTTCTCCCAGGTGGTCTCCTTGCCGCGCAATCCCAGTGCGTTGTGCGAGCACTGCTGCGGGGCTCCCGGTGGGCTCTGCCAGCCGGGCTTGAGCGCATAGCCGAGGTAGGGGTGGGCCTCCGTACGCGCCAGTCGGTTCTTCTCGGCGGCCGGATCGAGGTAGGCCCGCGAGCACTTCTCCCAGAAACCGGGCTGATGCGACGCGATGCGGGCGGGGTCCGCCTGTGCATCGGCCCAATGGGAGACCAGCTCCAGCAGCAGCAGGAGTCCCAGCAACGGGAGCGCGATTCGCAGCAGCCATTTCATGCCGGCAACAGCCTAGCTGCCGGCGCCGCACGGGGGTAGCATCCAGAAGCTCGCCATGGCTACTCGCAATAGCCTGCTCCTGGCGCTTGCCTTGGCCGCAATCGCCCTGCGCCTGATCGGGATCGACAGTGGTCTGCCGCACCACTGCGAACCCGATGTGCTGCTTGTGCCGCATGCCGCGTGGCTGGATCGGCCCGCGAGCGTGCACGAGATCGGTCCCTTGTGGGGCAGCTCCCGCTTCTACCCGCAGTTCCTTCCCTGGCTGATCGCGATCCTGCCCGGCGAATCCTTCATCACGATTCTGGATCCGAGCGCCGGCCTTGACGCGCATCTGGCCTCACTCGGCGATCCCTATCTCAAGGCGCGGATCGTGATCGCGCTGCTGTCCGTACTGGCGATTCCCTCGGCCTTCTTTTTGGCGCGGCGCATCGCGGGCGAGCGCTGGGCCTGGAGCGCGAGCCTGCTGACCGCCACGAGCCTGCTGCTGACCAACTACTCGCAGCAGGCTCGTCCGCACGCCGCGCTGGCGGGTCTGTTCGCGCTGGCGCTGGTCTCCGTTCTCCGGCTGGAGGACCGGCGTCGGCTGCGCGACCACGCGCTGGCCGGACTCGCCTGCGGCGCAGCCGCCGCCACCCTGCACACCGGCGCGTTCGCGGCGCTGGCTTATGTGGTGTTCCTGCTCGCCGATCGCCTGCGGCAGTGGCGCGCCGGTCTTCTGGGGCTGGGCATCGTGCTGCTCTGCGTGCTGGCGAGCTACTGGAATATCCTCGTCGCCGGGCTTGCGCCGGGTGAGCAGGGTGGCGTCTCGCTGGGCGGGCAGGACATCAATCTCGCCTTGTTCACCGGCCGCGGCTTTGCCGACATGGCCCGCAATCTGCTGGGTTACGAGCCCGTGCTGTGCATGCTGGTGGCGGGCGGCGCGCTGCTGTGGGCGATCCGCCCTACGCGCCTCTCCCGCGCCAGCCTCGTGCTGCTGGGTGCGGGTCTGCCCTTCGTGCTGTTGTTCGGCCTGCGCAATGTGGCGGAGTCACGCTTCTTTGTGGCCTTGATCCCGCTGCTCTCCGTGTGGGCAGCCTGGTTTTTCGCAGCGTGGGAACGCCAGTGCAGGCTGGGCGCCAAGACCGCGCTGCCGCTTTCGATCCTGTGCCTGCTGCCCGGGCTGGATGTGTGCGCGCGATTGGTCTGGCTGCGCTCGCGCGGCGATAGCCTCGAGCATGCCGCGCGCTGGCTCGAACAGCATGCCGATCGCGAGCGGGACGTCATTGGAGTCCAGCCGAGTTTCGCCCTGCCGCTGTTCAATCGGCGCGAAAATCTGGAGCGGATGCACCCGCGCTTCCGCCACATCTGGGACCACTACCAGCTGGCGCTCGCCGCCCAGGCTCCGCATCCCTGGGATCTGCGCACGATCGCGCGCGAGGAGTGGTGGCGCACCTCGCCGGCGGAAGAGGTGGCACGTTTTGCGCGGGAAGAGGCGCTGACGCTGGGCCTGGGCGTGGTTCCCACCGCCAGAGCGCGGGGGCACAATCAGGTGCTGGAAGGCCTGCGGCAGGTCGGCGAGCCCGTCTGGCGCGAGTTCCCTTTCCCCGAAGCACAGGCGCAGGTCAGCGCCTCGGCCTGGGAGTTCGGGTCCCAGGCGTGGCTCAAGGTCTGGACCTCGGAGAGCTGGGGGCATCCGGTGGAAATCGTGCGGTTGCGGTAGGACACTGTCCGACGCGCGCGCGAGCGCGCGGGCATGGCTGAGAAAGCGCGACGCAGTTCCAGAAGTTCGACCGGCGGATTCCTTTCCCACCGCCGGCTGGTGGCCATCGAAGCCCTGCTGCTGGCCTCCTGGGGCAAGACTCAAGCGACCGATGCGATCCTCGCCTCGGGCATGGAGAACTGGGTCAAGGTCCTGGTCGTGATGGGCATGACCATCGGGTTGTTCGGGGGCGTGCTGCTGTTTCTCGAAAGCCTCGCGAAGAGCGGCGTCCAGCACGGCCACAGCTTCGTCAAGGGCCTCACGGGCTCGGGCTCGGCGCTACTGGTGCATGCCGTCGTGCTGCTCTTGTTGTTCTTGCTGTATGCGCACATGCTGCGCGTGTCCGTCTTCTAGGAGTTCTGCATGCAAGTCATCGTGTTGCTGTTGGCCTGTCTCGCCCAGGACCCCGCCCGGGACCTCAAATCGAAGGATTTTGACAAGCGCATCGCCGCGGTCGTGGCCCTCAGCGCCGACAAGAGCGCCGAGAAGGCGCTGCTCTCGCTGATCAAGGACAAGGACGAGGACTGGGAACTGCTCGAGCGTGCGGCACTGGGGCTCTCCGGCAGCGGCACGGCGGCCAGCGTCGATCCGCTGGTCAAGTTGGCCCTCAACGGTCCGATCGTGCGCGTGCGTCTGGCGGCTGCGCGCACGCTGGCGAAGATCGCGCCGGACAAGGCTGCCGAGGAACTGGCCGGCAAGCTCGCCAGCCCACAGGCGGGCGAGGCGCTCGAGGCGCTCGCACAGGTGCTGCGCGCCAGCACGCTCGAAAAGCCACTCAAGCCGATCGAGAAGCTGCTGGAGAAATCCAAACAACCCGAGCTGGCGCCCCTCGCCGCCCGCGCACTGCTCAGCAGTGGAGCCCCGGCGAGCGAGCAGCGCTTGGAAGCGCTGCTCAAGCACGCGCGCATCGACGTGGTCTGTGCGGCGCTCGAGGCGGCGGCCGAAGCGCCGCGCGCGGCCCATGCTCCCGCCCTGCGGGCCCGGCTGGAGCGCGAGTCTGTGGAGAGCCTCGTCGAGCGGCGCCTGATCACGGCCGTGCTGGCGGATGCGAGCTCCGCGCCGAGTGTGCTGGAGTCGCTTTCGCAGTCGAAGAGCGGCCTCGTGCGCGCGCGCGCGGTGCGCATGGCGGAGCGGGCGGCCGCAGAGTCCGCCATGCAAATCGACAGGGCCCTGCTCGCGAAAGTGCTCGACGCCGCGCTCGATCACAAGGACGAGAACTCCCGCGCGGCCGCAGCCAAGGCCTTTGCGACGTGCGGAACCGAGGGTGCGCAGGCGAAGGCGGCCATGCTGCTGAGCGGCGATGCGAGCGCTCGCGTGCGCGTGGCCGCGCTGGCGAGCCATCGGGCGCTGCTGGGCAGGGACAGTGCCGGCTTCGATGCCGCGGCGGCCGTCTACGCGGCTGCGTTGGAGAAGGAGACCCACCGTGAGGCGCGCGAGATGCTGTGCGTGGCGCTGGGCCTCAAGGGCTCGAGCGCGGCGGCCGCTCCGCTGATCAAGGCGCTCGCCGATCCGGAGTGGTCGGTGGCCGTTTGTGCGGCGGTCTCGCTGGGGCGCACCCAGACCGGTGCCGGGCTCGAGGCGCTCGTTCGCGTCCTCAAGGAGTCGAAGGACTGGCGTCTGCGCGGCGCAGCCGCGGCCGGATTGGGTCAGAGCTACCTCGCCGGCGCGCTCGAGCCGCTGATCGAAACCTTGGGCGATCCCGATCGCGCCGTATCGGCGACGGCCGAGCACTTCCTCGGTGCCCTGACCCTCGAGCGTCTTGGTCCCAAGCCCGAACCGTGGCGCGATTGGCTCGCGCAGAACCGGCGCAGTCTCGATCTGCGCGATCCGGTGTCGCGGGCCGAGGAGACCGCGCGGGAGCGCGAGCGCGGGACCTTTGTCGACCGGCGTTCCGCCAAGCTCGAGTTGACGCGCATCTACCAGAATCTGGCCTTGTTCGTGCTCGAGAGCCGCGGCGATCACATCGAGCGGTTGTTCGAACATTTCGAGATCGGACACGTGCGCACGCAAGCCGGCAAGCTGCCCGAGATCGCGCTGCAGCCCGATGCGCTGTTCGTTTCCAACTGCACGGGCGAGATCGAGACGCCGGATGTCGAGCGCTTGCGCTGGTTCGTGCTGTGCGGAGGCCACCTGTTCGGATCCTGCTGGGCGCTGACCGAAACGATCGGGCGCGCCTTCCCGGGAGTTCTGCGCAAGATCGAGACCGCGAGCGAGGTGCTCGACCAAGTCGAGGCCTATCCGGCGACGCTGAGCGGCTATCTCGACGGTGTCTTCGGCGACGACGTGCGCCCGATCTACGAGTTGCAGGGCGCGCACCTGATTCAGGTGCTCGATCCGGAGCGGGTCGAGGTGCTGATCGACTCGCCCGCCTGTGCGGAGCGCTGGGGTAGCGGCGAGCTGGCGGTTTGGTTCCGCGCGGGCCATGGCACGGTGCTCGACAGCGTCAACCACTTCGACGTGCAGGGACTCGAGCTGGCGGAGGGCTTGAAGACACCGCTCGATCGGCAGGCCTATGCGATCGACCACATGTCGCTGTCGTACGCGGACTGGCGCGCCACCCGGAGCGAGAAGTTCTGGGACAACGCCTTGAAGGCCTCCTCGCAGATCCCGGACCTTTCGGTGTTCCGGCTGGTCAGCAACTTCGTCAACCGCTGGCGCGCGAGCACGGGGCGCTGAGCGTGGGCTGGCCCAGCGGACACGCGCGCTGGTGAGCGCGGTAGAGCTCGCGGACACCCTCAACCTCGAAGTAGCGCGCGAGGATGCGGGCGTCGGACTTCAGCAGGTCGATCAGCACCAGTGCATCCAGCGTGTTGCCGAAACTCATGTCGACATGCAGATCGGCCACGCGCGCGCCAATCCTCAGGTACTCGCGCAGCAGCACGGGAATGCCCTTGCCATCGGCCTCGAGCTCGCTGACCATCAAGCCTGGATCCGCCGAAGGCGTCAGCTTGCCGCGGAAGCGCGCCTCGTGCCGGGAAGCCTGCGGAGGCGTGCGGGCGCGAACGCTGCCTTCGAAGTCGGCGGCGGCACGGTGTTCCCGCAGCCACGTCGTGACGAGCGCGCGTGAGGCCGGACTGTACTGGGCGCTCATGCTGGCCGCACCGAAGAGCCTGGCGCGGCGCGGATCGCGCAGGACCAGTTGCGCAATGCCCTTCCACAGGGCGAGCAGTGGCCAGAAGGAGCGCTGGTACTCCTGCCGCACGAAGCTGCGGCCGAGCTCCCAGGCGGGTCCCAGCTTCTGGAAGAACTCCGGTCGGTACTGAAACAGGCTGGAGGTGTACAGCCCGTCGATGCCCTGCTGGGTGAGCACCTCGTCCGTGGCCGCGAGCCGGTAGGACCCGGCGACGCGGCGGCATTCGCGATCCCAGAGCACCAGGTGAGTGTAGTGTTCGTCGTACCGGTCGCGGTCGAGGGCCTCGCGAGTGCCCTCTCCGACCGCCCGGAAGGTGATCTCGCGCAGGCGGGTGATTTCGTGGAAGAGTGCCGGGATCGAGCCTGCCTTGGCGGCAAATACCTGAAAGGCGGTATTTCCGAATACCTGCGCTCCCTCCGTCTCGAGTGCGCTCACCTCGCGCTGCATCCGCAGCAGATCGGAGGGCGGTGCGATCGGCTGGCCTTGCTGCTGCTCCTTCACGGAGTGCAGCGGCTGATTGGCGTCGCGGCCGCGGAGGATCTCGCAGCGCAGTCTCAGGAAATCCGTGGCCTGACGCGCATCCCGGGCGCTTTGCAGCTCCTCCGTTTCCACGCAGCGGCCGAGTTCGATGCGCAGCTTCTGGCCGCGGCAGCGATCGAGTTCGCGCGGCAGAAGCAGCGTGCGCAGCGCGGGTGCGAGGACTCCGGCAGCCTGAAACAGATTGCTGTTGCGGCCCTCGATCCAGATCGGGAGCACACGAGCGGAGTGACGCAGGGCCAGGCGCGCCGGCGCCTCATTCCATTGCGGATCGCGCACCACGCGCTCGCGGGCATGCAGGTGGCTCACGGCTCCCGCCGGGAAGCACAGCAAGGCGTGGCCCTCGGCAAGCCACTGGCTGGCCCCGCGCAGACCGACCTGACTTTGTCGATGGCCCGCTGCGCCGCCGAAGGAATCGACCAGAAAGAACAGCGGCCGCAATTCGGGGATGGAACCGAGGAACCGATTGGCCATGACCTTGAGATCGGGTCGCACGCGCCGCAGCACGGCCGCCAGCGCAATGCCCTCGATGGCACCGAAGGGATGGTTCGACACGACCAGGAGCGGCCCGCTGCGAGGCACTTTGCCCAGTTCCATGCCGCCCGGCACGGGGCGAATCTGGAAACGCTCCAGGGTCTGGTGCAGGAATTCGTCGAGATCGCCGATGCCCGCTAGCTCGAGGTAGTCGCGCTCCAGGGACCTGAGGCCGAGCAGGCGTCCGATTGCGGCCGGGATTCGATGCCAAGGGGACTGTGTGCTGGTTTGCATCGCAGCACACGGAACGAATCGCAGATTGAGGTTTCGTGAAGCCGAGTTGAAAGTGCGGTTAGACTTCGCGGCGATGACGTACTGGCGCTGGGGCTGCTCTTCGTGGTCGGAACCCGGCTGGGTCGGTCCGTTTTATCCGCCGGGCACCAAGCCCGCGCAGTTTCTCTCGCTGTACGCCGCCGAGTTCGACACGGTCGAAGCCGACACGACCTACTACCGCTCCCCAAGTGCGGAGCTGGTCGACGGCTGGGCGCGGAAAACGCCCGCTGGTTTCAGTCTGAGCGCCAAGTTTCCGCGCAGCATCGTGCACGGCGGCGAGGGCCGGGAACCGGATCCCGAGCGCGTGCTGAGTCTCGCGACGGCCTTGCCGCAGGCCGAGCGATTCATCGACACGATGGCGCGCATGGGCGACAAGCTCGGGCCGCTGGTGCTGCAGTTTCCCTACTTCAACCAGCGGGCCTTTGCGACGCGCGAGGCCTTTCAGTCGCGCCTCGAGCCCTTCCTCGACGCACTCCCCGTCGGTCCGCGCTACGCGGTGGAGGTGCGCAACAAGCAGTGGATCCGCGCGGAACTTTTGGAAGCGCTGCGCGCGCGGCGAGTGGCGCTGGTGCTGCTCGATCTCGCCTACATGCCGCACCCCGACGAGTGGCTCGGCAAGCTCGATCTGGTGACGGCGGAGTTTCTGTACGTGCGCCTGATCGGGGACCGCGCGGCGGTTGAGGCGCGCACCGAGCGCTTCGATGCGATTGTGCTGGACCAGTCGGCCCGGCTGGAGCGCTGGGCCGCGTTGCTGCTGGCCCTGAGTCCGGGGGTGCGAGAGGTCTGGAGCTACGCGAACAACCACTACGCCGGGCACGGCCCCGCGACGATCCGGGACCTCAGGGCCCGGGTCGAGGCCGCCAGCGCCTCCCGCTGAGCCGAAAAGAGTTTTTCCGATTGGGAGGGGGGTGCTTGCAGCATCCGCGCCCGCTCGCCAATCTAAGGGGTAGTATCTCACCCCCAGCCATCTTCAGGAGACCCCACATGCCCGAACTCAAGGGAAGCAAGACACACGAGAACCTCAAGGCCGCCTTCGCCGGCGAGAGCCAAGCCAACCGCCGCTATCTTTACTTCGCCAAGCAGGCGGACGTGGAGGGGTACCCGGAGATCGCGGGCAACTTCCGCGACACCGCCGAAGGCGAGACCGGCCACGCTCACGGCCACCTCGACTTCCTGCGCAAGGCCGGCGATCCGGCCACCGGCCTGCCGATCGGCTCGACGGAGAACAACCTCAAGGCCGCGGTCGCCGGCGAGACGCACGAGTACACCGACATGTACCCCGGCATGGCGAAGACCGCCCGCGCCGAGGGCTTCTCCGAGATCGCCGACTGGTTCGAGACGCTCGCCAAGGCCGAGAAGGCTCACGCGGGCAAGTTCCAGACGCTGCTCAACAGCATCAGCTGACGGCAGCGAGCCTTCCGGCTCACTTCTGGCCGCTCGCGCGATGGCGGGAGCGGCCTTTTCTTTCCTGAGCGAAAGGACCAGTTCATGAGCAGCGAATCGATCTCCTACCAACCGACCGACGGCCTGTGCTACGACCCGACAGAGGCGAAGTACTGGGAAGAAGCGGCGCTCCAAAAGGAAGTCACCCGGGCTTTCGAGATCTGCCACGGCTGTCGCATGTGCTTCAAGTACTGCGATTCGTTTCCGACGCTGTTCGCGCTGGTCGACGAGCGCGATCAGGACGTGCGCAAGGTCACTCCGGCGGAGACCAACCGCATCATGGATGCCTGCTTCCAGTGCAAGCTGTGCGAGGTGCAGTGCCCGTACACACCGCGCGACCAGCACGAGTTCCAGCTCGACTTCCCCAAGCTCGTGCACCGCTTCCAGGCCGTGCGCAAGCGCAAGGAGGGCTTCCGTCTGCGTGAGAAGGTTCTCGGAGATCCCGACCGCGCCGCGCAGCTGGCGCGCGCCTCGCTGGGCCTTGCCAACACGATGAACCGCGTTTCGGTGCACCGCTGGTTTCTCGAAAAGTTGGTCGGCATCCACCGCGAGAAGCAATTGCCCGAGTTCGCTCCGCAGACCTTCGAGGCCTGGGCCGAGGGCGACGGGCGCATGGATGCCCCGGACGCCGAGGTCGTGCTGTTCCAGACCTGCTACGTGCAGAATAACGAGCCGTCGATCGGCCGCGACGTGCTCGAGGTGCTCGATCGCAATCAGGTCGCATCGCGCTGCGTCCGGGGGCTGGAGTGCTGCGGCATGCCGGCCTGGGAGCATGGTGATCTCGACTCCCTGCGCCAGCGCGCGCGCGCCAATCTCGACAAGCTGATGCCCTTCGTCGATGCGGGTGCCAAGGTGCTGGCGATCAATCCGACCTGCTCGATGGTGATGCGCCGGGAGTACCCCGAACTGCTCGAGGGCGAAGACCGCGAGCGGGCTCGCCGGCTCAGCGCCGCGATTCAGGACCCGGGCGAGTTCCTGTGGAGCATCCGCCAGGAACCGCGCTTTTCCACGCAGTTTCTCAGCACGCCGGCGGGCAAGGTCAGCTACCACGCGCCCTGCCACCTGCGAGCTCAGGCCAAGGGTTTCAAGGGCCGCGATCTGCTGAAGAAGATCCCGGGTACAAGCGTGGAGCTGACCATGGAGTGCTGCGGACACGACGGCACCTACGCGATGACGGTCGAGGGCTTCGAGCCCTCGCAGCGCATCGGCGCCAAGGCCTTTGAAAGCATGCAGGATGCCGACGCCAAGGTCTGGGCCACGGAATGCCCGCTGGCCGCGATTCAGTTCGAACAGCACGCCGGAACCAAGCCTCTGCACCCCTTCACGATCCTGGCGCGCGCGTACCGCGGCGAGGATTTCCCGGGGGGCTCAACCGTCGCCGAGTGGCAGGCGAAGAATCCCACGCCATGAAGCTGGTTCGTCGCGAAGAATTGCTCGACTACATCACTTGGAGCGAAACCAAGCCCCAGCAGATGCCGCTGATGCTGCGCATCAAGGCTCTGCGCCGCGTGCACATCGGGCCGTACCTGACGCTCCTGTTCGAGAACGCCGACACGATCCGCTATCAGATCCAGGAAATGATGCGCGTCGAGCGGCTGGTGCGCGAGTCGGACATCCAGCACGAGATCGAAACCTACAATGAACTGCTGGGCGGCCCCGGTGAACTCGGCGCGACCCTGCTGATCGAGATCGACGATCCGGCAGAGCGGGAACTGTGCCTGCCGCGCTGGCTCGATCTTCCCGGTCGGATCTACTTGGAACTGAATGGGGGGGAACGCGTCTTCGCGCGCATCGACGAGCGCCAGGTGGGGGAAACGCGGCTCTCCAGCGTGCAGTACCTCAAGTTCCCGACCGGCAGCCGCACTCCGCTGGCGGTCGGCACCGATTACGCGGAGCTTGCAACCCGGGTGCCCTTGAGTCTGGAAACCCAGTCCGCCCTGAGCGAGGATCTCGGGGCGTCATGATCGTTCCCCTGCTGCTGGTGATTCTGGGGCAGAGCCCCGTCGACAACGCGCCGCCGCCCAAGGCCTCCGCGAACCCGGCCCTGACGCGTGGCGATGTGCCGCTGGCGCCCGCGCTGAGTGAGTTTCAGGGCCTGCCCGTGCGCCGAATCGAGCAGCGCTGGAGCGACGGATCGCTGCGGCGTGTGCACTACGTGCGTGCCGATGTGTCGGGCCCCGCGGTGGAGCACGGACCTGATCTGCGCTGGCATGAGAATCTGGAGCTCGCTTCGCGGCGCAGCTGGGTTCTCGGCCAGCAGACGGGCCTCAGCGAGGAGTTCTGGCCGAGCGCGTATCCCAAGAGCGCCGGACAGTACGTCGACGATGACAAGCGCGGGACCTGGATCGGCTGGCACGAGGACGGGACGCCGGCCGTGGTCTGCGATTACAAGGACGGCCTGCGCGACGGGGTGGAACGGCGCTGGTTCGCGTCCGCTCGGCCGCATTCCGAATGCGGCTACCGAGCCGGTCTGCGCGAGGGCTTGTTCGTCCAATGGGTCGGATCGGGGCTCAAGCTGCGTGAGGAGCACTACCAGGCCGGCGTGCTCGATGGCGTCTTTTGTGAGTACGACGAAAAGGGCGAGCCGAAGAATGCCGGGCTGTACCGGCTCGGCAAGGAAGAGGGCCTTTGGAAGCGCACGGAACCGGACGGCTCGCGCGTTGAGGAGAGCTTCGTGGCGGGCGTGCTCGAGGGACCTCGGCGCCAGTTCAGCGCCGAGGGTGTGCTCCTCCAGAGCGGGGCGTACCGGGCCGGGAGGGCCGAAGGTCTGCACGAGCTGTTCCATTCCGACGGGAAGCCGTTCCAGAGCCTGACCTACGCCGCGGGCGAACTCAGCGGCCCGTGGCTGCAGCGCGGCCAGGACGGCCGGGTGGAAGTCGAGGGGCAGATGCGCCAGGGCAAGCGCGAGGGCGAGTGGCGCTACTACAAGGCGGATGGCAGCCTCGATCGCGAGTGGAGCGGTCGCTACGAGAGCGACAAGAAAGTCGCCGATCTGGAGGTCCGCCGATGATCGCCCTGGCCTTGTTGGTGTTGTTGTCCGGCTCCGCTGGCGCGCAGCGCGTCACGATCTACCACGACAGCGGCGTCAAGGCGCGCGAGGGCGAGATCGTGCGCGGCCGGCGCGCGGGGCCGTGGAAGAGCTGGCATGACAACGGCGTGCTCGCCTCCGAAGGGGAGTTCCGGGACTATGGGCGCGTCGGCGTCTGGAAGTACTGGTACGCCACCGGCAAGCTCCGCATGGAAGGTGCCTGGAAGGACGGCCTGCAGGACGGTCCGTGGACCTTGTACGACGACAACGGCGAGCGCCAGTCCGAAGGGCCCTACACGCGCGGCATGCGCAACGGCCACTGGATCAGCTACTGGCCGGGCGGCATCAAGCAGAAGGAGGGCGACTTCCTGTTCGACATGCGCCATGGCGAGGCGATCTTCTACGACACGCAGGGCAATCTGCAGTCCAAGGGCAACTACAAGTTCGGCGAGCAGGACGGGCTGTGGACCAAGTGGTATGCCTCCGGCGCCAAGGAATTCGAAGGCGGATTCGATCGCGGCAAGGAGCAGGGCGAGTGGCGCTATTTCCACGAAAACGGCGAGCTCAAGGCCAGGGGCTCCTATCTCGCGGGCGAGCAACTCGGCTTCTGGGAGCGCTTTCACGACAACGGACAGCGCGCCTCGCTGGGTGAGTATGCCGGCCGCGGCAAGCCCGTGGGGGGCTGGAGTCTGTGGTATCCCGCCGGTCACAAGGAGGCCGAGGGCAGCTATGTCGATGGCCAGCGCGCGGGCACCTGGCGGTACTGGGCCGAGGATGGCGCCCGGGATCCGAGCCTGAGCGGAACCTACAAGGACGACAAGAAGGTGGGGCCATGATGCTGGGAGCTGTCTTGCTGTGTGCCCTGCCGCAGTCGGTGGACCTCGCCTTTGCGCCCAAGCCGGGCAGTTATGTCGTGCGCAAGCTCTCCACTGAGCACGCGCTCAGCCTGCGGGAGCTCTCCACGGTGCGTGCTGGCGTGGTGCAGAGCAGCACGGAGCCGGTGGATGTGAAGTCGACGCAGAGTCTGCATTGCACGGATCAGTACCAGCGGGTCGGATCGGGGCGGCCGCTGCTGCTCGAGCGTCGCTTTGACTCGCTGGAATGGAAGGGAGCCATCCGTGTGGGGGCCATGGAGGAGTCGGTCACGGCGCGCTCGCCGCTGTCGGGACTGTCGGTCATGTACACCTACGTGCCCGAGGAGCAGGGCTATGGCCGCTACTTCAGCGCCCGCGAGGGCATCGAGGAGACGCTGCACGGCCTGAGCGAGGATCTCGACCTGCGGGCCCTGCTTCCCGATCAGCCCCAGACTCTCGGCGCGAGCTGGTCGGTTCCCCCCGCCAGCATGGTCGACGTGTTCGCTCCGGCGGGACGCTGGGGGCTCTCCTTTCAGTCCAAGCCCCAGCAACGCAACCTCGTGCGCTCGATCCAGAGCGGCATCGGCTGCAATCTGGTCGAGGTCTTCGGAGAGGAATGCAAGGGCAGCGTGGGTCTCAAGCTCGTCTCCGCGGACGAGCGCGAGGCGCGCATCGAGATCAAGGTCGAGCTTGCCAATCGCGTCGATCGCCGTGCGCTGGTCCAGATGCAGATGAACGGGGCGGAACTCTCCTCCGGCTACCGTTGCCCATCCGCTCCGCTCAACTGGAGCTTTCAGGGCGCCGGCACGCTGGTCTACGACCGCGAGGCGCGCCGTGTCAGCGAGCTCACGCTGGAAGGACGCCAGACGGTTCGGCTGGAGACGGAGCTGTTGATCGGCAACGATCCAGTCAGCACCACGCAGCGTCTGGCGCTGGAGGGCACGCTCAAGCTGCGCTGGCTGATCGGCGATCCGCGCGATCCGCGGCTCAAGGCCGCGCCGGCGGAACCGAAGCCGACTCAGGGACAGAAGTAGATCTGCAGCGCATCGCTCAGCCCGGCTCCGAAGGGATCGGCTGGATCCTGGTACCAGAGCTGGAAGAAGCGCCGCGTTTCCACCATCGCCGCCTGAACGGGGATCGAAAATTCGACGCTGCCCGTGAAGTCGCTGGAAGTCAGGGCGCTGCGGCGTAGCGGGCCCCCGAGCAGCAGCGAGCCACCCAGGAACGGCAGGTTGGCGGCGCGCGTTCCCGAGAGCAGCACGCAACTGGAGCCCGGCGGCAGGTTGGAGGCCTGCAGCTTGAGATCATTGGCGAGCAGACTGGCCCGGCCGCTGGTGCTAAGGGTCGATTGCAGCCCAAGTGAATTGGTCTTGGGCGTTCCGTAGTTCTGGATCGGCGGGCAGGAACTGAATCCGACGGTGAAGGGCAAGGCGTTCGAGAGGCACTCCGGTCCATTGCCCGGGATGCGCACGAGCAGGTTGCCGCCGGTGATTCCGGCCGGCAGCGGCACCACCAGCTCGGTTCCGTTGCCGCTCGAGGCAAGCAGCGGACTGACCGCCGGCGAACCGTCGGCGCTGGCTCCATCGCGCGTGAACCAGACCTCGTTTCCCACAGCCGCGAAGCCGCTGCCGCGCACGAAGATGCTGGACGAACCGAGGATGTGGTACGCGGCGATCACCGGCTTTTGCGGCGAAGCCGCGCCGTACAGGGCCTGAATGCCCGCGATGTCATCCGGCGCGATCGAGCGATTGTTGACGCCGTTGCCCAGCAGCGCCCCGAGCATCGTCGCCTGGGGATCGTTGGAGTGGTCGAGTCCCAGCGCATGGCCCAGCTCGTGGGTGGCGACGCCTTGGATGTCCTTGTTGGCGCTGCCGGAGGGCGGAGCCTGCGGCCCGTCGTGCCAGACGGCGATGTCGGCGTAGAAGCGGATGCGCCAGCCGTCGGAAATCGGCAGTTCGCAGAAGGCGAACACGCCCGAACTCGAGCCGGAGATCTCGGAGACGATGTTGTCGTTGGTTCCGCCGGGCGAACTCGCTAGCCCTTGCCAGTGGAATTCGAAGTTGGCGCCAGCCGAGCCCAGACCGTCGGGCTGCGTCGGGTCGGCGAGGCCGGTGCCGTAGGGGCGGCTGCTCCATTCCGCAGCGGCCTTCCAGATCGCGAGCGCAGCACCGCTCGCGCCGGGGAATTCCGGGTCGGGGCTGGTGTTGTCGTTGGCCTGGGGATCGGTGAAGTTGTTGTGGACTCGCAGATCGCGTTGATCGAGCGCAAGCGAGCCACCCAGATGCGACCAGGCCGAGCTCGAAGCGGGCATCCAGAGGGCCAGCCCCAGCAGCAGGGCCCCGGCGGTGCCGACCCCTTTCCGAAAGATGGAATTGCTTTCCAAGCGCTCATCGGAGGCCTGCGGATGACCTCCCTCTGCGAAGTCTAGCCCAGGACCGCCGCCTTGGGCTTGCGGACGGCTTTTTCTCGCCCAAAATGGCGGCCCCGCACCGCCGCGAAAGACCCCCGATGAGCACATCCGCACAGACCCACCGTTTCCAGGCCGAGGCCAAGGAAGTCCTCGACCTGATGATCCACTCGCTCTACAAGCACAAGGAGATCTTCCTGCGCGAGCTGATCTCGAATGCTTCCGATGCCATCTCCAAGCGTCGGGTCGAGGGTCTGTGCTCCCCGGAACTGGCGCTGCCCGAGGACGGCGGGCGCATCCGCATCGAGGCGATCGCGCGTTCCCGGACGCTTTGCGTGCACGACGATGGCATCGGGATGAGTCGCGAGGAGTTGATCGAGCATCTGGGTACGATCGCACGCTCCGGGACGCGGGCCTTCGCCGAGGCGCGTCGCTCGCAGGGAGTTGGGGAAGCTCAGGCCGCGGAGCTGATCGGGCAATTCGGCGTGGGCTTCTACTCGAGCTTCCTCGTGGCCGCCGAAGTCGAGGTCGTCACGCGCCGCGCAGGTTCACAGGAGGCTTGGCGCTTCCATTCGCGCGGCGATGGTGCCTACACGATCGAGCCGGCCGAGCGCGCGGAGGTCGGCACGAGCGTCTGCCTGCGAGTGCGCGAGCCGCGAGAGGAAAGCGAGTCGGGAGAGGCCGAATCGGACTGGCTCGATGAGCAGCTGCTGCGAGGCATCGTCAAGCGCTGGTCGGACTTCGTCGCCTGGCCCGTGATGCTGGGAGCCGAGCAGATCAACTCGACCCGCCCGCTGTGGCTGCGGCCGCGCGAGGAGATCCAGCCAGCCGAGTATCAGGATTTCTACCGACAGATCACGCACGATTGGCGCGACCCGGCGCTGTGGGTTCATTTCAAGGCCGAGGGCACCAGCGAGTACTCCGCGCTCCTGTACGTCCCGGCGGATCGGCCGGCGGACCCGGTCGAGTCGATGCGCGGCCGCTCGCGCCTGTCCCTGTACGTCAAGCGCGTGCGGATCCTGGAGGAGGCGCCTGAACTGCTGCCCGACTGGCTGCGCTTCGTACGCGGGTTGGTCGATGCTTCGGATCTGCCGCTGAACGTCTCGCGCGAGGTGCTGCAGTCCAATCCTGCCGTGCGCGGGATGCGCCGGCGCCTCGTCCGCCGGCTGCTCGATGAGTTCGCCCGCCTGTTGGCGGAGGATCGCAAGCGCTACGAGGAGTTGTTCGCAAGCTTCGGCAGCTTTCTCAAGGAGGGCATCTATGCCGGCGAGGATGAGGACCGCCGGCTGGAGCAGCTTCTGTTGTTCGAAACGTCGTGCGACGCGCAGCGCTCGACCCTTGCGGAAGTCGTGGCGCGGTTGCCTCGGGAACAAAAGCAGCTGCCCTATCTCGTCGGCCCGGACCGCCAGACGCTGCTGGGATCTCCCCAGCTGGAGTTGTTCCGAAAGCGCGGCCTCGAGGTGCTTCTGTTCACCGACGGGATCGACGAATTCCTCGTGCCGCGCATCGGCAGCGTGGAGAACCATCCGCTCGTGCCCTGCGAGGAGGCCGCACGCGAACTGACAGGCTCGGCCGAAAAGGAGGCCATGGAAGCGCTCGACCGCGAACATCGGGAGCTGCTCGCCGCGATGGAGAGCCAGTTGAAGGGCTCGGTGGCTGGGGTGCGCTTCTCGGCTCGGCTGGTCGACAGTCCCGCGGCGCTGGCGAGCGAGCGGGGCGGGCTCTCGCCGCACATGGAGCGCATGCTGCGCGCCGCCGGGCAGCCGATTCCGGAGCAGCGCCGCAACCTGGAACTCAACCCCGAGCACGGCCTGGTCCAGCGTCTGCTCAAGGAGCCCGCCAGCGAGCGGCGCGAGGAGTTGATCGAGGTGCTGCATGGTCAGGCGCAATTGGCCGAGGGCACGCCGCTCGCCGATCCTGGCCGTTTTGCGCGGCTGGTGGGGCGACTGCTCGCCTAGTCGGAGCGGTTTTGGCGCAGTGATTCCCGGATCGGATGTAGTTTCCTTCCGGCGGCCACCGATAAAGGCCGTAGAGACCGATGCCGGGCGGGGCGGTCTCAAGGCAGGATGGCATGGGCAAGGCAAGGCAGCAGGCCTCGGGCAGAGGCGGATTCACGCTTGTCGAAGTGAGCATGGCCTTGGCCGTGTTCCTGCTCGGCGTGCTGGGCTTCACGAGCGCGATGGTCAGCATCGAGCGCTCGCAGCTGGCGCAGTTCGAGTCCTCGCGCGCGATGCAGGCGGCGCGCACCATTCTGGAGCGGATTCAGGCGGAGGCCTTTCCGGAAGCCTTCCGCCGCTACAACGGCGATCCCAGCGACGATCCCGGCGGCGCTGGCACGGCACCGGGTGAGGATTTCGACGTCCCCGGACTGTCGGCGCGTCCGGGAGACAGCGACGGTCGCGCGGGGGAGGTCCGTTTTCCCACGCCCGCGGGACAACCGGGCCTGCTGCTCGAGTCCCATGTCGACCCGCGCTGGGAGATGCCCCGCGATCTCAACGGAGACGGCGCGATCAGCAGCTCGGACAATCAGGCGACCCAGTATCGGCTGCTGCCGGTGCGGGTCGTGGTCGAGTGGACCAGCCCCGCGGGTCCGGGGCGCGTGCAGTTGGACACCATGCTGGGGAACTTTTGATGCTTCGCTCAGCCAGGCGCCGGGGTCATACGCTGGTGGAGATGAGCGTCGCGGTCGCTGTGCTCGGGGTCGTACTCGGCGCCGTGGGCATGTTCCAGATGCTCGGAAATGACCAGACCGAAGCGCTGATCGAGCGCTCGGCGCTCGATTCTCGGGCGCAGCGGGCCTTGAACCGGATCGTGGGGGAGTTGACTGGCGTCGGCCAGTCGCTGCTGGTTCCCGATCCGAATTCGGCGCTGGGCACCGCCAGCCTCAGCTACCGCCATCCCGTGGGAGTCGACGCTGCCGGGACCCTCAGTTGGGGACCGCCCTCGCAACTGCTGTTCGAGGCGGATCCGCGTGATCCGGACAACGGGCTGGATGACGATTCCGATGGGCTCGTCGACGAGTGCCAACTGGTGCTGCTGCGCGTCACGGGTCCCTCCGGTCCCGCCACGCGCACGGTGCTGTGCACGGACGTGGCTCCGACCGCGGGCAGCGAGGCCATCAACGGTCTCGACGACGATGCGGACGGGATCGTGGACGAGAGCGGGTTCCACGTGCGCCGAACGGGTGACCTTTTGATCATCCATCTGTCGGTGTTGGAAGCGCGGCGCAAGGGTGAGCCGCTGCGTGCGGATCTGGGGGCTTGTGTGGTGTTGAGGAATTGACATGGAAAAAAGGAACGACCATCGACGGGGCAGCGCGCTGGTGACGATGCTGGTCTGCGTCCTGGGGCTGCTGGGGCTTTCGACGGGCTTGGTGATGATGTCCCTGCGGGACAACGCCGAGCAGGGTGCCATCAAGGCCTCGATTCAGGCCGACTACCTGTGCCACGCGGGGCTTTCGGAGGCGATGTTCCGGCTGCAACTGGGGCAGTCGGCGAATCTGGGGAGTCCGGCGCTGCCGCTCGAGTGGGGCGGGGGCCGATTCTACGTGGAGGAGACTGCGGTGCTCGATGCCGCCGGCCTGCCGACCGGTCTCACGCGGCTGGTGGCGACCGGAATGGGCGACCTGTCGGGATCCCGCCAAGAACTGGTCGTGCGGGCCGTGCCCAACACGATCTGGCGCTTTGGCGCCTTCGGGCGTGAGTTTCTGCACATGGACTCGAACGCGCGGGTCGACAGCTACAACTCCACGCTCGGCACCTACGCGGCTCAGGCCACCAACGGATCGGGCTCCAACCAGCATGCGCGCAGCAACGGCGATGTCGGCTCCAACGGGGACATCAGTCTCGATCAGAACTCCAAGGTCTGGGGCGACGCGATGGCCGGCATGAACCACATCGCGACCGTGCTGGGCAATGCAGTCGTCACCGGAACGGTCCGCAGCTCTGCAGGTGATGTCGAGCTGCCGAGCATTTCCGTTCCAAGTTACGCGAGCAGCGGCAATCTGCTGGTCACGAGCACGCTCACGTTGCCTACCGGGAATCGCAGCTACGGCACGCTGCAGGTGGGAGCCAACAAGACGCTCACCATCAACGGACCGGCCAACATCGTGGCAGCCAATCTGCTGCTGAAATCGGGTTCGAAGATCGTCATCAACGACGCGGGAGGACCCGTTTCGTTCTACGTGATCGACAACTTCATCATGAACTCGAATTCACAGATCTACTCTTCAAGCAGGAAACCCTCTGCCGTGGCACTCAATCTGCTTTCGGACAACGTGATCAACCCGGAGGTCACGGTCCAGCTCGACACGGTCGATTTCGACTCGAACTCCAAGATCTGGGGCGTCGTGTACGCCCCGAACGCGCGTGTCGTGTTCGACAGCAACTTCGAGCTCTTCGGCTCGATGATCGCTCGCAGCCTCGACCTTGACAGCAACGCGACCTTCCATTTCGACGAGGCGCTGATGAACGCCACGGCGAGCACAGTTCCGACCTACGAGACCGTGGGGTGGCGGGAGCTGCCATGGCGGCCTTGAGTCTGGGATGTGTCCTGTTGGCGCTGACCGCCGCTCTTGGCGAAGCTCAGGGCTCCTCGCTGAAGCCCTGGCCGCTGGAGCCCACCGCGCTGCACGCAGAGGCTGGCGCCCGATTGCGCGAGGCGCGCCGCGATCCGACGGCTGGCTCCGCCTGCGTTGTGGGGCTGGTGGGACTGGGTGATTCCGCGATCGCGCCGCTGCTCGACATCCTGCGGACCCGCACGGTGCCGCAAGCCTCCGGCGAGGATGCGCCGATGCTCCTGAGCGAGCCCCAGGCAGCGCTGGTGTTGTCCGCGCTGGAGGCGCTGCCCCGCGCTCAGGTGCGCCGAAAACTCGAGGAACTGCTCGCCACCCAGCCGGAGCTTGCAGGCTCCCGGCTGGCGGGCTTACAGCTTCTGGGGGAGATCGGCACGCGCCGGGATCTGGAGCGGCTCCTGGGCCTGATCCCGCTCGAGGAGGACGGAGCGCCGAGCCGGCAAGCCAAGTCCCTTTCCATTTCCGCGGCCGCACGGCTGCTGCTGCGCGAGCCGGATACCTGCGTGTACGCCGCAGAGCTCGCCTCGCAACTGGAGCGGGGACGTCTGCGGGTGCTGATCGAGGCACTCAGCACCACTCGCGACGCGCGTGCCCGGCCCGCCCTGCTCGCCGCTGCCAAAGCGCAGCCGGAGCTCGCCAATCTGTGCGTATCGGGATTCCGCAAGCTGCCGCGAGCGGCTGCACCGGAGCTTGGAATGTGGCTTGCCGGAGAGCTTCCCAAGGCTCGTCCTGAATACGCCCGCAACCTGTGCGCCACGATCGCCTGGGTCGACGATGGCGATTCCATGGCCGCTCTGGTTGAGGCGCTCGGTCATCCGGAATCAGCGGTCCGCGACGCGGCTCAACTCGCGCTGCGCGAGATCAGCGGCCTGTCCCTGCCCGCCGAGCCCCAAACCTGGGCGCCCTGGTTCGACGAGCAGCGCCACTGGAAGGAAACCCGACTGCCGCTGCTCGCGGCGGCGATCGGGTTCGGAAACACCCGCGAGGCTCTGGCGGCCTTGAAGGAGTGTGCCGGCCGTCGCACGTGGAAACGCGAGCTGGCCGGTGTGCTGATGCTCGGGCTCAAGCGCCCCGAGAGCGGACTCAACGGGCTGGCGGCCGAGCTCTTGACCGCGCTGGGCGCCGCCGCGGTGTGCGATCAGCTCAACCCGCTGGACTTCGCGCATCAAACCTTGCGCGCCAGGCTGTGCGGTGCCGCAGGATCAGCGCCCCTTCGCAAGCCCTGAGCGCTGCAGCCAGCCGGCGAACTCGACCCAGTTGGAGCTGTTGTCGTAGGAGTCATCCGGCGCCTGTTTCTGCCAGCCGGCATAGCGTTCGGCGTACGAGGCGTCCGGCACGCCGCAATCGAGGATGCGATGGCGGAAACGCTCGGCCTGATCGGGTGGAGCCAGCCGCGCGGCGTAGTCGAGCGCCCACGCGCAATGGAAGTACTCGACATTGCCGAGATAGCCGCCTTCGGGCTGGTAGTGCGGCCCGTAGACGCTCGCGTCGCTGAAGGGCGGGGTTGCGTAGTCGTCGTTCCGGCTGACCGCCATGACCTGGCGCGGCCCCTGAACGAAGATCGTCGGGTTGGCCGGATCTGGCTGCCAGTTGTTGGGGATGCGCTGAAACAGCGGGCTGAAGTACAGGGTCTCGATGCCGCGCAGCACCAGAGCCTCGAGTTCGACGCGTCTGGCATCGTCGACGCCGCGCAGCACCGTCTCGTTGATGCAGCGCATCGCGTGGGTCAGAAACATGCTCTCGAAGCTCTGCTGCATGACCCAGCGCTGCTGTGGCTCGAGCATGCGGTTGACATTGCGCATCAAGAGCCCGTTGGGCAATTCCGCGTCGAGGAACAACTGGCTGATCGCGTGGAACCACGGACGGAAGCGCCGGCGGAAGGCGTCGTCGGAAAGCGCATAGGCGGCGCAGGCCGCATCGATACCCCAGGCATGTTCGCGTCCCAGGGAAGTGCCTTGGTGCGGGTGGGCGCGCACGCGCTTCTGATGCACGCGCAGCGTGATGCCCTTGGACCACGAGGCCTCGGTGTGCGGGTTTTCGTGGAACATGAGCCGGAACAACTCCGCCGACAGGCAGAGATCGTCCTTGGCCAGCGCATCGTTGCCGAGCCAGGCCAGCGCCTTCGCCTGCTTGGTCCAGCGCACCCAGTGCTGGTCGTCGTGGGGCCACCAGTACAGGAGATTGTCCTCGCTGCTCTTCGGTTGGCCGTTGCGCTCGTGCCAGTTGCCTTGATCGTAGCCCGGTCTCAGGCCACGCTCGTGGACCGCGCGCACCTGCTCGCTGACCGGCGCTCCCCATTGGTAAGGCAGCGTGAAGCAAGGAATCCGCACCAGCCCGTGCGTGCGGAAGTCGAAGGGGATCACACCCTTGTCATCGAGCCAGCGCTCCACGCCGACCGCTTCGCCAAAGCGGTCCCAGACCGCCTCGCTCTGCCGGCTGGCGTTCATCTGGTGCACCAGCTCGAGCCGCAGGTAGGCCGCGCGCGAAGCGCCGGCGACGGCGTAGTGCCCTTCGATCAGCGAGATGCCCTCACCGCCCGGTCCGCCTTCTCCCGGGACGAACCAGGGGCGCGCCCAGCCCATCGCCCGTCCGCGGGTGTACCAGCCGTGGGGCTCGCCGGTCTCGATCGCGCGCGCGTATGCGCGCATGCGCGCGGTTTCGCGCGCGCGGATGCCCTGCTTGCCTGCCTTGCCGTAGAAATCGGCGCTCCCCAGCGTGGCGGCCTGGGGAAAGTAGGCGGCCAGCGCGGGTTCGTACCAGGACCAGCGCCCGGTCTGTGGCGCGGCGAATCCAAGCCCATCCTGGGCGAGCAGGTTGCGCCCCTGTGCCTCGGCGCCCGCCCGCACCAGCGCCAGTCGTCGGTGGAACTGGAACTGCGGCGGCATGAAGTGCAGTGAGCCATCGGGGTTGGGTTTCACCAGCGGCACGACGCGCCAGTCGCCCTCGTCGTAGGCGGCACCGAAGAACGGATCGCGCACCTGTGCGATCACCGACCACTCGCGCGGCACCAGCAGCTCGAGGCTTTTCCAGTACAGCGCTCCCACTGGAGCCTCCAGCGCATGCGCCGTCGCGGTTCCGGCGGTGAGTCCGTTGTGGATCCGCAGCGTGAGCCCGAGGCACTCCTCGCCCGCCCGCTCGCTCCAATAGGCGTGCACGCCCATCAGGTGCGGCTGCGGAGCGGGCACCCCGGCAGAAATCGAGGTGGGCACCATGACCGCGGCGAGCTTGCGCTCCCGCAGCCAGCGGCCGTTGCGAATCCAGCGGCGCGCGCCGAATCCGGGATGCTCCGTTTCGCCGCTGAGCTCGGCGGTGTAGCGGTGTCCGAAGACATCCTCAGCGCGCAGCAGCAGCGAGGGAACCGGCTGCGCGGGCACGAAGCCCGCGGGCGGAGCGGGCGTGCCGGCATGGAGATCGTAGGCGAGATCGGCGACACCGGTGGGCGCGTGCAGCCGCGCGAGTACCTGCACCACCCGCGGCCGGCCGAGCGGGTCGCGCGCGACGATTTCGACCTGCGCGGGCACGCGCGTTCGCGGGGAGTCCTGATCCTCGAATTCGAGCGCCGAAAGATCGGCGTCGGGCGGCACGGGCAAGGTCGCTTGCAGGAGGAACGGGCTCGCTCCGGGAGCCTCGAGTTCGATGCGCGCGAGCGGCTCGGAGGGCGCGGCCAGGCAGGCGAGCAGCAGTGCGGCGATCATGGTCCCACACTAGGGCCCGCCGGCACCCGCTGGCAAGCCCGCGAGCAAAGGCGCATGATGCGCGCCATGCTGAGTCTCCTGGCGGGCGGCAGCGCGCCCTTCCTGCGCGATCTGGCACTGGTCCTGTGCGTGGCGGCCGGGACGAGCCTCTTGTTTCAGCGCCTGCGCCAACCCGTGCTGCTGGGCTATCTGCTGGCCGGGCTGTTGCTCGGGCCGCACCTGCTGCTGCCGCTGGTGCGCGATCTCGATACGCTGCGCACGCTCTCGGAGCTGGGCGTCACGCTGCTGATGTACTCGCTGGGGCTGGAGTTCCGGCTCAGCAAGCTCAAGCAACTGGGCCCCTCGGCAGCCTTCATCACGCTGCTGGAGGTTGGAGGCATGCTGCTTTTGGGCTTCGTGGCGGCGCGACTGCTGGGTTGGAGCACGCCCCAGGCGCTGTTCACCGGCGGCGTGCTGGCGATCTCGAGCACGACGCTGATTCGCAAGGTCTTCGGAGAAATCGAGATCGAGCCGCGCATTCGCGAACTCGTGACCGGCGTGCTGATCTTCGAGGACCTGGTCGCGATTCTGCTGATCGCAGGGCTCACGGTGGTCGCCAGCGGGGCCCAACTCGATCTCAGCGGACTCGCTGGCGTGGCGGGGCGGCTGACGCTGTTCATCGCGCTCGTGCTGGTGATCGGCTGGCTGATCGTCCCGCGGCTGATCGCCTTCACGATTCGGCTCGGCCGCCGCGAGACGATCCTGATCGCCTCGCTGGGCATCTGCTTCGCCCTGGCGCTGATCGCCGACCTGGCCGGCTATTCCGTCGCGCTGGGCGCGTTTCTCGCCGGCTCGCTGGTGGCTGAATCCGGGCACGGAGAATTCATCGAGCGGCGCATCGAAGCGGTGCGGGACATGTTCCTCGCCATGTTCTTCGTGTCCGTGGGCATGCTGATCGACCCCGTGCCGATCGCGGCCAACTGGGGCATCGTGCTGGGGCTCAGCCTGCTGGTGCTGTTCGGGAAGGTTGCGGGTGTCGCGCTGGGGGCCGTGCTGACCGGCAGCGACACCCGCACCGCGCTGAGGCTGGGGCTCTCGCTGGCCCAGATCGGCGAGTTCTCGTTCATCATCGCGGCGCTGGGCGCCCAGAGCGGCAGCGTGCCCGAGGCCTTCTATCCGGTGGTGGTCGGCGTGGCGGGCATCGCGGCATTCAGCTCGCCGATTTTGATCTCCCATTCGAACCGCATCGCCGGAGTGGTCGAGCGGCTGCTCCCTCGTCGGTTGGCGACCTTCGCGAGCCTGTACGGAGCGTGGCTCGAGGAACTGCGTCAGCATTCCTCCCGCGATACCCGCCTGCGCACGGCGCGGCGCGCGCTGCTGCGCATCCTGGTGGACGTGGGGTTGCTCGTGGGACTGGTGATCACGGGCGTGCTCGTCGAGGCGCGGCTCTCGGCGCGTCTGGGCAGCAGCGCGGGTCTGGCTCCCGGCTTGGCGCGCAGCGTCGTGATCGTGGGCTTCGTGCTGGTCTGTCTGTGGCCGCTGTTGGGGATGGTTCGCAACGCCCGACGCTTGGGCGTCACGCTAGCCGAGCTCGCGCTGCCGCCAGCCACGGATCGGATGGACGCCGCGCGCACGCCGCGCGCCGCGCTGGTGGTGGGGCTCGAGGTCGCCGTGCTGCTGGTGTTCGCGCTGCCGGCGCTGGCGCTGACCGAACCGTTCCTGCCTGGTTTTGCCAGCCTCGGTCTGCTGGCGCTGCTTGTCCTGCTGCTGATTTCGAGGATCTGGCGCAGCTCCGCGGATCTCGACGGACACATGCGCGCCGGCGCGGAACTGGTGCTGGAAGCGCTGTCAAAAAGCGGGGGCGTCGGTCCGGAGCGCATGGGAATCGTGAACGAGCTCTTGCCCGGGGTGGGCGAAGTGCACTCGCTGGAGGTGGGGGAGCACCATCCCGCCGTCGGCTTGAGCGTCCACGAGGCGGGCTTGGGCTCGAGCCTGGGCATCAGCGTGGTCGCGATCCAGCGCGGTTCCCAGCAGCTTGTTCTGCCGGGCGGCAACGAGCGCCTGCAGAGCGGCGACCGCATCGCCATCACGGGGTCCGAAGAGGCTGTGCGCGCCGCCCTGGGACGTTGGACGGACTCAGGGTTCGCGCGAGAGTGATTCCCAGTCCTCGGGCCGCGCCTCGCGCAGGGGCAACTTGGCGCCTGGCCGCACGCCCAGCAGCGCGAGCGTCTGGCCCAGAGGTTCCAGCTCCAGCGTCAGGCGCTCGCGGAACAGCAGCCGGTCGAGCAAGGCGATGCCGCTGTACATTTCCAGCGCGCGCTCATCCGCCGTCGCGCGCAAGAGAAAGGCCTCGCGTGTTGCCACGGCCGGCGCGATCCCGAGCAGCGCACCCTGACCCTCGATCGTGAGGCGGGCCGGTGCCTTGGCGGGCAGCCAGATGGCGGCAAAGTGCAGCGAGCGCTCATCCCAGTTCCAGGGGCTCGTGTACAGCGCGCCGGAGACGTGAGTGGTCGGCGGACCAAGATTTTCGATCAGGAAATCCAGCTTCTCGCGGTAAGGCATCTTCCAGCGCAGGGCGAAATCGCGCCCCGAGCGAGCGCGCATGCGCGGGTCGAGTTCGACGCTGCGAAACAGGGCCCGCAAGGGGGCGACGACCGTCTCCTCGCCGTCGAAGCGCAGACGCACAAAGAGAAACTTGACGTTCTCCTCCGCATCCGGCCCATCGACGCGCAGCACGATCGAGCTGACGCAGGCCGGGCCGCGCGCGCGCTTGTCATCGACGCACATCAGCGTGCCCGCAGGATCGTTTTCCGAGAGCGAATACTGAAAGCAGAGGGTGCCATCGGGGAGTTCGGGTGGCGCTGAAAAAAGCTCGCGCGCGCGGGCCAGCTGGCCGGCGCTTGCCTCCGCGATCGCCGGAGCGCCGGCGGGCCACTCGCGCAGGGCGTAGTGGGCGCTTTTGGAGCCGGCGTGCTTCCACACCACGCGCTCGCCCGCTTTGAAGACGAGCGGCTTGCCCAGACTGGCCGGATGGGTGTTGGAGAAGCGTTCCGCGGGGAGGAACAGCGCTTCGATCGGGATCGTTCGCAGCGGGATATCGGCCTGTGGCCCGTAGACCGTCAGGCTGCCCTCCGGCGGCGAGAGTCGCAGCCGGCACAGGACGCTGTCGCGCTCGCAGCGAAACAGCTCGTCCGAGGAGCCTTCCATGCTCCCGGTGCGCAGGAGGTAAGGCTCCGCGGGCCACTGCAGGGGAGCTTCGCGCGAGGAGAGCTCGGCCAACTCGCGCGCGGGGACGATCCAGCCGATGGAGAACAGCGCTGCGACGATCAGCATGGGAAAGCAGCCTAGCGTACTCGGGCACCGGGCCGCTAGCGTGGTGGGCATGAGCTCCACCTCGCGCCGCCTGCAAGGCCTCGTCCAATCCGACATCCGCCGCATGACGCGCGAATGCGAGCGCGTGGGCGGCATCAATCTGGGGCAGGGCATCTGCGATCTGCCGACTCCGCCGCCGGTGCGCGACGGCGCGATCGCGGCCATTCTCGAGCGCAAGAGCACCTACTCGTTCATGGAAGGCGCCCCTGTGCTGCGCCAGGCGATTGCCTGCAAGCTCGAGCGCGAGAACCAGATCCAGGCCGATCCCGAGCGCGAGATCGTGGTCACGGTCGGGGCCAGCGGCGCCTACACCTCCGCGCTGCACGCGCTCTTCGATCCCGGCGACGGCATCCTCGTGTTCGAGCCCTTCTACGGCTACCACGTCAACACGGCGCTGGTCGCCGGGCTCGAACCGCAATACCTGCGGCTCGCAGCGCCCGACTTCGCCTTGAACGAAGCCCTCCTGCGCTCCGCGCTGCGAGCCAACACGCGCGCCATCGTGGTGTGCTCGCCGGCTAACCCCGGCGGCAAGATGTTCACGCGCGCCGAACTCGAGCTCATCGCGCGCATCGCGAACGAGCGCGATCTGATCGTGATCACCGACGAGATCTACGAGTCCATCACCTACGACGGACGTGAGCACATCAGTGCGGCGACGATTCCCGGCCTCCGCGACCGCTGCGTGACGATCATGGGGCTGTCGAAGACCTTCAGCATCACGGGCTGGCGTCTGGGCTATGCCGTTGCGCGCGAGGATTGGGCCCGCGCGATCGCGCTGGTCAACGATCTGTACTACATTTGCGCTCCCACTCCGCTCCAGCACGGCGTCGCCGCGGGCTTTTCGCTGCCGGAGAGCTTCTACACGCAGCTGCGCGATTCCTACGCGAAAAAGCGCGAATGGACCTGTCAGGCCCTGGAGCGCGCCGGGCTCACGCCCGTCTGGCCGCAGGGTGCCTACTACGTGCTTGCGGATGTGTCCTCGCGCGGGTTTCCCGACGCGCGCAGCGCGGCGCTGGACTTGCTCGAGAAGGTCGGGGTCGCCGCAGTGCCCGGCACGGCCTTCTTCACCGAGGGTGCCGGCGAGCGCATGCTGCGGCTGTGCTTCGCCAAGGAGGCGGATGTGCTGCAGGAAGCCTGCCGCAGAATCGAGCGCTGGTGAAGGCGCTTGGACTGGCGCAGATCGAGCGCACCATCACGCGCTGCCAACGCTGCCCTCGACTCGTCGAGTGGTGCCAGACGGTGGCGCGCGAGAAGCGCCGCGCCTATGCGGCGGAACACTACTGGGGGCGGCCCGTGCCGGGCTTCGGCGACCAGCGCGCGCGCATCTGGATCCTCGGGCTGGCGCCCGGAGCCCACGGCGCCAACCGCACGGGCCGGGTCTTCACGGGCGATCGCTCGGGCGATTTCCTGTACGCGGCGCTGCACCGGGCGGGGCTCGCCAATCAGCCGCAGTCGATCGCGCTCGGCGACGGCTTGCGTCTAAAAAAAGTCTGGATCAGCGCCGCGGTGCGCTGCGCGCCGCCCGGCAACAAGCCGCTTCCGGCGGAGATCCGCGCCTGCGCCGAGTGGCTCGATGCCGAGCGCCTCGCGCTATCGAAAGTGCGTGTCTGGCTCGCGCTCGGCGCGATCGCCTGGGAGGCGGCGCTGGAGCTGGCACGACGCGCGGGATGCGGGGTGGCGAACCCGCGCCCGAGCTTCGCGCACGGCGCACAGGCCGAGCTCGGCAGCATCACGCTGTTGGGCTCCTACCATGTCAGTCAGCAGAACACGTTCACGGGGCGGCTGACTCCCGCCATGTTCGACAGCCTGCTCGAGCGCGCGCAGGCGCTCAGCGCGGCACCGAGCGAATCACCAGCAGTCGCAGCTCGGTCAGTTCCTCGATCGCGTGGCGCACGCCCTCGCGGCCGAGGCCCGAGTCCTTGACGCCGCCATAGGGCATGTGGTCGGCGCGAAAGCTGGGCACGTCGTTGATCATGACGGCGCCGACCTCCAGCTCGTTCCACGCGGCCTGCGCCTGTTCGAGATCACGGGTGAAAACCCCGGCCTGCAGTCCAAAGCGCGAGCGATCGACCGCGCGCAGCGCCGCGGAAAAATCCGTGTAGGGGATCAGCACAGCGACCGGGCCGAAGGCCTCCTCGTCGAGGATGGCACAGCCCTCGGGAACGCCTTCGAGCAGCGTCGGCTCGAGCAGCGCGCCCTGACGGCGTCCTCCGCACAGGATTGTCGCGCCGCGCGCCGCGGCCTCGGCGATCCACTGTTCGAGCCGCATGGCTTCGCGCTCGTCGATCAGCGGACCGATGCGCGTGCTCTCCGCGTGCGGATCGCCGCTGGGCCACGCGACCAGTCCCTGCAGCAGGCGCTCACGCAACTCGGCGTAGATCGAAATGTGGGCGTAGATGCGCTGCGTCTTGATGCAGCTCTGACCGGATTGATAGAAGGCTCCGAACAAGATGCGTTCGGCGCAGTCCGCGAGTTCGGTCTGTGGCTCGACGATGACGGCCGCGTTGCCGCCGAGCTCCAGCGCGATCTTCTTCCTGCCCGCGCGGCGCTTCATGTCCCAGCCCACCGCAGGCGATCCGGTGAAGGAGAGCAGCGCCAGCCGAGGATCTTCGACCAGGGCGCTCGCTTCGCTCGAATCCATCGGCAGTATCGAGAAGGCGCCCGGCGGCAGATCGCACTCGGCGAGCCAAGCTCCCAGCCGCAGCGCCGATACCGGAGTCGCGCTGGCGGGCTTGAGCACGAAGGGGCAACCCGCCGCGATCGCGGGCGCCAGCTTGTGGGCGGCGAGATTGAGCGGAAAATTGAAGGGGGTGATGAAGCTGCAGGCTCCGATGGGCACTCGCTTCCACACGGCCCAACGCCCTTCGCAGCGAGCGTTGACGTCCATCGGCAGCCATTCCCCGCCGATGCGGGTCGACTCCTCGGCTGCGATGCGCAGTGTGTCGATCAGGCGCGTGACTTCGCCGCGGCTGTCGACGAGCGGCTTGCCCGCCTCGGCGCACAGGATCCGCGCCAGCGCCTCGCGCTCCGCTTCGCAGCGCATGGCGAGCTGCGCCAAGGCATCGCGTCGCTTCCAAGCAGGGAGCCGGGCCATCGCCGGACGGGCGGCATGGGCGGCGGCGATCGCGCGCTCGAGTTCCGCGGGGCCGGCCCGGGCGACCCGGGCGAACAGCGCTCCGCTGTGCTTGTCGCGGACTTCCAGCGTGCGGCTGCTCGCGGAGGGGCGGTTGGCGAGGTACAAGGGCAGCGTGTCCATGCTGTCCCTCATCCTGTTGCCGAGCCTCGCGCTTGGCAATCGCCGGGCATGAAGATCGCCATCGCCTGCCCACGGGGAGCCGTGGCACACACGGGGAACCGCATCACCGCCCGGCGTTACGCGCAACTGCTGCGGGCTCTGGGCCACCGGATCGTGCGGCGCCATGGCGGCGCCGATCTGCTGATCGCGTTGCATGCTGTGAAGTCGGCCCGGGCGGTGCTGGCTTTTCGGCGTGCGCACTCGCGGCGGCGGATCGTGCTCGTGCTCACGGGCACGGATCTTCACCCGCGGCTGGCTCGTTCGCAGCTAGCCCGTCGCGCGCTCCATGCGGCGGATGCGCTGGTGGTCTTGGAGCCCGGCGCGCTGCGGCGACTGCCCGTCAGCCTGCGACGCAAAGGCCACTGCGTGCGTCAGAGCGTCGGGGGAGCGCTTCCGCGGCATGCGCCCCTGGCGGGCCGCATCGTGCAAGTGGGGCACTTGCGCCGAGCCAAGGATCCGTTGCGGGTGGCGCTGGCGATTCGGGGTCTGGAAGGCGTGGAACTGCGGCACTTCGGCGCCGAACTGGAGCGTGGTTGGGCTTCCCGAGCCCGAGCCGAGATGCGCCGCAATCCCGCCTATCACTGGATCGGCGCGGTCTCGCCGGCCCGTGCCCGAGCGGAACTGTCGCGAGCGGCGCTGTTCGTGCTGCCCTCGCGCGTCGAGGGGAGTTCCGCCGCGCTGATCGAGGCGCTGAGGATGGGGGTTCCCGTGCTTGCGAGCGATGCCGCCGGCAATCGCGGAACGCTCGGCGCGCGCCATCCGGGTCTGTTCGCGGTGGGGGCCACGCGGATCCTGCGCGCCAAACTCAGGCGCACGCTGAGCGATCCGCGCCGGCTGCGGCGGCTCACCGCCGCCTCGCGCCGTCTGGCACGCCATCATCGCCCCGCGGAGGAGCGCGCTGCCTGGAAGCGGCTGCTCGCGTCCTTGGGCCATGAAAACAAAGAACCCCCGCGACCACCGTGGCCGCGGGGGGGAAGCTCGGCGCGCGCCCCATCCAGACGCGCGACCGGCTGTTCATGAGTGATCAGCAATGGCGCCAGTGTCCGGGGACCCAGACGCGCACCTCGGTTTCGATGAAGCGACCGGGTTCGCGCTGCAGCATCCAGTAGCCTGAGCGCAGTTCCACTTCATAGCGACGGCCGCAGGCGTCGTAGCGGGTCTCGCGGACCGGCATCACGTAGACGTGCTTTTCGGCCCCCTCCACCCAGCGGCGTTCGGTGCGGATCTCGTAATGACCCGGGACCCACACCCGCGGCAAGGGGCGCGAGGAAACGTGCACGGAAACGCCCTTTCTGTTGGACCAGGAGAGATCGATGAACTGCGCGTCGGCCAGCGGCGCCAGCGACAGCAGGCCGAGAGTGGAGCAGAGCAGGCGGGACAGCAGCGGTTGCATGGTGAGGACTCCGTGTCGGATGGGGCGATCGCACGCTCCTTGGCGAATCCCGTGCCACGACGCCCTGTCCTGCGGCGAGGACAAGGCACCTCTGCGACGCTAGGCTGGCGCGCATGCGCACGCGCTTGTGGCTTCTTTTCTGCCTACCCCTGTGGACAGCCTGTGAGAGCGCTCCGGCGCCGGCCCGCTCCGGCGCTCCTGGCCGTCAGGAACCGCTGCGCATGGAGGATCAGGTTGAGGCCCTCGAGCGGCTCAGTCGACCGGGCAAGCAACACGCCAAGCTTCAGTCGCTGGCTGGCGAATTCCGCATGGAGAGCGCGCGCGTCGAACCCGATGGCAGCGAAACCAAAACAGCCCTCACCGGTCTGGCGCGTCTGGAGTGGATCCTGGGCTCGCGTTACCTGCGCTGGGACTCGACGGCCGTGATCGACGGGCGCGAATTCACCACGCACGGCTGGGTCGGCTACGACAATCGCATCGAGGAATACCAGTTGTCGATGATCACCAGCGTGTCGAGCGGCATGGCGATCTGGCACGGCGGCGGCAACCCGCTCTCCGAAGGCATCACGTTCGTGATGGAGCAGTTCGACCAAAAGAGCGGCGCTCGCCTGAGGGCCCGCAATCGCCTGCGCATCCTGTCGCAAGAGCTGTTCGTGACGGAGGATCTCGACAGCGAGGATCGGCCGTTGCAGCGGACCTACTACCGGCGCGTCACGAAGTGAACACGAATTCCTTGCGACGGATGCGCCAGGCTCCGATGCCCAGCAGCAGCACCGCGATCACCAGCACGCGCAGCGCGGCCTCGGGACCGTCGGCGTAAGCCGCGCCGGCGAAGCCCTCGATGCGTCTCCAGATCGGATGGCCCTCGTCGGCGATCCAGGAGCGCAGCCAGTACTGCAGCGTGAGGCTCTGGTTGGCGCCCGGCAGGTTCGACAGGAAGCTCTCGATGGCAAAGGTGTAGACCAGCCCCACGATCATCGGGTGGCGGGTGAACACGCTGACGCAGGCGAACAGTGCGGTGTAAACGAGGCTACCCAGCACGGCGGCGCCGAGGATCGGAATGCTCACTCCGTCGTGGGGGAAGACCGCCAAGGGAAACACGGTCGGGTCAGGCGTCTTGCCCAGCCGGATTCCGCCGGCGGCCACCAGCAGCGCCAGCGAACCCAACAGGTTGAGCACCAGAGCGACGCTGAAGGCTCCGGCGGTGCGGCCGAGGAACACGGCCACCCTCGAAATGGGCCGCGTGAACAGGTAGGTCAGCGTGCGGTCTTCGACTTCGCGCGCCAGAACGCCGATGCCGGCCAGCAGGCCCACCAGCGGCACCACCAGCTGCAGCTGCAGGAACCAGGCCAGATTGGTGACCGCCTCGGGACTGGTGATCCGCCTCGCGGAGAGGCTCAGGATCGCCGCGATCAACGCGGGCACGAGCACAAGCGCGGCGAGCAGCCAGATGCGGCGCGGCGCGAACGAGCGCACCAGATGCGTGCGCCACAGGAGAAAACCGAGAGCAAATCCGTTCATGCTCAGGACACCAGATAGTCAAAGACCGCGTCGAGGCCCACGTCGGTGCCTTCGATGGACTCCAGGCCCGGGCGCAGTTCGGCCAAGAGGCGCGGCAGCTCGCGCTCCAGCTCCGCGGGCTGGAAGGTCTCCAGACTGAGGCCCCCCTCGTCGCGACTGACGCGCACGCTGTGCGTGCCCGGCAGACCCAGGAGCGCGCCGGCGAGCAGGCGCGCGGAGCGGGCGCGCAGCTCGTAGCGGTGCGGATAGCGGTTGAGCAGCGCACGGATCTCGGCCACGCGGCCCTGGGCCAGCAGCCGCGAGCGATGCAGGAGCACGATGTTCTCGGTCACGCTCTCGATCTCATGCAGCACGTGGCTCGAGATCAGGATGTGAACGCCCTCGGCTCCCAGCTCCCGGATCAGCGCGACCAGTTCACGCCGGCCCAGCGGATCGAGGCCCGTCAGCGGCTCGTCGACCACCAGCAGACGCGGTTGGTGCACCAGCGCGGCTGCCAGCTTGGTGCGCTGGCGCATGCCCTTGGAAAAGCCTCGCGTGGGCCGGTCGAGCGCGTCGCTCATGCCCACACGCGCCAGCGCCCGCTCGGCCTCGATCCGCGCCGCGCGCGGGCGCAGGCCCGAAAGTCGAGCCAGAAACTCGACGAACTCCTGAGCGGTCAGTTCGTCGTACAGCGCATCCTGCTGGGGGGAGAAGCCCAGCAGGCGGAAGTAGTCCCGGTTGGCGAAGGGCTCATGCCCCAGCACGCGCAGGCTGCCGCGCGAGGGCCGGATTTCGCCCGCGATCAGCTTGAGCAGCGTCGATTTTCCCGCGCCGTTGGGGCCGAGCAGGCCGACGATGCCGCCCTCGACCGTCAGATCGAGATCGTTGAGGCCCACGACCGGGCCGTACCAGCGCGAAAGGCCCCGGGCTTCGAGCAGCGGAACGCTCATCCCTCGCGCTCCATCGCGCGCACGCGCCAGAACATGATCAGGCTGCTGACGAGGATCAGACCCAGCACCATCGCCCACGAACCGGACAGACTCCAGTCCGTGCGCATGCCGAGCGTGCGGTTGAGGTCGAACAGGCCGGCCGCGACGCGTCGGAGGCTGCCGAAGGGCGAGAGCACCAGCCACGAGCGGTCGCGCTGCAGGCTCCACAGCAGCGCCGCGACGCCCTGCATCAGCAGGAAAAATCCCAGCGAGCCCGCCAGCGCGTGGGACTTGCGCTGGCACAGGCTGGAGACTGCCAGCGTGATGCTCGAGAAGGTCAGGAGCGACAGCACGGAAAACACGAGCATCTTCCAGATCACATCGCCCTCTTCGCGCACAAAGGACCAGTCGGGGGAGGCGAAGCTCGCCACGGTGCAGATCACCACGCCCGGGACCACCGTCGCCACGGATCCGAAGGCCAGGACAACCAGCCACTTTCCGAGCACATAGTCCAGCCGCGACATGGGCCTCGCGAAGTACAGGAGGTGCGATTTTTCGCGGCGGTCGTCGGCGAACAGCCCCGCTCCGTACCAGATGACGGTCAGCAGCACGAACAGATTCATCGCCAGGTGGAAGCCCACGATCTGCTCCTTCACCTGAATCATGTTGGAGGCCATCGTTCCCATCAGCGCCGCGGGCGAACGCACGTCGCTGTCGACGCCCGGTGTGGGATTGAGTCCCGCTTCGAGCGCGAACTTCGAGTAGACCACGAACGAGAAGATCGCCGTGGCGATCAGCGGAGGGGCGAACAGGATCAGGGCCAGCTTGCGCCGGAACGCGCGCGCCAGTCCCGCCCGAGCCAGAGGCAGGCAGCGCCACCGGCGGACAGAGGCCGCTCCTTCGTAGGCGCGATAGATCTCGGTGTGGGTGCTCGCCTGCTGGCTCATGCGCCCAGCTCCTTCAGGAAAACCTGCTCCAGCGACTCCCGGCTGGCCTTGAGGGCGCGCAGCGTCACGCCGGCCGCGGCGGAGCGCGCGAACAACTCGTCGTAATCGAGCATCGACTCCGGCACGAGCAGCTGCCACTGCGCACCTTCGCGGGCCTCGCACTCGATCTGCAGGTCCACGAGCACGCGCGCGAAGGCCTCGCCGTCGCCTTCCATGCGCACGCGCACGCGCTTGCCCGCGCGGTGCAGCAGCTCCGCGATGCTGGCCTGACGGACCACACGGCCCTTCGAAAGCACGATCACGTGCTCGCAGGTGCGCTCGATGTCGGGCAGGAGGTGCGAACAGACCAGCAGGCTTTTCTTCTGGGCCGTGCCCAGATCGTGCACCAGATCCAGCATGTGCTTGCGCCCCTTGGGGTCGAGTCCGTTGGTGGGCTCGTCGAGCAGCAGGAAGGGGGGGTCGTGCACCAGCGCCTGCGCCAGCTTGAGACGCTGCTTCATGCCGGTGGAGTACTCCTCGCTTGGGCGGTAGCGCGACTCGTCGAGCCCCACGTAGTCGAGCACCTCGTGAGTGCGGGTCATGGCATCCTCGTAGGGCAATCCGGACAGCTCGCCGAGCAGACTCACGAGCTGCACGGCGCTCATGCCCTGCGAAAGACAATCGGATTCGGGCATGTAGCCCACCTTGGCGCGCAGCGCCAGGCGCTCGCGCGCGCTGCGCGGATCGTGGCCAGCGATGCGCGCGCTGCCCTCATCCGGGGCGAGCAGGCCCAGCAGAAGCTTGATCAGCGTGGTCTTGCCGGCGCCGTTGGGGCCGAGCAGGCCGAAAGCTCCTTGCGAAAGCGTGAGATCGAGCCCGTCGAGCGCGCGCGTGCTGCCAAAGCTCTTGACGAGCCCGCGGATCTCCAGCAGCGCCGTGCTCATCGGCTAGCGCATCCGGCGCAGGCTGGTGCGCGCAAAGGCCGAGAGCAGGTCAGCCGCCAGCACGATGAGCGCACCGAGTGCCACGAAGAACACCATCTCGTCGTAGAACTGCTTGCTGCGCGCATCTTGGATCCAGTAGCCCAGCGAGACCACGCCCAGCATGCCCAACACCGTGGCCTCCCGCACGCAGGTCTCGAATCGGTAGAAGAAGTACATCAGGAAGCGTCCGAGCACCAGAGGCATCGCGCCGAGGATGCTGATTTGCGCCCGGGCCGCGCCCAGCTCGCGCAGCGCGGCCAGCGTGCGCGTGTCTAGCGCCTCGACGCTCTCGGCGCCCAGCTTGCCCAGAATGCCGGCGTTGTGGATCGCCAGCGCCAGAATTGCGGGCCAGGCGCTCGGTCCCAGCATCGCCAGCAGCAGAAAGGCCCAGATGTACTCCGGCACCGCGCGCAGGAACACCAGCATGAGTCGGGCCAGGAGCGTCAGCGTCGCCAGAGCGGCGCCCTGAGGACCGAGCGCCTCGAAAGGCGTGCGGCGCATGACCGTGCGCGCGGAGACAAAGGACATCAGCAGTCCACAGACGCCCGCCAGGCTGATCGCCACCCAGGCCATGGCGAAGGTTGCCGCGCACGCCTCTGCGCCGCGCGAACTCCACAGCTCGCCCGCCCATGCGAGCCACCCGGAGAGCGAAACTCCACCCTCGCGCAGCGGGTAGGGAACGATCTCGGTCGAGAGGAAGCGGTCCAGATTGGCCTGGCGCTGCTCGGCGAAGAGGGCGCCCAATTCGATTTCGCCGCACGTCCAGCTGTAGATCGCCAGCGCCAGCAGCAGGAGCAGGCTCAGGCGCAGCCACCAATCGCGCTTCATGCCACGAACCTCCGGCGCAGGCTCGCGCTCCACAGTTCCAGCAGCAGCACCAGCGCGATCAGGGCATAGAGATAGGTCCAGACTTCGCGGTAGTGGAGGTTCTCGAAGGCCTGCGCGATCGAATATCCCAGCGTGGGAAACCCGAAGAAACCCAGCACGGCCGAGGAGCGCACCGCGCACTCGAAGCGGTAGAAGGCGTAGGCGCACATGTCCGGCAGCGCGCGCGGTGCCAGCCCGAACGCGAAGCGTTGGGCGGGGCTTGCGCCCAGTTGAGCCAGCGCCCGGGCGCTTTCGCGCGGAGCCTCCTCGAGCAGTTCGGAGAAGATCTTCGCCAGCGTGCCTCCGTAGGGGATGGCGATCGCGATCACGGCCCCGAAGGAGTTGAGGCCGAACGCAGCCAGAAACAGCACCGCCCACAGCAGTTCGTGCACGGAGCGCATGGCGGTGATCAGCACGCGCGCCGCCAGCCACAGGCTGCGCCGCATGCCGGAGCGCAGCGCGTCGGCGCGCTCTTCGTCCCACCAGGCGGTGGACCCCAGAAAGCCCAGCACGAGACCGAGCACCAGCGCGAGACTCATGCCGGCGACGGCGAAGACGATCGTGCGCCGCGCTCCCGCCAGGCTGGCGGCGAGGATCGAGGGCGTGCCTTCGGGCACCGCGCTTTCGTACTCCAGCGCGGGCCGCCACATCGCCGCGAAGAAATCCTGCACGATCCGCCAGCCGCCCGCCTGAGGAAGCAGTCCTCTCAAGGGCGCGTCGAGCAGCGCCAGCGCACCCAGCGCGCTCAAGCCCAGCAGCAGGAACAGGCCCAGCCGTGAGCGCCACCAGGCAGGAGCTTGCTCAATCGGCCGCGCGCTCATCGGTCGCTTCCAGCGAATACAGTTCGGCCAGTTCCGCTTCCGTGATGCGGCGCGGATCGCGATCGAACAGGATCGCTCCCGCGCGCAAGCCCACCAGCCGCGGGAAGTGCGCGCGCGCCAGTTGGATGTCGTGCAGGCTCACGATCAGCGTCAGGCCACGCTCGCGCGCCAAGCCCAGCAGCAGCTCGATGGTCTGGCGCGCGCGCAGCGGATCGAGCGAGCTGACGGGCTCGTCCGCCAGCAGCACGCGCGGCTCCTGGTAGAGGGCGCGCGCGATGGCGACGCGCTGGCGCTGGCCCCCCGAGAGCCGATCGACACGCTCGTGCAGGCGATCGGCGATGCCCACGCGCTCGAGCAGCGCTCCGATCGCCACCAATTCCGCGCGCGGGGGAAAGGCCGCCCGCAGCAGCGCGGGCAGCAGCCCCATGCGGCCGAGGCGCGCGTGCATCACGTTCTGCGCGACGCGCAGATTCGGCACGAGACACAGATCCTGATGGATGAAGCCGATCCGCGTCCGCAGTTGGCGCAGCTCGTCGGGCGTGCACTCGCTCAAAGAGTGGCCGTCGAGCCGCACCTCGCCCGCCTGCGCGGGCAGCGCGCCGTTGAGCAGCCGCAGCAGCGTGGTCTTGCCTGAGCCGCTTGGCCCGACCAGCGCCACGGAACTGCCCGGCTCGATCGAAAGACCGACACCATCGAGGACGGTGCGCGGGCCGAAAGCCACGCGCACCGCCTTTAGATCGTAACGGGCGCCCTGCACGCCGGAGCTACTTGCGCAGCAGGCCGATTTCTATGGCGGTCTTGCGGAGCGTCTCGAAGGTCTCGTTGGTGCAGGCGATCAGGCCGCCGTCCTGGCGGTCGAGAGCGGCGAGCAGCTTGAGTTCCTCGCCCTTGATGTCGAGCAGGGTCTGCTTGAGCTTGTCGGTGAAGCCGGCGCCGAACTTGGTTTCCAGCGAGGGGTGCGCCGTGAAGTTGTAGTCCGCGTACTCGGGCGTCACCCAGACCACCTGTACGATCTCCGGGTCAATCTTCTTCTCCTTGACGAGGCGCTCAAAGACCGTGAAGTCGAGCACGCCCGCTTCGAAGGTGCCGGCCTGCACCAGCGCGGCGGTCTTGTCGTGTCCGCCGGAGAAGGCCATCTCCATGCCGAAGAAGTCCTTTGGCGACTGCTTGGTCTCCTTGCGGATGAAAAACTCGGGCATCAGGCGGCCGGAGGTCGAGGAGGCCGAGCCGAAGGTGAACTTCCGGCCCTTGAGCCCCTGGGGGAAAGTGTCCTGGCGGGTCAGGCCGAGGCTCTTGTTCGCGATGAAGTAGCTGCGGAAGGCCAGGTCCTTCTTGCCGCACACGATGGCGTTGGCTCCGGGGACGGCGGCGCGGGCCTGAACGCCCGTGAAGCCTCCAAACCAGCACAACTCGAGGTCGCCGTTCTTGAAGGCATCGACCGAGGCGTTGTAGTCGGCCGAGGGCTTGTACTCGACCTTGACGCCCAGCTTGGCCGAGAGGTGCTCGGCCAGCGGCCGGTATTTCTCGGCCAGTTCCGTGGTGTTCTGGTTGGGGATACCCGAGAAGCGCAGGGTCGGTTTGTCCTGAGCCGCGGTCTCGGAGACAATCACTGCCAGCAGGCAGAGGCTCGCGATGAGCAGGCGGGAGAGGTTTCGCATGGCGGCAGTCTAGCGTCGCGCCGAGCGGTTTCGCGAAAAAGCGGGGCGAGAGGCCTTGGCATCCGGCCTTCGACTTGTCCTAGAATCGCGACCCTCGAGTCTTCGAAGCCTCCAGGAGCCGGTGTGAAAGATCCTCAGCATTCTTCTTCCTCTCACGAACAGTCCGCACCCTTCTCGCGTCGCCATTTCCTGCGGGGCGCCGGCGGCGTCGCGGCTGCGGGCGGCCTGATCCAGAGCGCCGAAGCGGCCCATGCGCGCGCGCGCGCGGCCGCGCCGGAGATGCTCGAAGGCGAAGTCGAGTTCGAGTTGTCGATCAACGGCGAGCGCCTCAAGCTGCGCTGCGAGCCGCGCACCACGCTGCTCAACGCGCTGCGCAACCACTGCCAGCCGCCGCTGACGGGGACGAAGCTCGTCTGCGATCGGGGCAACTGCGGCGCGTGCACCGTGCATGTCGACGGTCGTCCGGCCAACGCCTGCCTGATGCTGGCCGTGGATCTGCGCGGTCGCGAGGTGCGCACGATCGAGGGGCTGGGCTCGCCCGCGGCGCTCCATCCGCTGCAGGAATCGTTCTGGAAGCACGATGCCCAGATGTGCGGCTTTTGCACGCCGGGCTTCGTGATGTCGATCCAGGCCTGCCTCGAAGCGCGCCCGGATGCGCCGCTGGAGGAGATCAAGCTCGCCTGCGCCGGCAACCTTTGCCGCTGCGGCACCTATCCCGCCGTGTTCGAGGCCGCGCTGGCCGTGGCGAAGGGAGAGCGGCGCTGATGAACGCTCAGGACAAGCCGAAGAAGAAAAAGGTCAAGGTGACCCGCAATGAGAACGGGCACCCGGTCGAGGTCGAGATCGAAGTCGACGATGTCGACGGTCCGACCTGGGGACCGCGCGCAGCGCACACGCTCGTCAACCACGACGTTCCGCGCGTCGACGGGCCGGTCAAGGTCACGGGGCGCGCACCCTATCCGCACGACATCCGCCTGCCCGACATGCTGCATGCGCGCGTGCTCTGTGCGCGCGTGCCGACGGGCAGCGTTCAACTGGATCTGGCCGCCGCGCGCCAGATCCCCGGGGTCGCCGTCGTGCTCGATCTGGAGGTCAAGGAGATTCGCTGGCTGGGACAACCCGTCGCAGCCGTCGCCGCGAGCACTCCCGAGAAGGCGGCCGACGCGCTGCGCGCGCTGGCGCCCCGCTTCCAGGCCGGCGGCTTCGCCGTCACGCCCGAGCAGGCGCTCGCGCCCAACGCCCCGCAGGTGACGCGGCGCGGCAACAAGGGCAAGGAGTCGGAGAATGGCGATCGGGGCGCTGTCGAGGCGCTGCTCAAGGAGTGTGCGGGCGCGGTGGAGGCCGAGTATTCCGTGCCCGTGCAGCACCACGCCTCGCTCGAGACACACGGGGTCGTGGTCGACTACCGCGGCGCCGAGGAAGCGCGTATCTACGCTTCCACCCAGAGCACCTTCGGAATCGCCGAGGAGGCTGCGGAAGTGCTCGGGCTCAAGGCCAGTCAGGTCGAGTGCATCTCCGAGTACATGGGCGGCGGCTTCGGCGCCAAGTTCGGCCTTGGCCTCGAGGGCCAGATCGCTTGCCGGCTCGCCCGGGAGGCCCGGCGGCCGGTGCACCTGCTGCTGACGCGCCGGGATGAGTTCGTGGCGGCCGGCAACCGCAGCGGCTCGCGCGTGCGCATGCAGGGAGGCATCGGGGCCGATGGCAAGCTGCGCGCGCTGATCGCCGAGATCGAACGGCACGGCGGCATCGGAGGCGGATCGCACGCGCGCCAGCCGTACATCTACGGGGTCGAGAAGGTCTACACCAAGGCCTACCCGGTCCACACCAACACGGATGGTTCGCGCGCCATGCGCGCTCCAGGCCACCCGCAGGCTTCGTTCGCGATCGAGTCGCTGATCGACGAGTTGTGCTACAAGGCGGGCCTCGATCTGCTCGACGTTCGCAAGCAGAACCTCGCCAACCCGACCTACGCGCGCCAGCTCGAACGCGTGGCCCGCGAGATCGGCTGGTACGAGCATCCCCATCGCACCGCTCCGGGCAAGCCCGAGGGCCGCTGGTGCACGGGCATCGGCTTTGGAGTTTCCACCTGGGGCGGGGGCGGCGGCGAGAGCTGCGAGGTCGACGTGCGCATCGAGCGCGACGGCAGCGTCAGCTCGAGCGTCGGCACGCAGGATCTGGGCACCGGCACGCGCACCTATGTCGCCAGCATTGTGGCCGAGGAGTTCGGTCTGGGAATCGAGGCCGTGACCCCGCGCATCGGTTCTTCGCGGCTGGGCAACGCCAACGCATCGGGTGGCAGCACGACCGTGGCTTCGCTGGCGCCGGCGGTCAAGAATGCCGCGTGGAAGGCGCGCATGAAGTTCGTGGAGCACCTCGCGCCCCTGCTGGGCACGCAGAAGGAACTGCTGCGCTTCGAGAAGGGCGAACTCGTCGACGAGCAGAGCGGCCAGCGGCTCGCCTTCGCGAAGGCCTGCGCCATGCTGCCCAACGAAGGCCTGCAGGCGCGCGGCACCTGGGTCGCGGATCTGGCGGGCAACGGCATTCAGGGTGCGCAGGCAGCCAAGGTGCGCGTCGATCCCCTGACGGGCCGGGTCGAGGTGCTCAAGATGGTCTGCGTGCAGAACTGCGGTCTGCCGATCAATCGCCTGACGCTGCGCTCCCAGATCTTCGGCGGCATGGTGCAGGCGCTTTCGTACGCGCTCTTCGAAGAGCGCGTGATGGAACCCACGCTGGGTCTGCAGCTCAACGCCAATTTCGAGGACTACAAGCTGGCGGGCTCGTTGGAGATTGGCGAAATCGTGGCGCTCATCGACGATGAGGACACGCGCGAGCAGGCGATCGGCGTTTCGGAAGCGACGATCGTGCCCGGACACAGCGCCATCGCCAACGCGCTCGCCAATGCCTGCGGCGCACGCGTGCGCCATCTGCCCCTGACTCCCGACAAGGTCCTGGCCGCGCTGCAGCGCACGTAAGAGGAGACATCACCAAGCCATGAAAGCCTTCCGTTTGCACAATCCCCGCACGATCGAGGAAGCTCTGGCGCTGCTCGAGCCGGAGCGCGTGCGCAGCCAGAAGACGGCTGTGCTGGCCGGCGGCATGGATCTGGTCACCGAGATGAAGGAATATCTCGCGCAGCCCGACGATGTCGTCAACCTGAAGGGCATCGAGGGACTCGCGGGCATCGAGCCTGAGCCCGATGGCGGTGTTCGCATCGGCGCGCTGTGCACGCTGGAGCGACTGGAAGGACACCTGATCCTGCGACGCACGCACCGGCTTCTGACACAGGCCGCCGCTTCGGTCGCCAGCGTGCAGATTCGCTCACAGGCGACGGTCGGGGGCAACCTCAACCAACGGCCGCGCTGCTGGTACTATCGCAACGAGGAGGCCGTCTGCCTCAAGAAGGGCGGCACCGAGTGCTTCAGCTACGGCGGCCTCAACAAGTACAACGCGATTCTCGGCGGCGGTCCGGCCTACATCGTGCATCCCAGCGACCTCGCGCCGTCGCTGGTGGCTCTGGACGCTTCCGCGGAGCTGGTCTCGCGCAGCGGCACGCGCATGGTCAAGCTCGAGAAGTACTTCACGCTGCCCAGCGAGGGCGATGTGCTCCGGGAGAACGTGCTGCAGCCCGGCGAGATCCTGCGCAGCGTCGTGATTCCCCCGCAGGAGCCAGGGATGCGCTCCACCTGGCTCAAGTTCAAGGAGAAGAGTTCCTTTGACTGGGCGCTCTCGGCTGTCGCCGCCTGCCTGTGGGTTCAGGCCGGGACGATCCGCGAGGCACGCCTGGTGCTGGGCGGCGTTGCGCCTGTGCCCTGGCGCTCCAAGCCGGCCGAGGCGGCCTTGCGCGGCGCGCGGCTGGAGCGTGCCAGCTTCGAAGCGGCGGCCACGGCGGCGCTGCGCGGCGCCGAACCGCTCTCGCAGAACGCGTACAAGATCCCGCTGACCAAGGGGCTGGTGCTGCGCGCGCTCGAATCGCTGGCAGGCTGAGGAACGTCATGGAGTCCGAGCTGGAACAGCGCTTTCCCTTCTGCGGCGACCTGCGCTCCAAGAAGCTCGCCTTCGCGACCCGTCCGCCGATGAGCGAGCAGGATGTGCTCGACGCCTCCCGCCGCGTCTGGTGCAAGCGCACCATGATGGCGCTGGGGCCGGATGGGGACATCGTCGATACCGACCTGTGCCGTAAGGGCCGGGACTGCTACCGCTCCTGCCTGTAGCGTCGGCGGCCCTGTGGCGTCGGCGGCCCTGTGGCGTCGGCGGCCCTGTGGCGTCGGCGGCCCTGTGGCGTCGGCGGCCCTGTGGCTTGCACGGTCACCCTGACCACCCCGGCCACCCTGGCGATGCCGCCGCGCCGCGGGAGGGTCGTCGGCAACCCTTGCTTGCCGGCCAGAGCGTGGAGACTTGACACGGCGGCGGGGGGGATCGGTTATCCTCTGAAGCATGCTGATCCATGCTCATCTGCTCCCTCCGGAGGCACTGCCGAAGCTCGGGGGCACGTATCTGGAGGCGCGCACGGCGGCGATCTTCGCCGGGGCCTGCCACGCCAACGGCGAGCGCACGCTGGAAGGGCGCGAGGCCTTGTGCGCCTGGCTGTTCGACGATGGGACGCGCGTCGTCCTGTTGCTCGCGGCCGATGAGAACCTGGCGGAGCCCGGGGTGCGCTGGAACGCGCGTCTGTTCGTCGACGGCGAACATGCGATGCGCGCGCTGGCTTTCTTGCGCGCGCGCGAGCCGCGCCTGCTGCCCGCGGATCTGGAGGCCCAGCACCTGTGCATCGAGTCGCGAGTCGACGGCGATGCTTACGAGGTGAACGGCGCCGATCGCTTCGCTCTGGCCGGCCGCGCGCTCGCCGATCGAGCCTGTTGCAAGATGCCGCTTTCCGTGTGGTACGAGCCGCTCGCTCGCGTCGAGGAGCGCGTCGTGGGGGACAACAGCCGTTTCTGGGTGCACGAGGAGTCGCTCCAGCGTCGCTTCTCGCGGCCCGGAGAAAACGCGGCCTTCGTCGCCCGCTTCCGCTGACCTCGGCATGCCGCTTCGCAGCCGCAGCTGGCAGTTGACAGGGTTCCTCGCCCTGTCGTTGCTGCTGGCGTGGCTGTACCTGCGTGGTTTCGAGCGCGGACCCTTGCCGGGCGCTGGCGTGATCGAAGATCCACAGCCCGCCATCCTCGAGCGCGAAGCGGCCGCGGACACCGCGCGCGTGGCGCTCGTGGCTGAAGAGATATCGGCGGAAACCGCACGCAAGGGCGGAGTCTTCTACCAACCCGAGCCCGACACGCTGGTCGGGATCCGCGGCCGGATCGTGGACGAGCACAGCGGCCTCTCGATCGGCGGCATGGAGTTGTCGTTCCTCTCCAAGCGTCCGCGCACGATCACGGTGCGCAGCGACGAGCATGGCAACTTCGAGACGGGCTTGGAGCTCGCCAGCGGCTTGGTCACGGCCTTGCACCTGCCCGATCCAGGCAACCAGCGCTTCGGGGCGCGCTGGAACGTCGAGCCGAGCCAGTTTCTGCTGGCCCCCGAGGGCCCGCCGCTGCGCGACATGGTCTTTCGGGTGCGGGCGCCGGAGCGTGTGCTGGAAGTCGACGTGCGCGCGATCGACGGCACGCCCGCCGCGCTTTCGAGCGTCTCGCTTTCGCGCGGTTCACGCGGCGTGGACGGGCGCTTCGAACTCGAGAGCCGCGATTTCGAACTGGCCGACGAGAAGGGACGCGCACGCTTCGCGCTCTACGGCGAGTCGGAACCTGGCAGCGCGCTGGAACTGCTGGCGGAGTCCGGCGGCTTCGATGTCAGCGATCCGCTGCAGCTGGTCGAACCGCTGGCGCTGAAGCCCTGGCGACTGGATCTGTACACCGGGGGACGTCTGCAGGTGCTGGTGCAGAACGATCGCGGCGAGCCGTTGAGCGGCATCTCACTGTGGCTGGAGTGCTCCGAGACCTGGCGTGCTCCGCACGGTCGCGCGGCCTTCACGGATGCCAAGGGGATGGCTCAGTTTGCGCCACTGCCCGCTGGCTGCTGGATGCTGCGGGCCGTGCATCCGCAGACGGGCGAGCGCATCGAACGCGACTTCGAATTGACGCGCGCGGCCGAGCGTTCGCTCAACGTGCGCATGAGCGTCGCCAACCTGCTGCTGGGCGCCAGCGGGTTGGTGGTCGACGATCAGGGGCAGCCGCTGGCCCGTGCGCGGCTCGCGGTGCGCAATGGCGAGGCGGCGCTGGTCGAGATCGAGACGCGCGAGGATGGTCGCTTCGAGTTCTACGGCACGCCCTCCAGCGGCATCCTGATCCGGCCCGGTCTCGCGCTGCTCGATCCGCAACTGATTCCCGACCGGCTAGAGCTGCCCTTCGGAACGCACGGGATTCTGCTGCGTCAGGTGGGGGACCGAGAGCCGCTTGCTCTGGCGCTGCGACTGGTCGATGCCCGCAGCTCGAGCGCGCTGCGGGGCGGGTTGTTCGAACTGAGTTGCGGTCCAGAGCGAGCCAGCTCCCAGCGCTTCCAGGCTCCTGACGGCGTGACCAGCGTCAGCTTCCTGCGCGGGAAGGACAATCGCTACACGGCCGAGGCCTTCGGCTATCGTCAGGTGCGCGGCAGCTTGCAGGATCTGCTGCAGACCCAGCGCGGCGGAATCGCGACGCTCGCGCTGGAGCCCGGCTTCGAGCGCACGTTCCGCGCCTCCGATCGCCTCACGCGCCGACCGCTGGTCGGTGCCGCGATCTGGCTGGGATCGACGCTGTTGGGTCAGACGGGTGCCAGCGGAGAACTCAAGCTGGTGCTGGAAAACTGGCCGGCGCAGCTGATGGTCGAGGCCAAGGGTTACTCGATCGTGACCTGGAGCCCCAAGGTCAATGCCGAAGCGCTCGAAGAGCTCTATCTGGAGCCTGCCGGCCAGCGCTGATCACTTTTCCGCGGCCCAGACCTGCGGCGCGGCCCGCTCGCTCGCAAGCGGATCGAGCGCATCGGGAATCCAACGCGCCACCTGATCGACCAACATTTGGGTCTTGGTCTCGCGCAGGTACTTCGCGTTCCATTGCGGACTGGCGATCTGCGAGGCGACGACCACGCCGCCGACGAAGACCAGCGCCATGCTGAGCAGTCCCAGCAGCGCGCCGCCGACGCGATCGAGCGGCGTGAACGCTGCGCCGTCGAGAGCCAGCTTCCCCAGCCGGCCGACCAGCGCCACGACCGAAAGTCCCAGCACCAGGATGCAGCCCCACATCAGGCCGTTGGCCACGGTGGGACTGAGATTGTCGAGGTAGTGGTTGAGCCCTGGCGAAAGCCGCGGCGCGAAGGCGCGCGCCAGCGCCAGGGTTGCCACCACGCCCAGCAGCCGCACCAACTGCCACCAGATCCCGCGCCGTGCGCCGAGCCAGATCGCCAGCAGCAGGCAGACCAGCAGTCCGATGTCGATCCAGGCCATCCGGAAACCCTCGGCCACCGTCTCCGTTTGCAGGCTGAGCGCGTTCATCTGTTATCCCCTTGTTGGAGCGCTACACTAGGAAATCCGAGCCGCGCGTCTCAAACAAGAAATCAGCACAGCATGAGCGAAGCCCTCACTCCCGCCGAAGTTGCAGCCAGCGCCTGGCAGGCGATCATTCGCGAAGACGCGCGTCTGGCAGGGGAGTTCGTGCGCAGCCAGGCTGAGTTCTTCACAACCTCGGCCGGACATCAGGATGAGCTCAGCCAGCGCCGGGCGCTGGAGTGGTTCGTGCTCGAGCGCGAGAACGAGTTGCACGGAGGGCTGCTGATCCAGTCGCTGCCCGGAATCGATCTGCACCTCGGCCCCGAGGAACTCGCCAGCTGGATCGGCAGCGTGGTGGGGGTTTTCGAGGTCTCCAGCGTCCGGCCGGGCGAGGGCGTCTGGCTCAAGGATCTCGCCGGCGGCGGGGAATATCCGCTGATCGAGCCCAGCGGTTCCCAGCTGATGGAAGCGGGCGATCTGATCGCCGGCCGAATCTTCGCCCACGAGGGTGCTTTCGTGGCTTCGCCCGCCGCCGCTTTCGTGCGCGAGCCGGACCTGCTGCAGGCCCTGCGTGCGGACTTCGAGCAGGCCCGACAAGGTCGCCGCGGACTCGTTCGAATCGCGCAGAGCGAGGTCGAACGTCTGTTCCACAAGCCCCGCCGGGGCCATCCCGGCAGCGTCGAGGAAGCCCGCGAGCTGCTGCGCGCCGGCGGCGTCGACGCGCAGGACATCGACGAGCTTTTGGCGCATCTGTCAGAGCAGCCCTTTGAACCCGACCGCCTGACGCCCGGCGGAGACGATCCGCTGGGCGCAGCACTGGATCAGCTGGCCTTCGAGACCGACATCGACCTTGAGAGCGCGCGTCGCGCGCTGCTTTCCGCCTGGCAGGAACTCTCCGAACGCGCCGAGAACGCTTCGACGAGCGCGACGAGCGCGACGAGCGCCACGGGCTCGACGGGCTCGACGGGCGTGCCACGTGGCTCGCGCGCCGCCGCGACGAGCGCCTCGCAGGCGCTGGCCGAGTTCGACGCCAACCGCAGGAAAGGCCTCAGCCTCGAGCAGTCGTTCCGCGAGTTGGAGCAAGCGCTCGGCCTCGATGCCGTCGAGGAGGAAGATCCCGGACTGGTGCCTGATTTTCCCGAGGCCATGGCCGGGATCCTCGAGGAATACCTGTGGGAGACCAACGCGGACGCAGACGAGCGCGCGCGACTGGAACCGCTGGCCGTTTACGCGGCCCGGCACGGCGTCGAAGATAACCTCACGCAGGCGGCGTGGATCGACTTCTGTTCACGCTGGATGCTGGAGGAAAATCGGCTCGCCGGTCAGGACCAAGCTGCCGGCTTCGCGGCCGCGCTGCTGCGCTTTGCGCTGTGGGCCGAGGAAAGCCATGCCCTGACGCTCTGGGAAGGCGCCAGTGCGCACGCGCGTTCGCTGCAGAAAAGCCTGCCGCGACTGGCCGAACTCAACCAGCGCCGCACGCGCGAGGCACCGCTCCAGGCCGGTCAGGTGATGCGCGTGCGCAAGCTCGAGGATGGCATGTTGGAATTGGACGGAGCCGAGCGAGCGAGCGTCGACCCGCTGATCTTCGCCTGGATCCAGAACGGCGATCTCGTGCGCGGTGAAGTACGCGAGGGCCAACTCGCGCTGTACGCCGCCTATCCGCGCTACGAGCCCGAGACGACCACCTGAACTTCGGTCAAGAGCTGTGACCAGTCCCGCACGCTGCCCGGCGGAACCAGATAGATCTCGCGGACCGGACCGTTGGCTTTCCAGCCCATGCGGCTGACGTATTCGAGTAGCCCCGGATAGGCGCGCGGCACTTCAGGGTAAGGACCGCTGACGCGCGCGTAGGCCACGGTGGCTGCCGGCAGCATGTCCTGCAGCAGCGGCGCCCGCACGCTTGCGCCTGCTTCGATCGGCAGGCACAGCCGACTTCTGAGCTCGGCGATCGGCGTCATCGCCGGATCGTCGTAGAACAAGGCGAAGGGCGGACCATCGGCACGCAGGCCCTGCTGTTCCAAGGCACTCGCCAACTCCTGGAGGTGGCGACCGACCAGCGCGTAGTTTCCGGTCAACTCGACGAAAGCGTACGGCGATTCGAGGCGCTCCTTGTAGGTCGCGTGGACGCTGGTGTAAGGCGGCACCGTCGTGGCGACGTCGGCCCGCACTCGGCCGGCGCCCTCGGAGGGTTCGGAGACACTCATGCAGGCGGGCAGCAGGGTGAGGAACAGCAGGCTGGAGAGCTTCGTGCGCATGCTCGGGAGCATGGCGCGCCCGAGGGCCGAGATCCAGCCGGAACCCTCGGCATCCGTTATGTCTGATAATGTACGTTATGTTACATAATAGATCGTGTTGGTTGCGGGGCAGCCCGCATTCTAGAGTTCGGCGCGCATGCCGTACTTCGAGAGCTTTGAGCCCGGGGCGTGCTATGGCACGCCAGCCCGCACGATCGACGCGGAAGCGATCGCCAGCTTTGCCCATCTGACCGGAGATGACAACCCCGTGCATCTCGACCCCGCCCACGCGCGCCGCACGCTCTTTCGCGGCTGCGTGGCGCACGGAATGCTGGTCGAGTCCGCGCTCTCCGGCTGCGTCTGGCAAAGCGGACTTTTTCGCGACTCGATCCAGGCCCTGCTGGCGGTCGAAACGCGCTTTGTGGCGCCGGTCCGGCCGGGCGACAGCGTGCGGATGGAATTGACCGTCGAGAGCCTCGATCCCACGCCCTCGCGGCGAGCCGGCTGGGTGCGCTTCACGACCCGCGGGCTCAACCAGCGCGATGAGGAAATCTCGCGCGGCGTCTGGCAGGTGCTGGTCGCGCGAACAGCCATGCGGTGAGGGATGGAAGGCCCGGAGCCGGGCTGCTACTTTGGGCTGTTCCAGCCCCCCTCTCAGGAATGTTCTCAGCATGATCCACTGGATGCAGAAGCTCTTCAGGTCATCGATCGGCAGGAAGAGCGTGATGGCGGTCTCCGGCTTGTTGCTGACCGGGTTCCTGGTCGCGCACCTCGCGGGCAACCTGCTCTTGTTCAAGGACCAGAGCGGCGCTGCCTTCGACGGCTACGAGCGGATGCTGACCTCGAACCCGCTTCTGCCGCTGGCCGAAGCCGGACTGCTTGCGCTGTTCGTGGCCCACATCGTGATGGCGCTGGTGGTGGCCGCGAAGAACAGTTCCGCGCGCTCCGCGCGCTACGAGGTCGAGGCCGCCCACGGCGGCAAGACCTTCTCCTCGAAGACGATGCTGATCACGGGCCTGGTGGTTCTGGGCTTTCTCGTGATCCACATCCTCGACTTCCGGGTCGCGAAAATCACCAAGGATGAGTACAGCATGTTCCAGATGGTCAAGGAGCGCCTCAGTTCCCCGGTGGGCGCCAGCGTCTACATCATCGCGATGCTGGCGCTGGGCCTGCACTTGCGCCATGCCTTCCAGAGCGCGCTGCAGACGCTGGGCCTCAACCATCCCCGCTGGACGCCTTTGGTTCACAAGCTTTCGATTGCGCTTGCTCTGATTCTGGCGCTGGGTTTCTCCTCGATCCCGATCTACTTCCTTGCCACGAGCGGACAATGAGCACCACGACGACACAAACTCTGCAGGGCTCCAGCAAGCTCGACTCCAAGTGCCCCGGCGGGCCGATGGCCGAGCGCTGGACCCGACATCGCTTTGACCTGAAGCTGATCAACCCGGCCAACCGCCGCAAGTTCAGCGTGATCGTCGTGGGCACGGGGCTGGCGGGCTCCTCCGCCGCCGCGACGCTGGCGGAGATGGGCTACCGGGTCACGGCGTTGTGCATCCACGATTCTCCGCGCCGGGCGCACTCAATCGCCGCGCAGGGCGGCATCAACGCCGCGAAGAACTATCCCAACGACGGGGACAGCGTGCACCGCCTGTTCTACGACACCGTCAAGGGGGGCGATTTCCGCGCCCGCGAGTCGAACGTCCACCGCCTCGCCGAGACCTCGGTGAGGATCATCGACCAGTGCGCCGCGCAGGGCGTGCCATTCGCGCGCGAATACGGCGGTCTGCTCGCCAACCGCTCCTTCGGCGGCGCGCAGGTCAGCCGAACCTTCTACGCGCGCGGCCAGACGGGCCAGCAACTGTTGCTCGGTGCCTACAGCGCGCTGATGCGTCAGGTCGGCGCCGGACGCGTCAAGCTGCTGCCGCGGCGCGAGATGATGGAACTGGTGATGGTCGATGGCATCGCCCGCGGCGTGATCGCGCGCAACCTGGTCACGGGCGAATACGAGCGCCATGCCGCCGATGCCGTGCTGCTGTGCACGGGCGGTTACGGCAACGTGTTCTACCTCTCGACCAACGCCAAGGCCTGCAACGTCACCGCCACCTGGCGCGCGCACCGGCGCGGTGCCTACTTCGCCAATCCCTGCTTCACCCAGATACACCCGACCTGCATCCCGGTTTCGGGTGACCATCAGGCGAAGCTGACCTTGATGAGCGAGTCGCTGCGCAACGACGGCCGCGTCTGGGTGCCCAGATCCAAGGGCGATCGGCGCAGCGCGGCCGAAATCCCCGACGGCGAGCGCGATTACTACCTCGAACGCAAGTACCCCAGCTTCGGCAACCTTGTCCCGCGCGACGTCGCCTCGCGCAGCGCCAAGGAGCAGACCGATCAGGGCAAGGGCGTCGGCGAGACCGGCATGGCGGTGTTCCTCGACTTCCGCGACGCGATCATGCGCGAAGGCGAGTCCAGCATCCGCGCCAAGTACGGCAACCTGTTCCAGATGTACGAGCGCATCACGGGCGAGAACCCCTACCGGGTGCCGATGCGCATCTTCCCCGCCGTGCACTACACGATGGGCGGCCTGTGGGTCGACTACAACCTGGAGAGCACCATCCCGGGCCTGTTCGTGCTCGGCGAAGCGAACTTCTCCGACCACGGAGCCAACCGTCTGGGCGCGAGCGCCCTGATGCAGGGCCTCGCCGACGGCTACTTCGTGATTCCCTCGACGATCGCGGCGCACCTCGCAGGGCGCAAGCTGGAGGGTGTATCCACCGAGCATGCGGCCTTCGCCGCCGCGGAGCAGGACGCGCGGGCGCGCCTGGACCGGATTCTTTCGATCAAGGGTTCGCGCACCGCCGACAGCATCCACCGCGAGTTGGGGCTGATCATGTGGAACGAGGTCGGCATGGCGCGTCATCGCAAGGGCCTCGAGTCCGCGATCGCGCGCGTGCGGGATCTGCGTGCGGAGTTCTGGAACAACGTTCAGGTCCCCGGCGATTCGAAGGACCTCAATCAGGTGCTCGAGCATGCCGGGCGCGTCGCGGATTTCCTCGAATTCGGCGAGCTGATGGCGCTCGATGCGCTGCTGCGCGAGGAATCCTGCGGCGGACACTTCCGCGAGGAGCACCAGACGCCAGATGGCGAAGCCCGGCGCGATGACGAGAACTTCTGCCATGCCGCGGCCTTCGAGTGGCGCGGCGAGGGTGTGGCGCCGGTGCGCCATGCCGAGCCCCTGACCTTCGAGATCGTCAAGCCCAGCACGCGGAGCTACAAATGAGCGCTTCTTCCAACGGATCGAAGATGAAAATCAACTTGCGCGTCTGGCGCCAGAAGTCCCGAGGCGAGCCGGGACGGCTGGAGAACCACACGCTCCAAGACGTGTCGCCCGACATGTCCTTCCTCGAGATGCTCGACGTGCTGAACAACCGGCTCGTCGCGCAGGGCAAGGAGGCGATCGCCTTCGACCACGACTGCCGCGAGGGCATCTGCGGATCGTGCAGCCTGGTCATCGACGGCAAGGCCCACGGCCCCAACCTCGAGACGACCACCTGCCAGCTGCACATGCGCAGCTACCATGACGGCGCTTCGATCACGGTGGAGCCTTTCCGGGCCAACGCCTTCCCCGTCGTCAAGGATCTGGTCGTCGACCGCAGCGCCTTCGATCGCATCATCGCGGCCGGCGGCTACATCTCGGTCAATACCGGCTCCGCGCCTGAAGCCAACTCGACACCGGTGCCCAAGCCGGATGCCGACCTCGCCATGGATCATGCGGCCTGCATCGGCTGCGGCGCTTGCGTGGCTGCCTGCCCCAACGCCTCGGCGATGCTGTTCGTCTCGGCCAAGATCAGCCATCTCGCGCTGCTGCCGCAGGGCGCACCCGAGCGCGAAGCGCGCGTGCTGGCGATGGTGGATGCGATGGATCGCGAGGGTTTTGGCAACTGCACGAACCACTACGAGTGCGGCGCCGCCTGCCCCAAGGGCATTCCGGTCGAGAGCATCGCGCGCATGAACCGCCAGTTCCTGACAGCCTCGCTCCGGAGCCGACCTTCGAGTTCCAAGCAGGAAGACGGAGCCTGATTCGCGCGCCGGCGGCGCTCAGTCGCTGGCGGGGAGCCCGATCTCGAACTCGGTGCCGCCCGGGCTGAGCGCCCGCACCCGGATCGTGGCCCGCAGCAGGCGGGCGCACTCCTCCACCGAGGCGCTGCCCAGGCCGGTGCTCTGGTGGCTGGAATGGCCCTCCATCAGGCAGCGCTGCAGGCGCTCGCGCGGGATGCCCCCCGCATCGTCGCGCACCTGGATGCGCAGGGTGTTGCGCTCGATCGCCGCATGGCACTCGACCCTTCCGCCGGCTTCGAGCGCGTTGAGCATCAGGTTGCGCAATAGCCGGCGCAGCGCGCCCTCGGCGACGCTGCAGGTTCCACTGCCCGCGACCTCGAGCCGCGCCGATGGCCGCAGGTGGCGAAGTTCCCCCGCCAGAGCCTCCAGCCAGGCTCCCAGTTCGATCGTGGAGTGCCGGGCCGGGCTCAGTTCCCTCTCGCAGCGCTGCCGCAGCCGCTCGAGGGCTGCGCGGGCAGCCTGCGGGCCTTCCCACTCACACTCGAGTTCGGCCAGCGTCAGCAGGTGGCGCAGGTCATGCGCAAGCTTGCGTTCGTCGCTCATCACCCGCATTGGAGCGAATCGGCAGCAGGCTGCCAAGGCCGAAACGGCTCGTTCCGCTTTCGTAACGTGAGGGCCGGCCGGAGTGGCGCCGCTGGGGCGAGAAACCAACAAAAAACCCGCTGGGGACCGTAGCCAGAGGCATTGGCGAGGCCTACTCTGGAAGCCACGTAGGGCACGGCATGATCCTTGCCGTGCGGAGCGAGTTCTGGCGGCAAGGCCATGCTCCTCTCGCACGGCTGCTTGCTCCCCGACCGCATTCCTATGAAGAAAAGCATTCAATTCGCCGCACTTCTCGTCGCCGTCAGCTTGGGTTTGCCATCGATCAGCTCCGGCCACGGCGGCACCTACCGCGGCCCCGGTGACACGGTTCCGGCCGGCGGCGGCGGCGGCGGCGGCGGCGCCGCTCCCAGCACGCCTTCACCCTCGGGTCCTTCGAGCGGCGGTCCCTCGGGCCCGACCACGCCGACTCCTGCGGGTCCCGGCGCCTCGACCGGCGCTCCTGCCGGTCGGCCGTCCGGCCCGGTCTCGGGCGCGGTCGGCGGCGGCGCGGACCTAACCACCTGGGAGTTCTGGTGGAACTTCAACAAGGAGCAGTACCTCAACCTGAAGGCAGCGATCCACGCGGGCGTGACCTCGGGCAGCGACACCTTCTTCCTCAGTGGCGGCGATTCCAGCGGCGCCAAGAGCGCGCTCAAGCCGACGGAAAACGACGTGCGCACCAAGATCGTTCCGGCGCTGAAGAACGCGCTGGAGACCGAGCGTCAGAACGACATCGTCACGGGATCGCTGATCGGTCTCGCCAAGATCGGTGACGCCAAGAGCGAGGACGGCAAGTCCGAGTTCGAGGCGATCATGAAGAAGTATCTGACCGACGCCAACCAGGAGATCGCCGAAACCGCGGCCGTGGCGATGGGCATCCTCGCCAACGACGCTTCGGTTTCGACGCTCAAGGATCTGGCGATGGACAGCGATGCGGGCCGCAAGCTCGTTGGCACGACCGAGGTCAAGTTCCGCACGCGGGCCTTTGCCACCTACGGTCTGGGACTGCTTGGCGCGCGCACCAACAACAACGCGGTGCGCAAGGAAATCGTCGACGCTCTGGTCGAGTTGCTCAACAAGCCGGAATCCTCGACGCGCGACGTCAAGGTGGCGGCGCTGATCGCCTTCGGACTGACGCCGGTCGATTACTCCTTCGATGTCGGGGAGGGCAAGGCGGGAGCTTCGAGCTCGCGTCAGGCGCAGATCGAGTACCTGCGCAAGTTCTTCGCCACCGACAGCAACCACTACATGATCCGCGCCCACGCTCCGGCCGCGATGGCACGGCTGCTCGGCAAGGAAAAGGAACCGCCGGCCGAGGCCGCGGCGCTCAAGACGGCCGTCGTCAAGGCGCTGACGGAGGGTCTGGGCGAGTTTTCCAAGGAGAAGGCCGAGATCTTCCAATCCTGCGCGCTGGCGCTGGGACAAGTGGCTGATCTCGACAATGACGCGGCAGACAAGGATGCCCGCGATACGCTCAAGCGCGTGGCCGAGAAGGGCGAGCAACAGGCGCGCTACTTCGCGCTGATCTCGCTGGGGCAGATCGGCGGTCGTCCGGGTGCCGGCGATGGCAATGAGAAGAACGTCAAGGACGTGCGTGACTTCCTGCTCACCAAGCTGACCAAGGGCTCGACGGGCTACCGTCCCTGGGCTGCTTTGGCGGTGGGCGTGATGGAACGCGCGTTGCTCGATCTTGGCAACAGCTCGGTTCCGCCGAGCGGCGACTCCAAGGAAGCTCTGCGCAACACGTTCAAGGACTGCTCGAGCGCGGATGTCATGGGCGCTTATGCCGTGGCCCTGGGGATCGCCAAGGACACCGAAGCGATCAAGATGCTGCGCGAACGCCTCGATGGTTTCCAGGACAGCACCGCGCGCGGCTACATCGCGCTCGCGCTGGGCCTGATCAACGCGGCCGACGCCAAGACCCAGATCCAGACGATCGTCAAGGACTCCAAGTACAAGCCCGAACTGCTGCGTCAGGCGGCCATCGCGCTAGGTCTTCTGGGCGACAAGACGCTGGTGCCCGACCTGCTGACCATGCTCAAGGAGTCCAAGGCTCTCGCGAGCCAAGCAGCGGTCGCGACGGCACTGGGCTTCATCGGTGACAGCCGCTCGATCGATCCTCTGGTCGAGATGCTGAAGAACAAGGAGATCACGGCTTCTGCGCGCGGCATGGCCGCCGTGGCGCTCGGCATCGTGGCGGACAAGGAGCAGTTCCCCTGGAACTCCAAGATCTCCACGAACATCAACTACCGGGCGAACACTTCGACTCTGACTTCGACCGAGGGAACCGGTTTGCTCGACATCCTCTGAGCGGTCCGGCTCGCCGAGCCGATCGGGCCCGCTGCTCTGTTGGGGCGGTGGGCTTTTTTGTGGGATTCATGGCTGGCGGGGTAGCCGTTTCTTTTGTAGGATGGTGCAATCAGAACATCTCTGGGAGAAGCCTGGGGACCCTATCCGCCCTGTCGAGACCACGCCTCGCCAGGGCGGTGTTCTTCAGGGGATACTGCTCCCCTTCCGGGGACCTCGCCCCCGGATTGCAAGGTCCTATGGGGCGAGCGAAAAATGTCCCTTCCAGGCGATCGCTTCCGCCATGCTGAGGCGTCTGGGTAGTAGGCCCAGCTTGCTGGCGGCGCTGGGGCGGTGGTCGCGGTTGGTGCGCGGCCGGATGTAGTTCTTGTAGCCAGCGTAGATCCAGAAGTGATCTTGTTTGCGCTCGATGCGCTTGCTGTAGCCCCAGTTGCGCCGCACGAGGCGCGAGAGGTTGTCGCGCAGCATCGCGAACTGGTGGTTGATGGGGAACAAGGGGTTCCTGGTGTTGCGGGCGAGCTTGCTGGAGACCTGGACGTGGACGACGTTGTCGCGGAGCGCCTTGTGCACGATCGAGGGGTAGGTGGTCTTGAGGTCGCTGACTACGACCACGAGCGACTTGGGATCGCGGTGGAGCGCCAGCACTTCCATGCAACGCGTCACGACCTCGCGCGATTGACTGACCCGCGTGGGATCGCCGCGCTTTTTGGCGCGCGAGGGCAGCGTCCCGGCCTCGCCGTGCACGATGAAGCCGGTGCGCGCCTCGACCAGGACCGCCATGGTGACCGGCTTTTCGATGCGGTTTTGCTCGAAGGTCTCGAGCTCATCGAAGACGAGGTGTCCGTTGCTGCCGAGGAGCTTCTCACTCTTCGCCAGCACGCGCTCGTGTGCTTTCTGAAAGTGCTGGCCAAAGAGCGGGATTCGGCGAGCGACCGTTTTGGGGTTGCAGCCGAGATTGCGGGCGATCTGGCGCTGCGAGACCTTCGAGATCAGCTGATCGACGATTCCGACGTTGAGGTTGGGCTTGTGGTGGCGGTAGTCGTTGCGGAAGGTCTGCGAGGAAAAGCGCCGTCCGCAGGTGAGGCACTGAAAGCGCGGGATGCGCTCCGTGCCGCACAGGCGCTTGTAGTAGCCGCGGCGACGGTACAGAAAAGGGCTTTGGGGACAGGCGGGATAGGGGCAATGCGGCGGGATGAACTTCTGCATGGGGCGCTCCAGTGCCGGGGAGGAACCTGTGCCCCGGCACTGATGAGGACGGGACTGCCGCCCTCGGTTCGCGCGGAGAATCCGCTTCCCAGAATCGATTCTGTCCCCGCTCGGGGAGCAGTATCCCTCAGGGGGTCCTCGGGCGGGCGGCCCACAGCAGCAGGCCCACCAGCAGGATGGCGCTCACCAGCACCACGCTCTTGGCGCGCAACTGGCCTTGCTCCAGCAAGGCGGCGCTGTGCCGCAGCTGTTCCGCCTCCCGTCCGTCGCTCACCAGTTCCTGAGGGCGGGCCAGAGCCAACGCCAGCTCCTGGCGCGTCGCCAGCAAGTAGGCATCCTGGGGGTACTCGAGCAGTCCCTCGCGGCAGGTCCCAAGAGCGCCCTCCAGATCGCCCGCATGGTGCCGCAGGTAGACCTGCGCCTGCACCCGCTCCAGCGGATCGGCGAGCGTCTGCGCGCGCTCGTCGGCGGCGCGGAACTCCCCTTCCCGAGCCAGCGCAAGCGCCGCCTGGAATTCGCTCGACTGCATCAGTGCGGCGCTCCTCGGGCGAGGCTCGCGCGCGTCAGGCTCTCCAGCGGCGAGCGATCGTCCGTGAGCTCTGGCAAGCCCCCGGCCGGGAACAGGCGCGTCGCGCCCGGCAGGCACAGCGCTTGCGCCAGGCGGCGCAGGCTGTGCCCCGCGGCCGGCAGGAAGCTTGTGTCGCCTGGGACCGGTAGGGCCTGCTGCTTGCGCGCCACCAGCAGCACATTGCGCGAGAAAGGCAGTCGGCATGCCAGCACCGGAGTCTCACAGGCGGCCGCCAGCGTGCGCGCGATGGCTTCGACCAGCGGATCCTCGTTGCCGAAGGCGCCCACGTTGAGGCACACGAATCCGCCCGCGGCCAGACGGGTCCAGACCAGCGCGAAGAACTCGGCGCTGGCGAGGTGCGCGGGGATCTCCGTCTGGTTGGCGTAGGCATCGACGACGATCTGATCGTAGGGACCCGGCAGCTGGCGCAGCGCCACGCGCGCATCGAGCCCCGAATGTACGGCAAACCCCGGTGATTCCTTCCACGGCATGTGGGTACGGGCGAGTTCGAGCACGCGCGCGTCGATCTCGATGCCATCCCCGCGGCATTCGCGCTGGCCTTCGAAGGCGCGCAGCAGGCTGCCGGCCCCCATGCCCAGGCTGAGCAGCCTCCAAGGCTGATCGCTGGTGGCGCCCCACTGCGAGACGAGCACGAAGGCGTCGTAGTAGTAGCCACCGCCGAAAGGCCCCGGCATGGGCTGCCAGACCGACTGGAACGAATCGAGGCCCTCATTGACCTGCAGGAAGCGCCAACCATCGCGCTCGATCACGCGCACGCTCTGGTAGCTCGATTCGGCCTGTGCCAAAAGCGTCGCGCCCGCCGGCAGCGCCGGGCGCCGCCACTCGCTCCACCAGCTGCCGGCCAGCGCCGGCACGAGCAGTACCAGCGCCGTGCGCGAACCCGGTTGACGGACGACGAGCAGGGCCGCTCCCAGCACGGCCAGCAGCAGCGCACAGCCCTGGAAGCTCTGCTGCAGCCCCAACTCGGGGATCAACCAATAGCTCGTCAGGAAGCTGCCGGCGAGGCTGCCGAGCGTGCCCGCGGCGAGCACGCGGCCGCCAGCCTGTCCAGCGCTGCCGCCCTGCGCGCGCTGCAGGCTTTCCGTCAGCAAGGGCGAGAGGGTCGACAACAGCAGCGCGCCGGGCGCGAACAGCAGGCAACTGGCACCGAGGCTGGCCCAGCCCAGCACGCTCGCGGCGCGCTCCAGGCTGAGACCCGGCGGCATCAGCCACTCGCAGACCGGCGCCGTGAGGCTCGGCAGCCAGGCGACCCACCCGGCACCCAGGCACAGTGCCACACCGCAGACCCGCTGGGGTCGGGCATTCGCCGCGAGTCGCGAGCCCAGCGCGTAGCCGACGGCGAGAGCCAAGAGGATCACGCCGATCACATGGGTCCAGACCTGCGAGCTGGCGCCGAACCAAGGCGCCAGCAGCCGCACGGCCGAGAGTTCGACCACCAGAATGACGCCGCCGCCGAAGAATGCGACGGCGGCGGTCAGCCAGACCATGGGCTCGCGGAGGCCTCGCCTACTTGGGCTTGGGCTTGGGTTTGACGTCGTAATCCATGCTCGCGCAGTAGACGCGGCCAGGGTCGTTCGTCGCGTTGTACATCCAGCCCATCGCGACCCACAGATTGCGCGGGATCTTGTCCGAGTGTTCGACGCCGTTGGCGATCACCTTGACCGGCTTGTCGAGGTCGATGAGATCGTCGTTGAAGTACAGCGTCACGCGCTGGATCGCATCGGTGGCGTCGATCGTGATCGTGTTGGTGGCCTTGTCGACCTTGGCCGTCACCTGCGTGTCCGCCGGGTATTCGGCGCGCTGCACGGCCAGCCAGTACGATTGCTCGGGGGCCTCGCCCTTGCCCGGCACCAGCGTCAGTTCGCCCGGCAGCGCCGTGCGCGGATGGGTGCCCATCCAAGCCCAGATGTCCGCTTCGCTGCCGTCGGCCTTGAGCGTGACATTGGTGTGGCCGAGTTTCGCCGCCGCTTCCGAGAAGGCCGTGGCGTTGCCGCCCGCGGCCGCGAAGAAAGTCGGCAGCGAGCGAAAGTTGTCGGCGCCGGGGCCCTTCGCGTCCATGTCGCCCGAGCGGCCGATCACGCCGGCGAAGCGGTGCGGCGCGCGCCCCGCGATGTGCATGGCGGCTGCCACGCCCTCACCCCGGCCGGCGAGGAACACGCGATCGAAGTCGATCGCGTAGCTCTCGCGCACATCCTTGAAGGTCAGGAGCAAGTTGGCGTAGCCGCCCTGTTCGCCGGCGCCTCCGACCTTGTTCCAGGCCTCGAGTTCGGCCGGCATCTGCACGGCGACGAGCAGCGCATTTTCACGCAGGCTGGCATCGACCCACTTCTCCGTGATGTGATCGCTCGGCTTCACGCCCTTTTCGGGAATCGCGAAGATCACCGGGTACGGCCGGCGCGGGTCGTACTTGGCGGGCACCCAGATCGCGTAGCTCAGCGTGGCCTTCTCACCGTAGGCCTTGGCCGGGAAGGAGCGCGTGTCGACCTTGCCTTTCTTGACGCCCTTGGCCGTTTCGTAGCCGTAGGCCTGCCACAGCGCCTTGCCAAGATCGGTCGGCGAGGTCAGCGGATCCTTGTCCTTGAGCTTCTTGCGCAGCGACTCGAGTTCCTTGGAGATCTCCTCCTTGGCCTTGTCGATGCCCTCGTTCTTCGAGTTGGCTTCGAAGTACTTGGCGATCTTCTTGCCGAGCGACTGGTGCTCGGCGGGCTTGAGAAGTTCCTCGGCCGCGAGGAGCGGAGCGGCGAGGAGAGGCAGGCACAGCAGCGATCGCAGGCAAAGTGTCCGATTCATGGCTACTTGGATGGGCTTTTGCTGGGTACGCGCGAGAGCGCGCTCGCGTTGGCCGCAGGCGCGCTGCGGGGCGGGGGCAACAGCGCGAAGCTGAAGCATTCCCAAGCATCCCGATCCTGAGGCGACTTCGCAAGCACGGACTGCGCCAGTTCCCGGGCGACCAGCGGGCGTCCCTGCGCCAGCTCCCGGCGGGCCAGCGCGAGCTCGACGCCCGCCACTCCTGCCGCGAGCGCCGCACCCAGCACGCGGCGGGCGGCCGCGGGTTGATCGGCAGCCAGTTCCAAGTCGACCTGCAGCGCGTAATCCTCCAGCGGCAGCGGCCGGAGGCGCAGTTCCTCGAGGGCCTCGGCCACGCGTCCGGCCTGGCTGAGCGCGCGCAGGCGCTCCTGGCGCCGTTCGCCGGAGCTTTCCGGCGGGCTCAGCGCCAGCGCGCTGTCCAGACGCAGCGCCAGACGTTCGGCGCGCGCGATGCCGGGCAGCAGGGCCGCCAGCCGCGGCTCGTCGAGGGAGAGTCGCGCCGCACGGGCGCGCTCAGGGCCATCGGCGAGCAATTCGGCCGCCAGCAAGGCTTCCCCCGGCACGTATTCGATCCTTGTCCGGGGTGCAGCCAGCGGAGCTGGGCGCTCTCCGCGCACGAGCAGCACGCGGGCGCGCAGGAGCCGCGCCCGAAACTCGTCGGCGCGATTCTGGTTGCGGCGCGCGAGGTTCTCGCGCTCGCTCGCCCACGCGAGCCATTCGCGCTCCAAAGCCAGCGCCTGTGCGCTGTCACGCGGCAGGCTTTCCCACTCCGCCAGGCGCACGTACTGCTCGGGCCAATCGGCGGCGCCCGCGGCACCGCTGGGAGCCTGGAGAGCGAGCGCCAGCAGCAGACTCAGGACACCCAGCGCACGACTCCTTCGGCGGCTCCGCCCTCCGCGGCACGCGCCGCCTGCGTGGTGCCGATGCGGTGCACGCGCTCGCCCGCTGCCTCGAGGCTGGCGCGCACGGCGGCCTCGTCGGAGGGTTCGACGAATAGCACCATTCCAAGGCCCATGTTGAAGACCTGATAGGCCTCTTCGGCGCTGACCTCACCCGCCTCGACCAGCCAGCGGAACAAGGCCGGCGGCTCCCAGGAACGGCGGTCGATCCACGCATCGCAGCGGCCGAGCACGCGCGGAACGTTGTCGACGAGTCCCCCGCCCGTGATGTGCGCCAGCGCGGCGATCCGATTCTGTTCGAGGAGCGGCCAGAGGATCGGAAAATACGAGCGGTGCACCGCGAGCAGCGCTTCGGCCACGGTGCGCCCGCCGAGTTGGGCGGGCTTGTCCGCCGGCCCGAGCGCCAGCGTCCCGAACAGAATCTTTCGCGCCAGCGAGAAGCCGTTGGTGTGCAGCCCGCTCGACTCCAAGGCCAGCAGCACCTGACCCGGCCGCACACGGCTGCCGTCGAGGATCTTCTCGCGCCGGACGCTGCCAACGATGAAGCCGGCGAGATCGAAATCGCCCGGCTTGTACAGCCCGGGCATCTCGGCGGTCTCGCCGCCGAGCAGCGCGACGCCGCTCTCGCGGCAGGCCTTGGCGCAGCCCTCGATCAGCGCGCGCACCACCGGCGGCTCCATCTTGCCCACGGCGATGTAGTCGAGAAAGAACAGCGGACGAGCGCCCTGCACGAGGATATCGTTGATGCAGTGGTTGACGATGTCCTGACCCACCGTGTCGTAGATGCCCGCGCGCTGGGCGACTTCGAGCTTGGTGCCGACGCCGTCGGCGCTGGCGACCAGCACCTCGCCCGCGCAGCCGACCTTCGCGGGGTCGAACAGCCCGCCGAACAGCCCGACATCTCCCATCACGCCTGGAGTGAACGTGCTGCGGATGGCGCGGGTGGCGCTGTCGACGGCCTCGTATTTCTTGTGGATGTCGACGCCCGCCTGGGCATAGCGCGAGGTTTGGCTCATGCGACAAGAAGCCTAGCATCCGGCAGCCTTCCAGTCCTACACTCAGCCAGTGCGCACCCGCGCCACAACCCCTGCCCTGACACCGCCTGCCCCACCCCTCTCCATGCAGTCCCTGCTCGTGCTCGGCAGCACCGGTTCTATTGGAACCCAGACGCTGGATGTGGTCCGGGCGAGCGGCGGGGCGCTTGTGGTCAGCGGGCTTGCCGCCGCGCGCTCCCACGCGAAGCTCGCCGAGCAAGCGCACGAGTTCCGGCCGCGCTGGGTCGCGCTCACCGACGAGCGCCATGGTCGCGAGCTGGCGGACAAGCTGCCGCTCGAAACGCGGCTTTACTGCGGTCCGCAGGCGCTGGCCGAGATCGCCGCCGAGTGCGAATTCGACGCGGCGGTGCACGGCATCGTGGGCGCAGCCGGCCTTGCGCCCTCGGTCGAGGTCATCCGGCGCGGCAAGAAGCTCGCGCTCGCCAACAAGGAGTCGCTCGTGATGGCTGGCGAGCTGCTGATGCCGCTGGCGCGCGAGCACGGTGCGTCGATCGTGCCGGTCGACAGCGAGCACTCCGCCATCCATCAGTGCCTGCGCGGTGAGCGCGTGGCGGACGTGCGCCGCGTGATCCTGACGGCTTCCGGAGGCCCGTTTCGCCGCGCGTCACGCGCGGAATTGCGTGCGGCAAGCCCCGCACAGGCGCTGCAGCATCCCAACTGGACGATGGGCCCTCGAATCACGATCGGTTCCGCAACGCTCATGAACAAGGCGCTCGAGGTGATCGAGCTTTCCCACCTGTTCGCGCTGGAGCGCGAGCGAATCGAAGTCGTCGTGCATCCCCAGTCGATCGTCCACTCGCTGGTCGAATTCGTCGATGGCTCGGTGGTGGCTCAGCTGGGCTTGCCCGACATGCGTGTGCCGATCCACTACGCGATCCACTGGCCGGAGCGCAGCCACAGCCAGCTGCCGGGCTTCGATCTGGCGCGCTTCGCCAAGCTCGAGTTCGAGGCTCCCGATCCGCTGCGCTTTCCGGCGCTGGACATGGGCTTTCGCGCGCTGGAACTCGCCGGCTGTGCTGGCGCGGTGCTGAATGCCGCCGACGAAATCGCCGTCGAGGCCTTCCTCGCGGGGCGCATCGGCTTTCTGGACATGGCGGAGGTGCAGCGCGACGCGCTGGAGTCGGTGCGTCTGCCGGCCGACTCGATCGCCACGGTGCTAAAGAGCGATGAACTGGCGCGGGAGCGCGCGCGCGAATGGATCGCACGGGAGAAGCGGACACAATGACGGAAATCGCACGCTTGTTGATGGTGGCCGGCGGCATCGGGCTCGTGATCTTCGTGCACGAACTGGGCCATTTCCTCGCGGCGCGCTGGTGCAAGGTGCGCGTCGAGGTCTTCAGCTTGGGTTTCGGTCCGAAGCTGTTCGGCTGGCGCAGCGGGAGCACCGTGTATCAGATCGCGGCGCTGCCGCTCGGGGGCTTCGTGAAGATGCTGGGCGAGGAGCGCGAGGGCGGCGCAGCGCCCGCGCCGGACAGCCTGCAGGCGAAGAGCGTCTCCCAGCGCTTTCTGATCTACTCCGGCGGCGTGCTGATGAACATGCTGTTCGCGCTGATCGTCTTCCCGATCGTGCTCGCGGTCGGCGTGCCGATGAACGAGCCGGTCGTCGGCGCCGTCGCGCCCGGTTCCCCCGCGTGGCGCGCCGGAATTCAGCCCGACACGCGCATCCTCGCGGTCCATGAAACGCCCGTGCAGGATTTTTTGGGCATCCGCACGGCGGTGGCGCTCGGCTCGCATGAGCGCACCGAGTTGCTGATCCAGCGTCCCGGCTCCGACAAGCCGGAGACGATCGTTCTGCAGCCGGAATTCTCGAGCGCTCTGGGCCTGTACACCATCGGCATCGGCAGCGGCATCTCGCGCGAGCGCGCGATCGTCGTGGAGCCCGGATCACCGGCCGCCCAGGCGGGCCTGCGCGATGGGGATCGGCTCGTGCGCGCCCGCAACGCGCCTGTGGGGCTGACGCTGGAAGAGGGACTGGCCTGGCTGATGGGGCGCGGCGAGCCGCTGCAGCTTGAGTACGAGGGTGAGGCCGGTCCCGCAGTCGCGGTGCTCGAGCCCCAAGCCAGCTCCAAGCCCGCTCGCATTCTGGGCGTGGCGCCCGAGTACAACGTGATCGCCGACCTGCGCGAGAGCGAGCGCACGCGCGCGATCGGCCTCCTGCGCCGTGATGTCGTGCGCGAGGTCAATGGCCGGCCGATCCGCGGCGAGCAGGATCTGCTGCTGGCGTTGCTCGAGGCCGCGAACGGACTCGAGCTCATGGTCGAGCGCGGTCAGGAGTCGATCCGGCTTTCCGGCCCGGGACTCGATCCCGCGAGTGCTCGCGCGCTCTACGAAGATCTGGCGATCGCGCCCAACATGGATGCGGCGCGCGTCGGCATCCGCCCCCGCTCGAGCGCCGCGGCCGCCGGGCTCTTGGACGGCGACGTCGTCGCCGCGATCGATGGGCGTCCGATCGGCGCCTTCACCGAGATCCGCGCCGCCGTGGAACGCGCGGGCGGGATGAGCGTGCGGGTGCTGGTGCGGCGTGCGACGCCGGAAGGTCCGCGCGAGCTGGAATTCGCCGTGCAGCCCCGAGCCTGGGGTTTTGAATACGGTCTGGGCTTCCAGCCCGCGCTCTACACCTATCAGGCGCAGAGCCTCGAGGAGGCGGTTCGCGTCGGGTTCGCGTCATCCTGGCGTTTCCTCGCGGAGTCCTTCCTGACGCTGGTGCGCATGTTCCAGGGCAATGTGTCGAGCGACAATCTCGGCGGAATCATCACCATCGGCGTCGTTTCGCACTCCTGGGCCGGGCTGGGGCTCGCCAAGCTGTTCTTCTTTCTGTGCATGCTGAGCGTCAATCTCGCCTTCCTGAATGTGCTGCCGGTCCCGGTGCTCGACGGCGGGCATCTCGCCTTTCTGCTGATCGAAAAGCTCAAGGGCTCGCCGGTCAGCGAGCGCGTGCAATCGGCGAGCCAGATCGTGGGGATCGTGCTGGTGGGCCTGCTGATCCTGTATGTCACCTTCAACGACATCCAGCGCCTGATCTCCAACTGAGCGCACTGCCGCATGCGCGCGATCCTCGAACTGCTGCGGATCTCGTTGTTCCCCACCATTGCTGCTGATGCGCTGGTGGGCTGCTTTGTGGGTGCTGGCGCGTGGCCGGCGGCGCCAGCCCTGCTGGCAACGATCGCCGGCTCGCTGTGCGTCTACCACGGTGCGATGGCGCTCAATGACTGGGCCGATCGCGAAGCCGACCGCCGCGCGCGGCCGGCTCGGCCGATCCCCTCGGGCCGCGTCAGCCCGCGACAGGCCCTGTCGCTCGCGGCGCTGCTCCTGATCGTCGGGCCGCTGCTCGCCGCCATCGTCGACTGGCAGGCCGCGATGGTGCTCGGCGGCGTGGCCCTGCTCGCGGTGCTTTACGATCTGTGCGGACGCGGGGTCTGGCTGGGCCCGCTGCTGCTCGGCGCCTGCCGGGCCGGCAACCTGTGCTTCGGTCTGTGGATGGGAGCGGCGGGCGGCCCGCCCGCCGAGTGGGTCTGGGTGGCGGTCGCGGCCTACGGTCTCTATGTGCTCTCGATCTCCAAGCTCGGACGGCTGGAGGATGTCGAAGCGGCCCGGGTCGGCCGCTCACCGAGCGGTTGGCTGCTGGCGGCGGCGCTGTGCTGTCTGATCACGCCGCTCGCGACCCGGTCCTGGAGCGGCGCGCTGCTCGCTGGACTCGGCGCGCTCGTGCTGGTGCGTGCGGCGCTGCCGGTACGCGACTGGCCGCGGGTCGAGTTGGTCCCCGCCATGGGCCGCGCGCTGCGGATGCTGCTGCTGCTGACCGCCTCCTTCGCGCTGTCGAGCCCGGCAGAGGAGCGCTGGCTGGTCGCAGGCCTGGTGCTGTGCGGCTATCCGATCGCCAGCGCCCTGCGTCAGCGCTTTCCGCCGTCCTGAGCGCGCGCCGCGAGCCATGCGAGCGCGTCCGCCCGGTCGCGAAGAATCCCGTCGAGTTGCAGCACCTCCGCCTCGCGCAGGACCTGTCTCCACAGCGGCCCGCGGGAGAGCCCGCTGGCGGCCAATTCCGCGCTGCCGAGCAGCGCGGGCGGATGCAGGCCCTCCGCGCCCAGCTGCTGCATCTCGCTGGCCCAGGCTTCCAGGTCGTGGTCCGCTCGCCCGCTGGCGCGCGCGCACTCGAGCGCCAGCCAGTAACCCGGACTGCGCGCCGCAAAGATGCGCGTCGAGCGCGGGCCGTGGGCCAGCGCGCCGAGGGCCGGCAGCAGCCGCCAGCAGTCCTGCAGACGGGTGCGTTCCTCACGCGAGGGCTTCAGGATGTCCAGCGACTCGGGCTGGCGGCGGAGCAGCAGCGCCAGACCCAGTTCGAGTCCGGGCGGGCTCTTGGCTCCCGCCAGATCCGCGAGCGGCGCTCCATGCCAGGGCCGAAACAGTCGGCCGAGGGCTCCGCAGTTTTCGAGCAGCTCGATCGCCCGGCTGTGACAAGGCTTGGCGAAGATCTTGGCGAGCTCATCGCGGACGCGCTCGCCGGCCACACCCTCCAGAGCCGCGCTCGCCGAGCTGGCGGCTTCCAGCATTCCGGGCGCCAGCTGCAGCCCCAACGCCGCGGCGAAACGCGCCATGCGCAGGATCCGCAGCCCATCTTCGCGAAAGCGCTGCTCGGCGGCGCCCACGCAGCGCAGGAGGCCCGCCTCCAGATCGCGGTAGCCGCCCGTCGGGTCGAGGAATTCGTCGCGCAGCGGGTCGAGGTACAGCGCGTTGCAGGTGAAGTCCCGCCGGCTGGCGTCCTCCTGCGGTGTCCGACCGAAGGCGACGGAGTCAGGCCGTCGGCGGTCGCTGTAGCCCGATTCGGAACGGAAGGTGGTGTGTTCGATTTCCTCGCCCTCGATCTGGATCAGCATCGTGCCGAAGGGGCGACCGATCGGCACCGTGTGCTCAAAGATGCTCTCGATTTCATCAGGCGTCGCGGTCGAGGTCAGGTCCGCATCCGTGGCAGGCTTTGCCAGCGCGAGATCGCGCACGGCACCCCCCACCAGCCAGGCCCGGTGTCCGGCGGCCTCCAGTAGGCGAGCGGCGGCTCGTGCGGCCTGCTGAAGACCTCCGGAAAGCTCTTGCATCGCGGGCCGCCGAAGCATGGATTGGAGCCTAGCACACCCAGCACGCGTGTCCACCCGACCATGATGAGCACCACCGCAGTTCCGACCGGCGCCGGCACTTCCAAGGCCCAGGACAAGACCCGACAGAAAACCGCTGCAGCGATCGGCCTTTCGTTCGCGGACTACCTCACGCTGCTCCTGATCGGACTCGTCGTGATGCTGGTGTCCCTGCCGCGGCTGCGGCACTTTGCGTTGCGCGAGAACGAGCTCGATGCCGTGGCGATGCTCAACGCGCTGGGCAACGACATGCAGGAATGGGGCGAAGCTCTGCCCGACGGCGGGATCGCGGCGCTGCTCGCCGCCAATCCGCGGCACGAGGTTCGCTTCGAGGACATCGAACTGCTGACGGATCAGCGCCTGCGTCGCCATGGCTATCTGTTCGACGCGATCGAGCCGCAGCCGGGACAATGGGTGCTGCGCGCCTGGCCTTGGGAGCACGGGCGCACGGGCCTCGGCGCCTTCGTGTACTCGCCGGCCCACGGCCTGCTCGGTCATCGCAACGGCGAAGGCCAATTCGCGGGCGAGGTCAGGCCGCCCGCGCTGCTGCCCGCGCTCAGCGCCGGCAGCGGCTGGGTTTCGATGACGCGCTGATTCAGCGCCGGTTCATCCGCCGCGCGTCTTCCCGCAGGTAGTACTTCGCGAGTTCGGGAATGCCGAGATGCTTGAGCACTTCGGCGACCTGCTTGAGATCACGGGCGGGCTGGCGCGCCCAGCTGCCGCCGAGCAACGCTTCGGTGCCGCGATCCTCGGGCGCCAGGTACGAGGCCGTGGCCGCATCGCGCAGCACGACGGAGTAGTCCGAAGGCGCGGCGTGGATCGCGACGAGGTTGCCGCCCTTGTCGAGGATCATGTGCAGCGGCTGCGGCAAGGCCTCGAAGGGACCGAGCACCTCGATCAGCAGCACTTCGAGCAACTGCCGCAGTCGCGCCGTGGCAAAGCCCGCCTGGGCCAGCAGCGGGCTGCCTTGCAGCGCCTGGAGCACCTGAGCCTGATCGGCGCCTTCATTGAGGAAAATGGGCACGTGCTGGATCCCGTAGCGCGCCCGTTCCGCCGCGCGCCCCTCGATCGCCTGCATCCCGGCCAGCGCCCGCTCGTCGGAGTGCGCGCCGAAGCTCAAGATCAGCGCCGAACCGGCCCATTCGCTGATGCGCCGAGGATTGCCGCCCGCGCGCGGCAGCGCGATCGGAGACATCGGCAGCTTGTCGACCAGCACGATGCGGCTCGCCGGCGCCATGGTCACGGGCGGGCTCGCCTGCGCCGGCTGACGGCGCAGCGCCGCGGCCTCGACCCGCGGGCGCACCTCGAGTTTCCCGCCCTGGCGCAGGCGGTAGTGCTCGTTGCCGGGCACCGCTTCGAAGCTCTGTTCGCTGCCATCCGGCCAGCGCACGCGCAGTTCCTCGATGCGCACGTTGTTCGCCAGCGGAAAGTGCACGCGCCGGGAGGATGCGGTCATGAAGCCTTGCGCGATCTGCACGCTGCGTCGCAGGGTGCGATCCCCCACGCGGGCGCAGAGTTGCGCGCCGATCGCCTCGCGGTTGGGGCCATCGCTGGTGAGTTCGAAGGAAACGAAGCGATGGGTGCTCCTCTGCTCGTTGATCAGCAGTCGCAGTCGCGGTCCCGTCCGGTTGCGCAGCAGGAGATCCATGCGCCCATCGTCGTCCCAGTCGAGCGTCGCGGCGCAGCGCATGTCGTCGAGGAAGTCAAGCCGCGCCAGCGCTGAGACATCCGCGTAGCGGCCTTTGCCCAGATTGAGGTACGCATACTTGCGCTCCCAGCCGTTCCACGACCAGTTCTCGAACATCGTGAAGTGGCGGATCGCATCCCAGGCGGCTGCGTACTCCTCCGCCGGCATGCCGGTGAAGTTCGTGCGCGCGATCACCTCGCGCCAGAAGAAGCTGTCGAGGTCGTCCTGCCGGGGATTCGAGGCGAAGCCATTGGGCACGAAGATGTCCGGCCACATGTCGTTGCCGAAATCGATGAAGCGACTGCCCCAGGCCCAGCCGGCCTCCGCGACCCCGGCTTCCTGAGTGCGGTCCTCGAATCGGCCGTCGGGGCGGGCGAGCAGCAGCGTGTTGCCGCGCGCGTGATACAGGTAATCCGGCTTGAGTTCGGGATGCTCGGGGAGAAAGCGCGGCGCTCCAGCGACGCGCAAGCCGGCGGGCGTGTGCATGTTCGTGACATACAGATCGAGCAGCCCGTCGCCGTCGACATCGTCCATGTCCGCGCCCATACCCGCGGCCTGATCCAACACCCCGCGCTCCGGGGCTACGTCGCGAAAACGTCCTTGCTCGTTGAGGTAGAGGCAGTTTCGGCCGAAGTCGTTGACCGCGTAGAGGTCCATCCAGCCGTTGGCATCGAAGTCCTCGATGTACAGGGCCAGCGTGTAGCGTTCGGCATGCCGGTCGAGCCCGACCTCGGCGGCGGCTTCAACGAAGCCCTTGGCGCCGTCGTTGCGCCAATACAGGTTGCGGGCTCCGTTGTTGGCGTTGTGGTAGGGAACCGGCGCGCTGCCGGCCATGCCCCCGCTCGCGTAGCGGCATGCGTAGATGTCCAGATCCCCGTCGTTGTCGAAATCGGCGGCGCTCATGCTCGTGATCTCGGCCTCGTCGGGCCCGCGCAGCACGTAGCCGCGCTGGAACGCACGACGCTCCTGGTTGATCCTGAGGAAGATGTTGCTGCCGCTGGCCACCGCCAGATCCTGGTCGCCGTCGCCGTCGAGGTCGGCGAAGAAGGCCGGACCGGCGTTGTCGAGCAGGTCGACGCCCCACTCGGCAGAGGCATCGCGCAGCGTGCCCTCGGCGGTGCGCAGCAGCAGGCGGTTGGCCTGGCCGCCGGGCTGCGCGACGTACACGTCTTCCCGTCCATCGCCGTCGGGATCGCCGATCGCGATGCCGTGCATGCCGAGATAGGGCTGGTTCGTCAGCCGATCTTGACGCAGGTGGTAGTCCCCGTTGCCGCGCTCGAGCTCCTCGGCGAAGCACGGCAGTCCACCGAAGACCTCGCGCGTGCGTTCCTCGAAGGGCGGCGCCGAAGCGGCGATCCATTCGCTGCGGCGAGTCTGCAGGCGTTCCCACTGCACTTTCTGTCCGCGCGCCACGCGGCCGAGGAGGCGCAGATTGTGCTGCCAGCCGGCGGCGCCCTGGCGTGTGTGCGTGCGCAGGTAAAGTTCGAGTTCGAAGCCCGGTTCGCCGAGATCCTCGCAGCGCGACACCTCCGCCACGATGGACTCCAGCGCCTGCCCGCCAAAGCCCGCCTTCCATTCGGAAAGCATCTCGAACAGACCGCCCGGCTGACGCTCGCCAAAGCCGCCGGCGTACACGCTCCAGAGCGCTTCGACGCGCTGCGGCTCGCCCTGCGGCATCGTCCAGTGTTCGACGAGGGGCCGGGGTACGCCCGCTCCCGCGCCGACGAACAGCGCCTCGAGCGGCGCTCGCTCGCCGCGTTCCCACCACGCGCGCAGCGCCGCGGGCAACTGGCTCTCGATCTCGAGCGCCACGCGCTCCGTGTCCCAGTTGAGTGCGCGCGGATCGATGCTCGCGCGCAGCCGATCCTGGAACGCGCTCAGCTTGCGCACCCGCCCCTTCACTTCGGCACGGATCGGCGGCAGCTTCGCCTCCTGCTGCGGAGCGGGGCTGGGCTCGGCATTCGCCGGGAGCGCGCTCGGCGCCTTCGGCGCTGGCTCGGGTGACTCTCCGCTGCAGCCAGCCAGCAGCGGGAGCCACAGGCAGATCCGCTTCATCGGTACAGACCGTACCAAGACCACAGCAGGTTGTTGAAGGAGGGACGCACCCGCGGATGGTCGATTTCCAGCGCCACCCGCTTGAGGAAGGGGGCGACCACCGTGGCCGGGCCGATGCGCGCCAGCGAGAAGGCGGCATGGAGCTGCTCGGGTGCGCTCATGCGCCGGGACTCGAAGGCCTGCAGCAGGAATTCGCGCGCGGCGTCGTCCGCTTCGAAGCAGGAGACCATCAGCAGGTCCATGCGACGCTGTGGATCGGTTTCGGCTCGCCAGCGTTCGCGCGCCAGCTCCCGGCCCGGCGCGCCGCAGTTGCCCAACTGCGTGACGAACCACTGGTGAGCGCTGATGCCCTGACTGGGCGAGGGCTGCGTGCCGGCGCAGGCGTACAGGTGCTCAGCCGCGGCGCGCGTCGGGACTTGTGCGATGGCACGCCACAAGGCCGCGCGTTCGACGCGCAGCGGGCCGATCGTGCCCTCCTCGAGACCCTGCAGGACCGCCAGCACCCGGGCGGCGAGCTCCGGTCTTGCGAGCATGGGCTCGCGCAGCACTACCAGAGCACGTTCCAGCTCTGGCCGCTCGCCGCGCAACAGCTCGAGCGCCTCGTTCTCTGCGACCGGGACGCCCTTTCGGACCAGCGCGCCCAGGGCCACGCCGCGCACTTCCTCGGAAGGATCACCTAGAGCCTGCTCGAGCACGCTGAGCATTTCCGCATCGAGTTCGATCTCGCTCAAAGCCTGCGCCGCGAGCTTGCGAATCGGCACATGCCCGTCGATGCGCAGGCGCTCGACCAGCTCCAGCTGCAGGCCCGCGTCGCGCAGGCAATGGGCCGCGAGCTCGCGGCGCGGGACCTCGGGATCGCTGAGCCAGGCGCGCAACCCGCCCAGCGCCGCGCTGTCTCCGCGCCGCGCCAGTGCAGCCCAGACTCGCGCGCGCAGCTCGCCTTCGAGCCGGGGCGCGAGGCCGCGCAGCGCCTCGAGCGCCTCTGGATCCTCGATCTCGGCGAGGCGCGGGCCCAGCGCCAGCAGCACCAGGGGCGGGATCGCGCGGTTTTCGACCCAGGTCGGCATTGACTTCACCACGCGCAGCTTGTCGCACTGCCACAGCGCGGCGGCCAGTTCTCCGTAGCTATCCGCGCCGGTCAGCGGTCCCTGCGCGACGAGCGTGTCGAAATCGGCTGGCGTGGCCGCGCTGCGCAGGCCGCGCAGGGCGGCGAGGCGCACGCTGGAGGAAGGGTGGATCAGGCCGCGCAGGAGCAGCGCGCGCGCCACTCCGTCGGGCATACGTGCCGCCACTTCCATCGCGTTGACCGCACGCGGCGTTTTCTGCGGGTCGTCGGCGTTGCGCTCGAAGATGCGCGTCACTTCGGGCAGTGCGGCTGCACCGAGCGCCGACAATTCGCGCTTGGCCGCGTGCAGGGGTTCGGCCAGAGCGAACTCCAGCTTCGAGGCCAGCGCCGGGAGCAGGTTGCTCGTGTCCTCGAGAAACGGCTCCGAGCGCGCCGTGCTGAGCAGATCCGCGACGCGCGGATCCGCCAGCAGCTCAGCGCCCGAAAGCGCCTCGACACGCGCGGGTGCTGCCGGCTGCTCTGGCGAGCATCCGGCGCCGCAGAGCCCGATCAGCAGCCACGCGATCGGCCACTTGCGCATCTCAGCGATCCCCCAGCGTGCCCTGTGCCTGCTCCAGCGCCAGCCTGGCTTTGGCGAAGTTGGCGCGCGCGGAACGCTCGCTGGAGAAGGCCGCTAGCAGGTCCTGCTGGAATTTCAGCACCTGGAAGGTGGTCGAGGTGTCGACGGCGCGTCGGGCCTCTTCGGACTTGAGCTGCTCGCGCGCTAACTCGATGCTCTTGCGCGCGGCGGCGACGGCATCGGCCTGGAACACGATCTGACGGACGGCCTCGCGCACTTCCCGCACCGCGCCAGTCTCCAGCGCATCGTAGCGCAGGCGCGCCGCACGCAGGCTGGCCCAGGAGGACTTGAGCTGGTTGCGGGCGCTGGTGTTGCCGAGCGGGATCGAGTAGTTGAGCGTGAGGCTGTAGGTCGGATTGTCGAAGCCCAGCGAGTCCTGCATGGCCTGACTCGAACTGCCGTCGAAGGCCTCGCCGCTGGCGCCCAGTTCCAGATCCAGCTGAGAGAGCCTCTCGTTGTCCTTGAGTTCGTGATCGAGCGCTGCCAGTTCGATCTGCCAGCGCTGCTGGCGCAGATCGCTGCGCATTTCGACAGCGACCGCCAGCGCGTTCTCCCACGCCGGAGCCAGCGTCCGATCGGCGTCCTTGGGCAGTTCGGTCACGGGCGTCACGCTCGTGTTCCATAACTGCGCGTCGCGCCCGGTGAAGATCAGACGCTTGAAGCTGTCGGTCGCGGTGCGCACGCGCAGGTCGGCCGCGATGCGATCCTGCTCGCGCGTCGCGACCTGCGTTTCGGCTTGCAGCACGTCGAGCCGGGTTCCCACCCCGGCGTCCAGGCGCTTGCGCTCCTGATCGACCTGCTTGACGGCCAGATCGACGCCGCCCTTCTTGACCTCGAGCTCGTCGATCGCCGCCACGAGATCCCAGTACGCGTTGCCGACGTCGAGCAGCAGCTTCTGGCGCGTGGCGCGCTCGCGCTCCAGCTGGGTGCGCCAGTTGAATTCGGACTGACGCTGGCTGCGGGTTGCCCAGGTGCTCCAGGCACCGCGCAGCAAAGGCTGGGTGTACGTCAGCGAGACCACATCGCGAGTTGCGGGGTTGATCGCGGAGAATGTGCTGTTGGTCTTGGTGCGCACGCTGTCGAAGGCCGCGCGGAAATTGCCGCCCGTCGCCAGCGGCCGCAGGAAGGACAAGCCGTACGCCGAGGTCGTCGAATCCTCCCCGCCGTAGGTGAACTGGGCCTCGCCGTTGGTGTCGCTGTAGCGGCCGTTGGCGTTGAAGGTCCAGTCAAAGGCGCCGAAGCTGGCGCGATGCGAGTAGAAGGCGGCGTCCGTCTCGAGCGCGGCGATCGCCGCCTCGGCGTTCTGGCTCAGGGCCATCTCGAAGGCCTGCTCCAAGCTCAGAGCCAAGGACTGGTTCGCCGGTGCCGGAACCGGCTCGGCCTGCGCGGCCGGAGCCGCTTGGGCCGGAGCGGCGAAGGAGGGAGTCGTTGGAAGGACCGTCAAGACAATCGCTAGGGCATGCATACGGGGGGCTGATGATACTTCAGGGGCGGGGTCTGAGACTCTGCCGGTTAGGTGTCTCCTACGCAAAGCTCATGCGCCGATGTCCGTGATTCCCGGGATTGGCGGCAAATCGTCGAGCGCGTGCTGCAGCGCCGCGGCGAGCGGGCCGGTCCCCTCCACGCGGGCCCGCAGCGTACGCTTGTGCTCGGCCGAGGGTGCGATCGCGATCGAGAGGTGTGTCGATGGCAGGTACTCCCACACACGCTCCGCCCATTCGACGCAGCTGATCGCGGGGGGACCAAGGAGTTCGGCGCCGCCCTCGGCCAGAAAGGCCCGCTCGCGACCCTCCATCCAGGCGTCGAGGTGATGGAACTCGCCGCCGCGTGCGGCGTAGCTCTGCATCAGGGAGTACGTGGGACTACTGACCCGCTCGCGCACTCCCGCCCCGTGCGCGATGCCGCGCACCAGGCAGGTCTTGCCCGCGCCCAGCTCACCATCGAGCAGCACAACCGCTCCGGGCGGCAGTCGCTCGCCCAGTGCCGCGCCCAGAGCCTCGGTCGCCGCCGGGCCGTGCGACAGGAACACGCGCTCAAGCCCCATGCACAAAGCCTCCCTGACCCATCCGGTAGCGCCGGAGCGGGCCGCGGGCGGATGCGAGGACGAGGCCCTGCCCCTGCTCGACCCGCGCGATGCGTCGGAGCATCGGCAGCCGACGCTCCAGCCGGCCCGCGCAGCCAGGACTCGCGCCGATCAGCAGTTCGTGATCTTCCCCGTCGTGGAGCGCGTGCTCCAGCGCGCTGCCGGCCAGGCGGCGCGCGTCGCGGTGGATCGGAACTTGGTCCAGATCCAGCACGATGCGCGTGCGCGAAAGGCGCGCCATCCGGTACAGATCGATGCACAGACCGTCGCTGACGTCCATCAGCGCGTGCGCGCCCGCGCGTTCGGCGAGGATGGCCCATTCGACGCGCGGTTCGATCCGCAGATGGCGGCCGCGCAAGCTGCCTCCCAGTGGTCCGCTGACCCACAGCCAGTCTCCCGGACGCAGGCGCGCCCGGCCCGGGGCCGGCCCGTCGCTGGCGCGCTCACCCAGCGCCGTGACGCTCCACTGCGCGGGCCCCGGTGCCTGCGCCAGGTCGCCCCCGACGAGTTCCGCGCCGAAGCGCCGGCCCGCCGCCCGCACGCCCGTGATGGCCCCGCGGACCCAGGCTGCGCTCTTTTCGGGCGGAGCGCGCAGAGAGAGCAGCAGTGCGCGGGGACGGGCCGCGCTCGCGGCGAGATCGCTGATGCTGCGCAGGGCCGCCTTGGCTCCCGCGAGCCGGGGCGCGGTCCCGGCGTCGAAATGCACGCCCTCGATGCAGGCATCGACACACAGCACGGGTTCGCGCGCAAGACGCCGCAGCACGGCCGAATCGTGTCCCGCCGTGCCGCTCAGCACGGCCGGCTTGTGCGCGCGAGCAAGCCAGCGGTGGATCGCGTCTTCATTCCAGGCCATGGCGCACAGCCTAGCGGCAGCTGGCGAGGGCCAACAGCAACTCCCCCACCGCAGCGGCGGCATCGGGCGAGTCGAACAGCGCTCCGCGAACCGCGAGCCCGTGCGCACCCTGCGCCCGCGCGGCCGCGACGTGCTCGGCGCGCAAGCCGCCGAGCGCGAACACCGGCACCGACGCGCGGGCGCACAATTCGCGCAGACCCGTCCAGCCCAGCGGCTCGAGCAGGCCGCGCTTGGAGGGCGTCTCCAGTACCGGGCTCGCGAACAGGTGGTCGCATTCCCGCCAAGCCCCGTCGGGGTCATGGGCGTGGGCCGAGAAGCCAATGCGCGCGGACGGACCAAGCAGGCGGCGCGCGGTGGCGGGCGGCAGCGAGCGAAAACCGAGATGCAGCGCGTCGAAGGGGCCCATGGCTGCCAGATGCAGGGCGTCGTGAATCCAAAGTTGCGCCCGCGGATGGCGCTCGCGCAGCCACTCGCCGGCGCGCAGGCGATCGGCGTCGGTCAGCAGCGGCTCGCGCAGCAGCAGCACCGGCAGCCCCGCATCCAGTGCGGCCGAGGCCCTCGGAAGAAAAGCCTCGAGCGTGTGCGGCTCAAGCGTGCCCGGACTCAAGCCCACGAGCCGCGCGAGCTCGGCGGCCTTCATGCTTCGTCGAGCTCCACGAGGTAGTTGAGCTCGCGTAGCAGCGAGGTCAGACGTTTGAGGGTTCCGCCGGGCCGCAGGCGAACGCGCGTGTCGGAGAGCGTCTCGGCGATCAGCGGACGCACGCCGGGATCGTGCGCGAAGCGCTTCATCAACTCGGGATCCTCGCAGGCGACGACATGGTCCTTGCCCAGATGCATCAGTCCCGCTCGCACGGCCCAGCTGCGAACCGAGAACATCACGTTCTGGGGCACCGGCGTGCGCGAGTTGTTCTCCAGCGTCTCGAGAATGCGGCGCAGGTACATGCCCTCGATCAGCGCGCGCTGCACGCTCTTCTCGCTGATCGCGAAGTGCAGCACGCCGCTCTGCGGACCGCGCACGCAGAAGCGGTCGAGATCGTGGATCAGCTCCGCATCGTCGCCGGTCGGGAAGAGCACGACCTCGAAATCCGGTGTCACCACCAGATTGCCGACGCGCGCGGAGCGCGTGGGCGAACCGTCGCTGACGCCCAGCAGGCGCGCGCCTACGCGTGTGAGGCGCATCGCGACCGGACGGCCCGACTTGTCGTAACCGAGATCCACGATGCCCAGCAGATACAGGCGATGGCGCACCCAGTTGACCAGGTTCCACGCCATGCGTTGCGGATCCTCGTGCGGGGTATACTGGCCCTGCGAAAGGCGCGTCGAGAAATGCGCTTCGACGTCCAACTCATCGAGACTGCACAGATAGGTATTGCGCGCCAGAAACGGCACGTACATGAGGTCGTACCACACCAACGGTTCGACGCGCTTCAGGAGGCGAATCAGGATCCGCCGCATGCGCGCCTGATGGAAGGTCTCCGAGCCGGGGATGCGCTCGTCGATCGCGTACTCCAGCAGAGCTCGCAGCTTGTGCTCGAGGTCCTGGTTCTCCCACTCCCGTCCCTGCGCCGTGAAGGCGAATGTGCGCTCGCCGGTCGACTCGATCAGGTGCGCCTGACGCGTGAAGGACTGAATGAACTCGAGCACCTCGTTGCGCGAAAGCTCGCGCCCTGGGTTTGGGATCAGCTCCTCCTGCAGGCGCTTCTCGGTGGTCTTGAAGATCTCGCCGCGCACCGTGAAGCGCACGTTGTGGTCGATCAGGAAGCCCAGAAAGCGGGTGATGTTGGAGACCAGATTGACCCCCAGCGAGGCCTCGTCGTGTGGCTGGTCGGGGTCCCCAGGAACCGCCACGCGGCGCAGCCAGGCCAGCGCGACTTCATTGAAAATCAGCAGCGTCTCATCTTGATGCTGGATCCCAAAATGCGTCAATTCCAGCCGCTCGACGGTCCCGACCAGCGACTCCTCGAGCGCGTGACCCCAGCGGCGGCCGCCCCAGGGGATCGCCGTGTCCATGCGCTCGTACAGGCTTTTCGTGAGGATTCCGCCGAACTCGAGGACGGCCTTCTCGACGACGGACTTGAGCTCGGGCGGCAGGCGTTCCACCCGGGCCACGGCTGCCGTGTCATTGGCGTAGAGCTTGTAGAGCTCGCGCTGGCGGGCAGGCGGCGTGCGCGCGGACCTCGCCGGATCGTCGTAGAGCTTGTCGAGATAGCCCCGCAGACTGAACACGTCGAAGGCGCGCCGCTCGCGTGCCCGTACATGCTTCATGAGCAGCTCGCCCAGTTCCCCGGGCATGCTCCACGCGCGCGTGCCGAACTCCTGTGCCTGCGTGCTGCGCGTCTCCACGAGGAAGCCCAGCCGCACCAACTGGGTCAGCGCCGCTTCGAGGTCGTAGCTCGAAAGATAGGAGAGCGGCCGCGCATTGATCAGTTCGGGAAACGAGCACTGGAAGCGTGGCGCATCGAGCAACTGCTCCAGAATCGAGGCATGCTTGCGGCCGAGCGTCTGCACGCGCGCGCCGACATGCTTGCCGTCGAGCATCCACTCGGTCACCTGCCGACGGATGAACTGGGCGTCCTCGGGCAGACGCGCGTGCTTCTGGCCGCACCAGAAGCGGTACAGCTCCGGCCAGTCGCCCTCGCGCACCCGCTGCAACGCGTCGCTGAGCTTGAGGCGACCGTTGCGCTTGTCGGACTCGCTGCTGCTCATGCCGACTCTAGGCTCTGGGCCTCCAGGATCTCGTAAGCGTAGCCCTGTTCCGTAAGGAACAGCTGGCGCTTCTGGGCGAAGTCCTGATCCTTCGTGCTGTGCGTCACGATCGAATAGAACACCGCGCCTGAGCCGTCGGATTTGGGGCGCAGAACGCGGCCGAGGCGCTGAGCTTCCTCCTGTCGGGAACCGAAGGTCCCCGAAACCTGTATCGCCACGTTCGCGTCGGGCAGGTCGATTGCGAAGTTGCCGACCTTGGAGACGATCAGCAGCGGAATGCTGCCGTTCTTGAAGCCTGCGTAGAGCTTCTCGCGCTCCGCCGTGGGTGTCTTGCCCGTGATCAGCGGAGCCTTGAGCTGACGGGCCAGCGTTTCGAGTTGCTCGATGTACTGGCCGATGACGAGGATGTGGGCGCCGGGATGCCGCTGGATCAGTCGCTGCAGCACGGAGGTCTTCGCCGGGTTTTCGCTGGCGATGCGGAACTTGTTGCGCGCGTCGGCCGCGGCGTAGATCGAGCGCAGCGATGACTCGAGCGGAACCCGCACCTCGACGCAGGTCGCGGGGGCGATGAAGCCCTGACCCTCGAGCACCTTCCAGGGCACATCGTAACGCTTGGGACCGATCAGGCAGAAAACCTCGTCTTCGCGCGCGTCCTCGCGCACGAGCGTGGCGGTCAGCCCAAGTCGCCTGCGGGCCTGAAGATCCGCCGTGACTCGGAACACCGGAGCGGGCAAGAGGTGCACTTCGTCGTACACGACAAGCCCCCAGTTCTCGCGGGAGAACAGGCTGAAGTGCTCGAACTCGGCGGTCTTCGAGCGGCGCCAGGTCAGCATCTGATAGGTCGTGATGGTCACCGGGCGGATGCTCTTTTCGTCGCCCGTGTACTCGCCGACGTCCTCGGGCGAGAGCTCGGTCTTGTCGAGGATCTCCTCGCGCCACTGCCGCACGGCCACGGTGTTGGTGGTCAGAATCAGCGTCTTTTCCGAAACGAGGCTCATCACCCCGATCGCGACCACTGTCTTGCCCGCTCCGCAGGGCAGCACGACCACGCCGCTGCCGCCCAGAACACTGCCCCCGGCATGGAAGGCTTTTGCCGCACCCTCTTGGTAGGCGCGCAGGCCAAAAGGCCGGCCGCCCTTGGTCGTCGGGCGCAGCGTGATGACGAGCGCATCTCCCCGGCGGTAACCGCCGCGATCATCGACGGGATAGCCGATCTTGATCAGGGCCTGCTTGAGCGAGCCGCGCGTCAGCGGCCCGAGGAAGATGCGTCCATCCGGCTGGATCTCCACCAATTCCCGGATCGAAGCATGACCGAGGACGTCCTGCAGCACGGCGGGATCACGACAGAGCAGCTCGAAGCGCTCTTCTTCGGGCCGGATGCGCTCGATGCGCAGCAGCCCATAGCGATGGCTCCAGTCGCGGATTTCGCTGACCACATTGCGCGGGATCGGCACGCAGCTGAGGTCCTCCAGCGACTCCAGAATGCTCTCGGCGCTGACCCCGATCGCAGCCGCATTCCAGACCGAGATTGGCGTGATCCGGTAGGTGTGCAGGTAGTCGGGGCTCTTTTCTAGCTCGGCGAAAAGCGCGAGCTTGTCGCGTGCCTCGGCGAAGCGGGGATGCTCCTCCGTCATGGGCCGGCTCTCGGCGTCCTTTCGGGGGCGGCCGCGTTCGTCGACGAGCGCGCGGACGGTGTGCAGCATCATCGAGCGGTCGCTCTGCACGATCAGAGGATTGTCCGGACGCATCAGCGCAGCGCCTCCTTCCATGCGAGACCCTGGCTGGGGAGCTCGAGCCAGGGGCCCGTGACCGATTCGCGATCGGCCTCCAGTTCCCGGGGCGTGCCGCGCGCGATCACTCGACCGCCCTCTTCGCCGCCGCCTGGCCCGAGTTCCACGAGCTGGTCGCAGGCCGCGAGCAGACCCGTGTGGTGTTCGATCATCACGATGGCGTTGCCCGCAGCCGACAGACGGTCGAGCACGCGCGCAAGGTGCAGCACATCGACCTGCGCAAGGCCGGTCGAGGGCTCGTCCAGCACGACGATGCTGCGTCCGCCGGCCTGCGCGCGGAACAACTCGGCGGCGAGCTTGACGCGCTGGGCTTCGCCGCCGGAAAGCGTCGTCGAACTCTGGCCGAGCTGAAGATATCCCAGCCCCACGTCGCACAGGGTGTCGAGAATCGGCGCGATCTGCGGCTGGTGGGCGAAGAACTCGCGCGCTTCCTCGGCCGAGAGCTCCAGGGCCTCCGCGATCGAGCGGCCGCGCCAGCGCACGGCGAGTACATGCGGTGCGTAGCGGCGGCCCTCGCATTCCTCGCAGGTGAGCCACAGATCCGCGAGGAACTGCAGTTCGACGCGCGTCGCGCCCTTGCCCTCGCAGGCGACGCAGCGGCCCTTGGGGCTGTTGAAGCTGAAGGCGCCGGTGTCCAGCCCGGCCGCGCGCGCTTCCTGCGTGCGCGTGTACAGCTCGCGGAGCGGCTCCATCAGCCCCATGTAGGTGGCGGGAATGCTGGCGGGAGTGCGGCCCAGCGGAGCCGCGTCGACCACGACGATCCGCGTGTCGGCACGCAGGCCGGTCAATTTTTTCCAGCGGCCCTGCGGCTTCTCGCCGCGCAGCGCGGGCACGAGGCAGTCGAGCACCAGCGTGCTCTTGCCCGAACCGGAGGGACCGCAGACACCAGTCCACTGTCCGAAGCGAAATTCCAGATCGACGCCCTGCAGCGTGTGGAGCCGCGCTCCCTTGAGCTGAATCGGCGCGGTTTCAGCCTCGCTTTCGCGGGGTGCGCGCGTCAGTTCCAACTCGCCGCGCAGCGCGGCACCGGTGCTCGAGGCCTCCACGGCCATCACGGTTTCGACGGGGCCGCAGGCCACGACTTCGCCTCCGTTGCGCCCGGCGCCTGGTCCCATGTCGACGATCCAGTCCGCGCGCCTCATCACCGCCGGATCGTGTTCGACCACGATCACGCTGTTCTTGCGATTCACCAGTTCGCGCAGCGCATCGACCAGAGCCTGGGTGTCGCGCGGATGCAGGCCGACGGTCGGCTCATCCAGCACGTAGCACACGCCCGTGAGCTGCGAGCCCAGACTGGAAGCCAGACGCACGCGACGCGCCTCGCCTCCCGAGAGCGTATGGGTCGCCCGCGAGAGCGTCAGATAGCCCAGTCCGACACGATCGAGCAGCGCCAGACGGCCTTCGATCTCGGACATCACGGCTCCGACCGTGCGTTCCAGCGTCGCCTTGCCCCGCAGCGCGCGGATCCAGCCGAGCGAGTCCTTGACCGACCAGCCGAGCAGTTCCGGCAGGCGCTGTTTGCCGATCGTGACGGCGCGCGACGCCGGAGCGAGGCGCTCGCCCCCGCAGACAGAGCAGGTGCGCCGCTCCATCACGGTTTCCAGCGTGGCGGCCCATTCGGGATCCTCGGTCTTCTTGTGCCAGGCATCGACATGACCGCACAGTCCGGGCCAGGCGGCGCGGAATTCCTCCTCGATCTGTGCGTTCTGCGTGTGGCGCTCGAGCTTCACCTTGTACTGCGACTTGGCTGCGGTGCCGTGAGCGATCAGCGCGCGCTTGTCCTCGGGCACCCAGCTCCAGGGCTTGTCGAGCGGAACCTTGTGCTGCTGGGCCACGGTGCGCAGCAGCATTTCGTAGTAGCCCTTGCCGCGCACGAGCCAGCGCGACAGCTTGCCATGGATCGCCCCGTCCTCGATCGACAGCTCCGGGCGCTCGAAGAGCAGCTCTTCGGTGCAGGTGAGATGCTCTCCGAGGCCATCGCACTCACGGCACGCGCCGATGTGCGTGTTGAAGGAGAAATGGCGCGGCTCCAAGTCGCCCGAGAGCGAAAATCCGCACTGCGGGCAGGCGCCTTGGGAAGAGTACTCGTGTTCGAGTCCCGACTTGGAACGGACGCGCACGCGTCCCCCGCTGAGCGCTTCGGCCTGCTCGACCGCTTCGGCGATCCGGGCGCGCGCGCCGGCGGCGACGCCGACGCGGTCGATCACCAGCTCCACGCGCGACTCGGCGCCGATCGTCGGCAGCGGGTCCTCGAGCCGGCACTCGCGTCCGTCGATGAGGAGGCGCGCGAAGCCGGCGGCCCGCCACGCGGCGAGCCGCGAACGGATCAGCTTCTCGGGCTCTTCCACGGCGGGCAGCGGCAGCCCCAGCATAGGTGCCGAGATCCAGACCGACTGCTGCGCGAAGTCGGAGAGGATCGCGCGGGTGACACGCGAGGCGTCGGTGCGCTCGAGGGGCGCGCCGTGTTCCGGGCAGCGCCGCGTGCCCGCGCGCGCCCACAGAACGCGCAGGTGGTCGAGGATCTCGGTCGTCGTCGCCACGGTGGAGCGCGGCGAAGCGCTGAGGCCCTTGGCTTCCACGGCGACGCTCGGGCCAAGGCCTTCGATGCGGTCGACGGGTGGCCGGTCCTTGGTGCCGAGGAACTGGCGCGCATACGTCGAGAGCGACTCCACGAAGCGCCGGCGGCCCTCCGTGTAGATCGTGTCGAGGGCCAGCGAACTCTTGCCCGAGCCGCTCGGCCCGCTGACGACCACCAGCGACTCACGCGGGATGTCGACATCGACGCCCTTGAGATTGTGCGTGCGCGCGCCGCGCACGCGGATCGCGCGCGGTGCTTCGGGCCGCGCGCGATCCCGAGCCTGGCTGGCGGCCCTGGGTTTCCAGTGTCGCGAGTTCTGGAACTCGCCGAGCGCCCTGCCCGTGGCGGACTGTGCCACGCGGACGATCCGTTCGGGCGTGCCCTCCGCGATCAGCCGGCCGCCGCCGGCCCCGCCCTCGGGCCCCAGATCGATGACGTGATCCGCGGCCAGCACCAGATCGAGGTTGTGCTCGATCACCAGCACGGTGTGCCCCAGATCGACGAGCTTCTCCAGGCTCGCCACGAGCCGGGCCACATCCTGCATGTGCAATCCGGTCGTCGGCTCGTCGAGGATGTAGAGCGTGTGTCCGCGCGGACGCTTCTGCAACTCGGTGACCAGCTTGATGCGCTGCGCCTCGCCGCCCGAGATCGTCGTAGAGGGCTGGCCGAGTCGCAGATAACCGAGGCCCACCTCGCACATCAGCTCCAGGGGGCGCGCGATCTTCGGGAAGTCGCGGAACAAGGCCAGCGCCTCCTCCGCGGTCATCGCCAGCACGTCGGCGATCGTCTTTTCGGCGTAGCGCACGTCGAGCGTCTCGAGGTTGAAGCGCCGTCCGCCGCATTCCTCGCAGGGCACGGTGACCGGTGAAAGGAACTGTAGCTCGACCAGCTTGGCTCCGGCGCCGCTGCAGGCTTCACAGCGTCCTCCGGCGACGTTGAACGAGAAGCGCGACTTGTCGTACGCGCGCAGCTTCGCCTCGGGCAGCGCCGCGAAAAGATCCCGGATCGGATCGAAGACACCGGTGTAGGTCGCGGGATTCGAGCGCGGCGTGCGGCCGATCGGCGCCGAGTCGATGGCGACCAGATCGTCGATGTGCTCGAGGCCATCGATCGCGTCGTGAGCTTCCGGCGGCGGACCCTCGCGCCCGAGCTTGCGCAGCAGGGCGCGCTCGAGGATGCGCTGGACGAGCGTCGACTTGCCCGAGCCGCTGACGCCGGTCACGGCCAGGAACATGCCCAGCGGGAAGCGCACGTCGAGGTTCTGGAGGTGGAAGGCGCGCGCGCCGCGCACCACGAGGCTGTGGCCGTTGCCCGTGCGCCGCGCTCCGGAGGGCTTGAGCACGAATTCGCCGCGCAGCAGGCGGGCGGTCGCGCCGTCGCCGCGCGCGACCTCTTCGGGTGGGCCGCTGGCGACGATGCGGCCGCCGTGCGCGCCCGCGCCCGGCCCCACGTCGATCAGCCAGTCGGCGGCGCGCAGCGTGCTCTCGTCGTGCTCGACGACGATCACGCTGTTGCCGCCGTCGCGCAGCCGCTCCAGCGCACGGATCAAGCGCGCGTGGTCGCGCGCATGCAGCCCGATCGACGGCTCGTCGAGCACGTACATCACGCCGGAAAGACCAGCCCCAAGCTGCGCGGCGAGCCGGATGCGTTGCGCCTCGCCGCCCGAAAGCGTGTCGGCCGAGCGCTCGAGCGTCAGGTAGTCCAGTCCCACCTCGTGCAGGAACTCGATGCGGCGGCGGATCTCGGTCAGGAGATCGCGCGCGATGCGGGCCTCGCGCGGCTCCAGCTCCAGCGCGCCCAACCGTTGGCCGAGCTCCGCGATCGACAGGCGGCCCAGCTCGGGCAGGCTGACACCGCCGAAGGTCACGGCCGCGGATTCCGGGCGCAGGCGCGATCCCGAGCAGCTGCTGCAAGTCTGCGCCGAGAGCAAGGCCTCGATCTGGGCCTTGTGCTTGCCTTCGCGCCAGGCGCGCTCGATCGCCGGGAGCACACCCACGAAGCGCTTGTTCCAGCGCACCGTGCCCGAGAATTTCTTCCCCGACCAGCTGGATTCGGTCTCGTAGCGCTCCTCGCCCGTGCCGTGCAGGATCACGCGCTGGGCCGCGCGCGGGAGCTTGTTCCACGGTGTGTCCAGATCGAAGCCGCTGGCCTCGGCGACCGTGGCGAGGAACTCGAAATCGCAGGAGGGAAAGCTGAGGCCGTTGCCGGAGGCGCGCGTGACCCGCAGGGCGCCTTCGCGCAGCGAGCGACGCGGATCCTGCAGCACGGCTGCGGCGCTGGGCGTGCGCAGCTCGCCCAGCCCCTCGCAGTCCGGGCAGGCTCCATGCGGCGAGTTGAACGAAAACAGTCGCGGTTCCAGCGGCGGCAGCTCACGTCCGCAGCCGGGACAGGCGCGGCTGGTTGAGTAGCGCCGCTCGCCATCATCGTGAACGACGATCAGATCGCCCTCGCCGAGCCTCAGCGCCGCGTCGAGCGACTCGCGCAGCCGCGCGAGCTTTTCCTCGCGCACTTCGAGGCGGTCGATCACGGCCTCGATCGTGTGGCGCACATAGCGCGCCAGCTCCGGCAGATCCTCGATGCGCGCGAGTCGGCCGTCGACCCGCGCCCGCACGAAGCCGCGCTTGCGCAGATCCTCGAGCAGTTCGCTGTGGTGTCCTTTCTTGTCGCGCACGATCGGAGCCAGCAGCAGCACGGTCTGGTTGGCGTGCTCGCGCAGAATCGCCTGCGCAATCTCCTCGGGCGTCTGGCCGCCGACCGGCAGTCGGCAAGCCGGGCAGTGCGGCTTGCCGGCCCGCGCGTAGATCACGCGCAGGTGATCGACGATCTCCGTCAGCGTTCCGACCGTGGAGCGCGCCCCGCGCTGGATCGATTTCTGGTCGACGGCGATCGCCGGTGACAAGCCCTCGATGCTCTCCACGTCGGGTTTTTCGAGGCCGCCGAGGAACTGGCGCGCGTAGGCCGAGAGCGTTTCAAGAAAGCGCCTCTGACCCTCACGGAAGAGTGTGTCGAAGGCCAGCGAACTCTTGCCGGAACCCGATACGCCGGTGATCGCCACCAGGCGCTGCTTGGGGATCTCCACATCGACGCCGGCCAGATTGTTCTGGCGGGCATTGCGGATCCGGATCGGGCTCTCGGTCATGGGAGGAGGGGCCTGCCCCGGGCTGTCGAGACCCAATGGCAAGCCCTGCCATCCTAGCGAGAGTCGCGAGTCCGGGGAAAGGGTCGCTCCGATCTCAGGCGTCGCGGTAGACGACCCGTTCGGCGATGGCGGCGTGCAGCGCGCCGTTGGAGGCGATCAAATGGCCCTCGCGCAGCCAGGCCTGCCCGCCTCCACAGTCGCTGACCACCCCGCCCGCCTCGCGCACCAGCAGTACGCCCGCCGCCAGATCGTGCGGGGAAAGGTGCAGTTCCCAGTAACCATCGAAGCGGCCGGCCGCCACGTAGGCGAGATCGATCGCCGCCGAACCGAAGCGCCGGATCCCGCGCACATCGAGGAAAAAGCGGTTGAAGTTGGCGAGGTTGTTGTGCTTCAGCTCGTTGCGCCGGTAGGGAAAACCCGTGGCGAGAATCGCTTCGCGCAGCTCTGTCGTGCCCGAGACCGACAATCGGCGTTCGCCCAGATAGGCTCCCTCCCCCCTGGCGGCGTGGAAGCTCTCACCCAGCAGCGGCACCTCGACGACTCCAACCTCCGGCTGTAGCACCCCGCTCGCGGGGTGCGGGGCATACAGCGCCACGGAAACCGAGAAGATCGGCAAACCATGCACGAAGTTGACCGTGCCGTCGAGCGGATCGAGGAACCAGCGCGGCCGGTCGTCGTCGGCATCGCGCACGGCCTCCTCCGACTCGATCGCGTGGTCGGGGAAGGCGCGGCGCAGCACCTCGACCAGGCAGGCCTCGGCCGCCAGATCCGCGGCGCTGACCAGATCGCGCTCGCTGCTCTTGGTGCGGATCGCGGTCGGATCCAAGCGCCCGTAGTACTCGAGCAGCACGCTCCCCGCAGCGCGAGCCGCGGTGCGGGCGACCTCACGGGCGCGAGCGCGTTCGGCGCTGGTGAACTCGCGCGCGCTCATTTCGTGCTGTTCGCCAGCAAGCCGACGATGTCGTCTTCCATGGGCTTCCAGCATTCCCGGTTGAGACCCTCAAAGCGCGGATAGTCGACGAGAATGCTGAACACCAGCGTGCGGCCATCCGCGGTCTCCACGAGCCCCGACAGCGCGCTGGTTCCGGCGATGAAGCCTGTCTTGGCTCGCAGCTTGCCGCTCTGGTGGCGCTGTTCCAGTGTGCCCTTTTCGCCGGGCACGGCGAGCGAATCGACATAGGCCATGGCCGTGCGGCCCCCGCGCCGCAGCACGGCTTCGATCAAGGCCGTGATCTGGGCCGGGCTGACCCGGTTGTCGCGCGAGAGCCCCGAGCCGTCGACCTGCGCGTAGCCGGCCGTGGACACGCCCAGTTGCTCCAGCGCCTTGCGCGCCGCCCGGGCTCCGCCCTCGCGCGTGCCGGCACCGCCGTGGGCATGACCCAGCGCCAAGAACAGCTGGTCGGCGCAGGCATTGTTGGACCAGGTGTTGATCGGCACGAGCAGGTCGCGGACCGGGGTGACGATGCGCGCCACCTCGCGGGCGGACTCGCGCTGGCGCTCGCGCGCCAGCCCACCTTCGATGCGCACGCCCTGCGCACGCAGCGCGGCCAGCATGCTGCGGCCGAACAACTCCACCGGATCGGGGGCCGAAAAGCGCACGGCGTAGCGATCGGTGCTGCGCGGGATCTCGCCTGCGACCAGCACCACGGATTCGCGGGCCTCAACGCGGATGTTGAGCTTGGAGCGCGAGGCGGCGGTCTTGGCGCTGAACTGCGCATCGAGCCCGTGCCCGGCGGGCTCGATGCTCACCAGCGCGCTGCCGCCTTCCTTGCCCGGCCGCACCAGCGCCGTGAGGCAACCCGCATTCGCGCTGAAACCGCCGGAACGCGCGCAGAATTCCGTCCAGTGCTGGTTGGAGGGCGGCCAGGCCGGTCCAGGGCCGGGCCGCAGGTAGTCGCCCTCGTCGAGCACCAGCCGGCCGCGCACGCGCTCGATCCCCTGAGTGCGCAGGGCCTTGGCGAGCGGGACAGCGAAACGATCGAGGCTGCCTTCGCCGTCCCGATCGTAGAGCGGATCGGCACCCGCGCGCGCGACGAGATCACCTTCCAGCACCCCGTTGACGATCGGGCCCGCGGCCTCAAAGCGCGTGACGAGTTCGCTGTCGACCCCCATCAGCACCAGCGCCGCGGCTGAAGTCACGAGCTTGAGATTGGAGGCGGGGCGCATGGCGCGGTCCGCCTGGATCGCGACCAGGGCTCCGCTGGCGCCCGCTTCGCGCACGTGCACGCCGATCTCGACCTCGGCGGGCATGACCTTGTCCTTCGAGGCCTTGCGAGCCTTCTCTTCGTAGCGCTCGATCAGGGCCTCGACCCCGCGCTGCAGACGCTGGTCGAGGCTGACCCGCTTTCCGGAACTGGCCAGCGCCGGCGCGGCCCCGCTTGGAGTCGCGCGGAAGAGGGGCTCGGTCTCCTCCAGTTCCTCGCTCGCCGCGCGGGCGGACGGTGCCTCCTCGGCGAGCATGCCCCACAGCACATACACGCACAGGCAGTTGGCGATCAGCAGCAGCGCTATTCGCGCGGCGGAGGCGGTCGGTCGTCGTCGTTCGCGAGAAGCCATGTCGTGTTGTAGACGAGAATGCTGGTGCGACGGATCTTCTCCATGTCGAGCTTGTCGACGGTGTCGCGCCAGGTGTGGTAATCGGGATTGCGTTCGATCGGCAGCCCTTCGAAGAAGAACAGCACCGGCACGCCGATCTGGTGGAACGAGTGGTGATCCGAGCGGGCGAACAATTCCTCGCCCTGCCTCAGCACCAGCTTCTGCACGCCGGTGGGAGACAGCTTGCGGGCCCGCTCGAGCACCTTCTCCAGCGCGGGATTCTGCGTGATGCCGATCACGGCCACCTCGGCCGGATCCCCGCGGCCGATCATGTCCATGTTGATCATCGCGACGAGCTTTTCCTTGGGCACAGGCAGGCGCTGGGTCAGCGCGCGGCTGCCGAGCAGTCCGTCCTCCTCGCCGCCGAAGGCGCAGATCAGCACGCTGCGCCGCGGGCGCGAGGCGCACAGGGCTTCGGCCAGTTCGAGCAGCGCGCTGGTGCCCGAGCCGTTGTCGTCAGCTCCGTAGCCCACGCGGCCGCGCACGTCGACGCCGATGTGGTCGTAGTGCGCGCCGATCACGACCCACTGATCCGCCAGCGCCGGATCCGTGCCCGTGATCCGGCCGACGACATTGTCGATCTCGACCTCGCTGTCGCTGGTCTTGCACTGAAACAGCGCGCGGCGGCGCTCGAGCTTGGGCCGCGCGACCTTGGGGGTCCGGTCCGTCTTCGCGGCCCAGGCCGCGACATCGAAGCCGAGCAGCTCGCTGGCGGCGGCCTCGCTGATTTCCAGTGCCGGCAGGCTCTCGCGCGGACGCGCATCCGGCTCGGTGCCGACCCATTCGGCGAAGGTGTGGCGCATGCGCAGGCCCGGCTGCTCCAAGCGCAGCGAGTCACCGGCCGGCGTGTACTTGCCGCCGTCGGGCGGACCGTAGCTGCGCCGGACCACGAGCGCACCGGCGGCGCGGGCCTCGCGCAAGTCGCGCAGCTTGTTCCACAGCGCGGCGGCGCTCGTCAGCTCGGCGCCGTCGAAGCGTTTGGGGTGCCGCGGCTCGCCTTCGACCAGCACGGCGAGCTTGCCCTCGAGCTTGAGGCCCTGCAGTTCGAGATAGCCTTCGGTGCGCGACTCGATACCGAACCCCACGAAAACCAGCTCGCCCGCCACCTCACCGTTGGCGTGGGGCAGCGCGACGAAATCCTTGCCGTACTCAAAGCTGCGCGGCGTGCCGCTGCCCGGATCGAGTCGCAGGTAGCAGTTGCGCAAGTCGGCCTTCGGCAGCCGCCGCGTGAAAGGCCGCAGATAGGTGCCTGTCGAGGGCCGCGCCTCGCCGCTCGCCGCCGCGGCGGCCGGTGCGGGACGCAGCTCGCGCTGGCTGTTGGCCTTCCAGAATTCCGCCGAATCGGCCAGCGGCTCGACTCCGGCGTTGGCGAAGACCTCGCCGATGTACTGAGCCGCTTCCTCGAGCCCCGCGCTGGGGCTGTCGCGGCCTTCGCGCTCGGGGGCGGCCAGCACGCCGATGTGCCGGGTCAGATCCTCCTTGCGCACGGTGGCAAGCCCAGCTTCGTGCGCGAACGCGCTCACGCCCAGCAGCAGGCTGAACAGCAGGCCCCTCATGACCCGATTACCTTTGCAGTTCGGGCGCTGCACTTCAAGAGCGAAGCGTGGGCTCGCTGTGGGCCTGCGCGAGCGCGTGGCGGCTGCGGTCGCGCGAGAGTTCGATCGGGCCCGGGAAGACCGCGGCGGCCCGCTCGGCTGCCAGCGCGGGATCGAGCGAGGGATAGAAGTGCGTCAGCACCAGTTTGCCGACGCCCGCATCGAGGGCGATGCGCGCCGCTCCCGAAGGCGTCAGGTGGTGCTCCATGGCGCGCTCTTCCTCGAAGGAGCACTCGCAGACCAGCACACTGCTGCCGCGCGCCAGCGCGGCAAGCTCCGCGCTCTCGCCGCTGTCGCCCGAGTACGTCACCGAGAGGCCATTGCCCAGCTCCACCCGCCAGCACAGGGCGTGTGGCGTGTGGCCGGTCGCGCGCCAGGCGAGCTTGAGACCGTCGAGCTCGATCCAGCGGCCGAGCGCGCGGGGCTCGACTTCGCGCACGGTGACATCCTCAAAGCGCACCCAGCCCTGCGCACCGAAGACCGCGCCCGCGCGCTCGAGCAGCTCGTGGAGACCCTCGGGTCCGACGAGCTCGAGGTGGCCCGCCAGCGTGTCGGGATTGCGGCGTGCGAAGGCCAGAGCGAACAGATCCCAGCAGTGATCGGGATGGAAATGACTCAGGACCACGGCGCCGATATCGCCGACTCCAAAGCCCGCTTCCCCCAGCGAACGCAGCGTGCCCGGACCGCAGTCGAACAGCACCAGCTTGCGGCCGGCGCGCGCGAGCGCGTGACCACTGCAGCCATAACCAGCGCGCGGCAGGATCGCTCCCGCGCCCAACACGATCCATTCGGCCATCGGCGTCAGCCTCGCATGCCCTGCGGGTGCGTGGAATGAAAGCGCCAGGCGTCGCGAAGGATGTCTTCCAGCGCGCCGCGCTGCGGTTTCCAGCCCAGCAGATCCAGTGCGCGCGTGCCTCCTGAGACGAGACAGGGCGGATCGCCGGCGCGACGCTCGACCACGCGCGCAGGGATGGGATGTCCAGTGATGCGCCGGGCGGTCTCGATCACCTCGCGCACGGAGTATCCGCTGCCTGTGCCCAGATTGACCTCCAGACGCGTCGTACCCGACTGCAGGCGCGCGAGCGCCAAGAGGTGCGCCCGCGCCAGATCCTCGACGTGCACGTAGTCGCGGATGCAGGTGCCGTCGGGCGTGGCGTAATCATCCCCGAAGATCAGGATCTCCTTGCGCAATCCCAGCGCCACCTGCAGGACGAGCGGGATCAGGTGCGTCTCGGGTTCGTGGTCCTCGCCCAGGGTGCCATCCTGCGCCGCGCCCGCGGCATTGAAGTAGCGCAGGGCCGCCACGCACAGGCCGTAGGCCTTGGAGTAGTCCTCCAGCATGTGCTCGATGTGCAGCTTGGTCCGGCCGTAGGGCGAGATCGGCACCTGCGGATGCGCTTCGTCGATCGGCACGCGCACGGGATCGCCATAGGTCGCGCAGGTGGAACTGAACACGATTTCCCGCACGCCGTGCGCCCGCATCGCTTCGAGCAGGAAGTGCGTGTAGACGACGTTCTCGCGGTAGTACTTGGCCGGGTCGCTGACCGACTCGCCGACGAAGCACTTCGCCGCGAAATGGATCACGGAGCGCGGGCGGTGCTCGGTGAAAACGCGGTCGAGATCCTCGCGTCGGCCCATGTCGCCGACGGCCATCGCCGCGCGCACCGCGCGGCGATGGCCGGTCGAGAGGTTGTCGAAGACCACCACCGGGATGCCCTGACGCTCCAGTTCGACGACCGTGTGGCTCCCGATGTAGCCCGCTCCGCCGACGACCAGCACGGGACCGGCGGGCTTGAGAGATTGGATGGCGCTCATGCTTGTTCGAGCAGCCGAGCCTAGCGTGTGGAGAGCCGCGCTCCCAGACGGCGCAATTCCTCAAAGAAGCCGGGCCAGGACTTGGCGACGCAGTCGGGGCCGCTGATCAGCACCTGACCGCGCGCCAGCCCCAGCAGTGCGAACGCGAAGGCCATGCGGTGATCGCCGTGCGGATCAAGCGAGACCAGCTCGGTCGACGCCGCCCGGCGCGGACCGACTTCGAGCCAGTCCGGCCCCTGCCGCGTGGCGAGACCCGCCGCAGTGAAACCCTCGGCGAGCACGGCGATGCGTGAACTCTCCTTGCGCGGCAGCGTGCCGAGGCCCGTAAAGCGGCTCGCTTCCCCGCCCTCCCAGGCATGGACCGCGGCGAGGCCCGCCAGCACCGGCGCCAGATCCGGCGTGTCCGAGAGATCGAGCTCGACGGCGCGCCGCACCCGACCCCAGGCCCGCAGGCTCCGGCGCTCGCGCGTGCACTCCCCGCCCAGCGCGCGCAGGTGTTCGAGGATCGCCAGATCGCCCTGGCAAGAGTCCTCGCCGAGTCCCTCCACCTCGATGCTGCCGCCGCTGGCGAGCGCGGCGGCCAGCGCGACGGCCGCCGCGCTGGCATCGGGCTCGACGCACAAGGGCTCGGCCGGCGCGCGCAGCGGTCCGCGCAGTCGGCAGCGCTCGCCCTCGATGGTCACGTTTGCGCCGAACTCGTGCAGCGCGCGCACGGTCAATCGGGCGTAGGGCTGCGAGGGCAGCACCCCCGTGCAGACGAGCTCGGTTTCATCGGGCCAGCCCGCGAGCGCCAGCGCCAGCGCACTCCATTCCTGGCTCGAGATCGGATGGACAAGCTCCAGGCTCGAAGGCGGTCCGATCGGCCACAGACGCAGCGGCCAGCCATCCGCACTGCCGAGGTGCTCGATGCGCACTCCGGCGGCGCGCAGGCTGGCAAACAAAGGCGGCGAGCGGCGCGCCCGCAGGCTGCCGCGGGCGCCGTAGCCGAGGCTGCGCCCGCTCCTGCCGCACAGGCCGCCGATCGCCGTCGCGAGCCGGGCCAGCGTGCCCGACTCGCCGAGCTCCAGTTCCGCTTCCGAGTGCCAGCCGCGGTGCGGACCGGGCGGCAGGCCGTCGATCGCGAGTGCCGCCGGGGCCAGCGCGCGCACCCTCGCTCCCGCCACGGCGATCAGTCGGCTCGCGGCCGCGACATCCTCCCCCGCGGGCAGGGCGCGGATGCGGGTGCGACCCTGCGCGCAGGCGGCGGCGAGCAGCCAACGCTGCGCGATCGACTTCGATCCGGGCACGCGCGCGCTGCCCGAGAGCGGCGCTCCCGTCTGGATCTCGATGGCGTGCATGCGAGCCCACACCCTGCGCCATCGCGGGATGGGCTGTCAACCCGGAGGGCGCTGGTGCATACTGCCGGCATGTCCTCGGCTCAACCATTCCTCGGGCGCGATGTGCGCGTGCCGGGGCTGTCTCTGCTGGCTTGCGGCAAGGTGCGCGACATCTACGAGCTGGACGCCCGGCACCTCTTGTTCGTGACCACCGACCGCGTGTCGGCCTTCGATGTGGTCATGAACGAAGGCATCCCGCACAAGGGACAGGTGCTGACGGCAATCTCGGCCTTCTGGTTCGCGCGCACACGCGACATCATCGACAACCATCTCGTTTCGACCTCGGTCGACGACCTCTCCGGGCTCGATGCCGGTTGGCGGGAGCGCCTGGCGGGCCGGATCATGATCGTGCGGCGCGCCGTGCCCACGAGCGTCGAGTGGGTCGTGCGCGGCTATCTGGCGGGCTCCGGCTGGAAGGAATACCAGCAGCGCCAGTCGGTCTGCGGCGTGCCCCTGCCCGCCGGATTGTCCCAGTCCTCCCGGCTGCCGACGCCGATCCTGACGCCCACCACCAAGGAAGCGTCCCACGACCTTCCGATCACGCCCGATGAGGCGCGCGAGCGCGTGGGCGGGAGCGTGTTCGACTGCGCCCACAAGGCCGCGCTGGAGCTGTTCGCGCGCGGCACGCGCGAGCTCGACTCCCTGGGCATCCTGCTCGCCGACACCAAGTTCGAGTTCGGCGTGCTCGACCAGCGCGTGATGTTGATCGACGAGGTGCTGACGCCGGACAGCTCGCGCTTTTGGAACAAGCGCGACTGGCGGCTGGGGATTTCGCCGCCCTCGTGGGACAAGCAGATTCTGCGCGACTGGCTCGAGGCCCAGCCCTGGAACAAGGAGTACCCGCCCCCGCGGGTGGACCCGGCGATCCTCGCGCGTGTCAGTGATCGCTATCTCGAGATCTGTGAGAAGCTGACGGGCAGCCTGCCGGCGGGCGCGGGAGTGCGCGGCTGATGCGCGTGTCGGTGATCGAATGGCGCGGCGATGCGCGCGGTCATGCCGAGTTGCTCGACCAGACTCGGCTGCCGCTCGAATGCTTGCAACTGGAAGTCCGCGAAGTGCAGGCCATGCACGATTGCATCCAACGCCTCGCCGTGCGCGGCGCGCCCGCGATCGGCGTTGCGGCGGCCTACGGCGTGTGCCTGGCGCTGCGCAGCGTCGAGGGACTCAGCGTCTCGCAGGCGCTGGTCAGGGTCGAGCAGGCTTGCGCGCTGCTCGCGCGTTCGAGGCCCACGGCCGTGAATCTGTTCTGGGCGCTCGAGCGCATGCAGAGCTTTGCCCGCCTGCGTGCGCCCCAGTCCGCCGATGCGGCTCGCTTCGCGGCCGAGTTGCTCGAGGAAGCGCGCACGATCCATCGCGAGGATGCCGCCGCCTGTCGGCGCATGGGCGAGTTGGGCGCGGAACTGCTGCGCGATGGCATGACGCTGCTGACGCACTGCAACGCCGGCGCGCTGGCGACGGCTGGCATGGGCACGGCGCTCGCTCCCATCTATGTCGCCAGCGAGCAGGGCAAGCGCGTGCGCGTCTTCGCCGATGAGACCCGCCCGCTGCTGCAAGGGGCACGTCTGACGGCCTGGGAGCTCTTGGCCGCGGGCATCGAGGTCACGCTGATCACCGACAGCATGGCGGGGCGCGTGATGTACGAGGGGCGCATCGATGCCGTGATCGTCGGCGCCGACCGCATCGCGCGCAACGGCGATGTCTGCAACAAGATCGGGACCTACGCGCTGGCCACGCTGGCCGCCGCACACCGGATTCCCTTCTATGTCGTGGCGCCGCTCTCGACCTTCGACGCGCGCATCCCCGACGGATCGCACATCCACATCGAGGAGCGCGGTCCGGAGGAGGTCACCGAGGGTCTGGGGCGACGCACGGCCCCTCCCGGGATCAAGGTCTACAATCCGGCCTTCGATGTGACCCCGGCGCGTCTGGTGCGCGCGATCGTGACCGAGGCGGGAGTGATCCACGAGCCCGACGGGGAACGCGTGGGCCACCTGCTCTCGGCCTCACAGCGGCGGTAAGGGCTGCGGCCCCGATTCGCTACAGGAGCGCGGCGGTGCCGGCCGATAGACCCCTCAAGGCCCCCTCCTTGGGGAATGCCGCCACCCCCTGTCCCGGATCCGCACCATGGTCTCGAAGAAGCCCACCAGCCATACTTCCAAAGCTGCGCGCACACCTGCTGCCAAGCCCGCCAAGGCCAGCGCCACCAAGGAGCGCGTCGCGAACACCGACGCGGACGAGGAGGGCAAGAGCGGCAGCCTGCGTCCGGACGAGATGCCCGCCGAGGTGCTGGAGTTCATCCAGGCCATCGATGAGTACAAGCGCATCCACCGCCGCCCCTTCCCGACCTGGAGCGAGGTGCTCGAGGTGCTGAAGGGGCTGGGCTACGGACGCGTGAGCTAGGCCACGATACTGCCCCCCTTCCGGGGACCTCGGCCCAGGAATGCGATGTCCTAGGATCCGAGCAAAAAACGTCCTTTCCATAGGATCGCTTCGGCCATGCTGAGGCGTCTGGGTAGAAGGCCCAGCTTGCTGGCGGCGCTGGGGCGGTGGTCGCGGTTGGTGCGCGGCCGGATGTAGTTCTTGTAGCCAGCGTAGATCCAGAAG
>JBIKMH010000023.1:0-59868 GCA_044359355.1 Planctomycetota bacterium | reverse complement strand
CAACGCGTCACGACCTCGCGCGACTGGCTGACCCGCGTGGGATCGCCGCGCTTTTTGTCGCGTGAGGGCAGCGTGCCGGCCTCACCATGGACGATGAAGCCGGTGCGCGGCTCGATCAGGACCGCCATGGTGACCGGCTTTTCGATGCGGTTCTGCTCGAAGGTCTCGAGCTCGTCAAAGACCAAGTGCCCGTTGCTGCCGAGGAGCTTCTCACTCTCCGCCAGCACGCGCTCGTGGGCTTGCTGGAAGTGCTGGCCGAAGAGCGGTATGCGGCGAGCGACGGTTTTGGGATTGCAGCCGAGATTGCGGGCGATCTGGCGCTGGGAAACCTTCGAGATCAGCTGATCGACGATCCCAAGGTTGAGGCCGGGTTTGTGGTGGCGGTAGTCGTTGCGGAAGGTCTGGGAGGAAAAGCGCCTTCCGCAGGTGAGGCACTGAAAGCGCGGGATCCGCTCAGCCCCGCACAGTCGCTTGTAGTAGCCGCGGCGGCGGTACAGAAAAGGGCTTTTCGGACAGGCGGGGTACGGGCATTCCGGCGGGATGAACTTCTGCATCGGTGTCTCCAGTGCCGGGGGGGGACATGTGCCCCGGCACCCGTAGGGACGGCTCGGCCGCATGCGGCTCGCGCGGAAAACACAGTTCCCAATTTCGATTCTGTCCCCGCTCGGGGAGCAGTATCGTGCTCAGGCCAGCGTGCTTTCCACCAGCCAGGCTTCGCGCAACTCGCGCACGCAGTGGGTGCGGATCACGGCCGCCCCCTGCCGGGCGGCGTAAAGCTCCGCCGCGAGCGAGAGCGCGCCCCGCTCCCGGGTGGGAGGGGACGGGCGGCCGCTGGACTCGACCAGCTTCGCCAAGAAGGACTTGCGCGAGACGCCGACCAGCAGCGGAGCGCCCAACTCCAGCAGATGCGGCAGTCCGCGCAGCAGCTCCAGATTGTGCTCCAGAGTCTTGCCGAAGCCGATCCCCGGATCGAGCAGGATGCGCGAGGGCTCGATGCCGGCGTGGATCGCGGCTTCGCGGCGCTCGTCGAGGAAGGCCGAGACCTCGCCCAGCACGTTGTGGTAGCGCGGATCGTTCTGCATGTCGCGCGGACGACCCTGCATGTGCATGGCGCAGTACTGCGCGCCGCGCCGCGCGACCAGCGGCAGCATGGCCGCATCGTGCAGACCCGCTTCAATGTCGTTGACGAGGCTGGCGCCCTCATCCAGCGCGGCCGCCGCCACTCGGCTCTTGGTGGTGTCGATCGAGATCGGCACGCAGAGCTCGCGGGCCAGCGCGCGGATCACGGGAATCACGCGCGAAAGCTCATCGGTCTCGGAAATCGAACGGGCCCCCGGCCGCGAGGATTCGCCGCCGACATCGAGCCACTCAGCACCCTCGCTGACCAGCTCCCGGGCATGCTCCAGCGCTCGACCCGGATCGAGGAACAAGCCTCCGTCGGAAAACGAATCGGGCGTGACGTTGATCACGCCCATGATCGTGATGCGTCGCATGGCCGGACGCACAGCCCCGCTCAGGCGGGCGAGAGGCCCGGCGTTCCGGGCAATTCGCCGCCCTGCGTCCGCGGGCTGGTGCCCGCCGCCGGCGTTGTGCTGGCCGGAGCGCTGGGGCGCTGCGGCGGGGGAGTCGGGCGCAGGCTCTCGAGTCTCTCGCCCGCGAGGATGCGCTTGATATCGGTTCCGCTGATGGTCTCCCAGATCAGCAGGGCCTGCGTGATGCGCTCCATTTGCTCGGTGTTCTCGCGCACGATGCGGGCGGCGGTCTCGTAGGCCTCCTTGAGGATGCGCTCGATCTCCTCGTCGATCTCGCGCGCGGTCTGTTCCGAGTGCCACTTGCCGCTGGTCAGTTCGGTGCCAAGGAAGTCGGAGCCCTGACGTTCGGCGTAGTGGATCGGGCCGACCTTGTCGGACATGCCCAGTTCCGTGACCATCGCGCGGGCGAGCTCCGTCGCACGCCGGATGTCGTCCGAAGCGCCGGCCGAGATGTCGCCGACGAACTGCGCCTCGGCGACGCGACCGCCGAAGGCGACGGCCAGCTGTCCGAGCATCTTGCGGCGCTGGAAGTGGTAGCTCTCCTTGTCGGGCAGCATCATCGTCGTGCCCAGGGCGCGGCCGCGCGGCACGATCGTAACCTTGTGCGGCGGATCGACCTCCGGCAGCATCGCCGCGACGATGGCATGCCCGGCCTCGTGGTAGGCCGTGACGCGACGATCCTCCTCCTCGAAAGACTTGGAGCGCTTCTGCCGGCCGTAGCGCACCTTGTCGCGGGACTCCTCGAGGTGCTCCATCGTGATCTCGTCCTTTTTCGCGAGCGCGGCCATGATCGCGGCCTCGTTGGCGATGGCGGCGAGATCGGCGCCGGAATAGCCCGGCGTCGAGCGCGCCAGCACGGCCGCATCGACATCCGCCGCGGCCTTCACCTTCTTGAGGTGCACGCGCAGAATCTCCTCGCGCCCGGCGAGGTCCGGCAGGTCGATCACGACCTCGCGGTCGAAGCGACCGGGACGCAGCAGCGCGGGGTCGAGCACGTCGGGCCGGTTGGTCGCGGCGATGACGATGATGCCCTCGTCGGTCCCGAAGCCATCCATCTCGACCAGAATCGCGTTGAGCGTCTGTTCGCGCTCATCGTGGCCGCCGCCCATGCCCGAGCCGCGCCGACGACCGACGGCGTCGATCTCGTCGAGGAAAATGATGCAGGGCGAGTTCTCGTGCGCCTGCTTGAACAGGTCGCGCACTCGGGAGGCGCCGACGCCGACGAACATCTCGACGAAATCGGAGCCGGAGATCGAGAAGAAGGGCACATCGGCCTCGCCGGCGATCGCCTTGGCGAGCAGCGTCTTGCCGCAGCCCGGAGGGCCGACCAGCAGGATGCCGCGCGGAATGCGGCCACCGAGCCGCGTGAACCGGCCGGGGTTCTTCAGGAACTCGACGACTTCCTTGACCTCATCCTTGGCCTCGGTGCAGCCCGCCACGTCGTCGAAGGTCGTGTTGGTGTGGTTCTCCTTGGTGTACAGCTGCGCGCGCGAGCGGCCGAAGCTCATCACGCCGCCCGAGCCGGACTGATTGCGCATTTGGCGCAGGAAGAAGAAGAACACGATCAGGATCAGGAGCCAGGGGCCCCAGAAGATCAGGAAGTTCCCGAACAGCGAGTCGGGGCTCTCGTAGCTGGTGCCCTTCTTGGGCTCGATGTTGAAGCGGTGCGAAGCGATCGCCACGCTGCCCTCGCGCAGCGATCCCAGCAGGGCCTGCGCGTCGCGCACGTCGCGCACCTCGAACCAGACCTCGCCGCTGGTGGTCGGCAGCCAGTCGGGGGCCGAGCCGCTGCCCGACCACTCCGAGCGCGGCTTGGCCAGCGCGCGCACGAGGAAGCGGTCGATCTGGGCCAGTTCCGTGCTCGCGACCAGCGCTTCTTCGGGCTTGTCGCTCGCCGCCGCGGGCAACGCGGTCTCGCGGGTCTCGACGGCCGTCAGGTGCCGCGCGTCGGTCGGTCGCAGGTAGCCATTCTGCACAGCTTCCTGAAACTGCGCGGCGCTGATCGTGCGGTAGGTGCCGATCGCCGCCAGCTGCTGGTAGTCTTCCATGCGGCGGCCGTCGCCAAAGCCGGGGTGCTTGACGGTGAAGGTCTCCTTCTTGCCCTTGTACTGGCCGCGGATCTCGTTGCCGCCGACCAGCTTGAGCGAATCGATCTGGCCGGTGTGCAGCTCGTACTCGAACTCGTCCATGGTGAGCTCGACCTCGTGCTTCAGCGCGTCGCGCCCGCCGACCATGATCATGATGGCGATCAGGACGAAGAGGAACAGCGCATACGGGCCGAAGGACTTGGCCTTCTTGGCCTTGTCCTGGTTGTCTTTGTTCTTCGGTTCGCTCATGGAGGTTCTATCGGCGAAGATCGGGCTCGGGAGGAGGGGGGAACCGCGGACTTCGGCCGCGCTCCCTTCCGCGTTGCAGCCCTAGCATAGGATCGGGCTGCTCAGGATGCTCTTCGGCTCGGGGAAAGCCTTGGATCCCGGGAGTCGGGGCTGCGGATTCCTAACCGGGGCTGAACAGCTCCAGCACCAGTTCCTCGGCGATGTGCCGCAGGGCCCGATCCTTCGCCTCGCTCTCGTTGCCCAGCCCGTCCAGCGTGTAGCCGACCGAGGTGCTGGCGCGGGCCGTGCGCAACGGTGTCTCGCTGCCGCGCACGTACAGTCCGGCCTCGACCTCGATGGTGACGCCGGTTTCGAGCAGCCGGTTGTCCCGGCTGCGGATGCCGTTGCGGCGGTGGTAGCTGACGAGCTTGCCGCGGATCACGCCGCGGGCCTGTTCGGGAGAGGCCAGTCGCGCATCCGAGATCTCGGTCAGCACCTCGGTCAGGTGCGCGTGCAGCAGCGGTTCGAGGTCACGCTCGAAGGTGTCGTTGCCGAACAGCTCGACGCCCACGCTGTCGTAGTTCTGCGCGACCTTGAGACCGGAACTGTAGCCGCAGCCGCCCGCCAGCAGCGCGGTCGAGAGCAGCGCGGTCGCGAGCCACAGCGCCGTGCACATCCGCTTCATGAGCCCAGATCCTCCTTGGGGCGCCGGGCGCCGGCCTCGTCGGGCGGCAGAGCGTCGAGGTAGCGCTGCGCACTCGCCACGCGGTCCTCGTCGCCGGCTTCCCTCGCCTCCAGCACCGCGCGCGTGGCGTGTCGCCGGGCGCCGTAGACGTTCCCGACGCGCTCGTAGAAGCGGGCGATCACCAGATCGTTGTCGACCAGTCTGCGCAGGCAGTCGGCGAGATCGCGCGCCACCTCCTCGCGTTCGGCGTTCTCCGGATAGTTGCGGACCCAGCGCTTGAGCTCGTCGGCCGCCTTGAGCAGCATCGCCCGGTCGTATTCGGGGCTGCCCAGCAGCCTGAGCCGCAGCCGCGGTATGCGCGCCTGCGCGGCGGGCCGCTCGGGCGCGTCCGGGTGATTGAGCACCAGCTTCTCCAGCCGATCGATGGCGAGCTTGTACTCGCGATCCTCTTCATAGAGCCGCGCCAGGCACAGATAGGCCTGCGCGCTGTTGCGCGCCCAGGGGTGCTCGAGGATCGCGTACTCCAGCATCTTCCGGGCGTTCTCGTCGCTGTCGTAGAAGATCAGGAAGCGCTCCTTCTTCTCCGACATGCTCAAGCCCAGCTCGACGATTGTGTCGCCGGCGGCCACGCGCTCGTAGTGCAGCGGGTACTTCCTGTCGAGCAGCTGCAGCACCTCGAAGGCATCATCCTCCTCGCCCTCGCGCTGCCACGCACGCGCCGCCGCGAGGCCCGCCTGCACCGCCATCTGGCGGGGCAGGTCGAGTTCGACGAGCTCGGCCAACTCGCCCGCGTCAGGATGCTCCCCGGAGAGCTCCTCGATGCGCTTTTGCACGGCCTGCTCAAGCAGGAGCTCCACCGCCGCACGCTGTTCAGGGCTGAGGTCCTTGGCGAGGCTGGCTCGGCGCATCAGGCTGACGGCCTCTTCGGTTTCGCCGCGCTCGAGTTGCCCGCGCGCACGGCTGAGGGCGCCGTCGACCTCGCCGGCTTCGAGCCTTGGCTTCAGCATCGAGCAGGCACCCGACGCGACGCCCAGCAGCAGCACCAGGGCCATTCGAAGGAAGCGGATCATCATGCGGAGGCCGGTGCGTTGCGCTGCGGGGCGGCCAGAAAGCCTGACAGGCTGCGCGGGCGCGTGTCCAGATGGTAGCCGAGGAAGCGTTCGACGAGATCGCGCACCTTGACCAGCCGCTCGGCGCACAGCTGGTGCGCGGCCGGCTCGCGGCGCAGCACAGCCTCCGCATCCTGCAGCACCGCCAGCGGCATGGTGCCCACGCGCCGGCCCTGGGCGCCAAGGTGCCGGGCGCAGGCCGGGCACAGGCGCCCGCCGCCGCTGGCCGAGAAGGCTGCGCGCGCACCGCTCGCCAGCGCGGGTGCCGGGCCGGCGCAAGCGGCACAGTTCGAAAGGCTCGGCAGCAGGCCCAAAAGGCCCAAGAGCTCCAGCTCGAAAACGGCCTGCGCCAGATCGGGTGGCGTGCGGACCTCGAGCAGCGCGTCGAATCCGCGCTCCAGGCTGGCGTACAGCCCCGGCTCGGGCTGGCCGGCCCGGCTGACGAGATCCGCCAACTCGGTCAGCACCATCGCGGCGCGGAAGCGGCGCGGTTCCTCGGCCAGCCGCGCGCGGCGCACGAGCACCGAACCCGCCCGCAGCGTGTGGAGCTCCGAGCCTTGCGCAGTCTGCCATTCCAGTTCGAGCGTGTCGCACAGATCGAGCACGCAGTAAAAGCGCGAGCTGCTCCGGTAGGCGCCCTTCGCCATCCACGACAAGCGCCCATGCCGCGCCGAGAGCCCTTGAACCACCAGCGAGGACTCGCCGAAGGGCGTGCGCGCGAGCAGGATCACGCGGTCGCGGATGCTGGCCATCGCTCAGGACGCCTTGCGCGCGACGCGCAGGCGCACGATGCGCCGTTCGGTGGCTTCCAACACGCGGAATTCGCAGCCATGGGCCTGCAGTGTCTCGCCCACGCGCGGGAAATGCCCCAGCTCGCTCAGCAGAAAGCCGGCCATCGTCTCGTAATGCTCGTCTTCGGGGATCGAGAGTTCCAGGCGCTCGTTGGCCTCGGCCACGCGCAGGGAGGCGTCGATTTCGCTCGAGCCATCGGAGAGGGCGCGCACGCGCGGCGCCTCGCGCTCGGCGAACTCGTCGCGCAGATCGCCGACCAGGTGCGCGACCACATCGCCCAGCGTGACCATGCCCGCGGTGCCCCCGTACTCGTCGAGGACCACCGCCAGCTTCTGCTTCTCGCGCTTGAACTCCTCGAGCAGGTCGGCGACGCGCTTGGTTTCGGGCACAAACAACACGGGGCGCAGGATCGCGCTGAGCTCGGCCTGCTCCAACCCCTCGGCGACGGCCACCGCCAGCACGTCGCGGGCCGCGATCGTGCCCACGATCCGATCGAGGTTCTCCTCGTAGACGGGCACGCGGCTGTGCCCGCACTCGGCGCTCAGCCGCGCGGCCCCCGCGAGCCCTTCCGAGCGCTCCACGGCGCGGATCTCGGTGCGCGGGGTCATGATCGCCGCGACCGTCACCTCGCGCGCCTCCATCACGTTGCCGATGATCTCCTTCTCGGTTTCGTCGAGCTGGCCGGTGATCTCGGTTTCCTCGACGACCTCGCGCAGATCCTCGACGATGCCGTGCGCCTCGGCGGGATCGACATCCCTGCCCGCCACGCGCAGCAGCGCGCGCTGCAGCCATTCCACGCTCGCGGAGAGCGGCAGCAGCGGCCACTGGATCAGCGAGAAGCTCCACAGGGTGCGGGTCAGCAGCGGATCGCCGAGCCGGACGGACAGCGCCTGCGGCAATAGCTGGCCGAAGAGGATCAGCCCGGCCAGCGCCACCAGCCCACTGAGCAGCGGCGCGCCGAGCCCCTGCTGCAGCGCGAGCACCACGGTGAGCGCACCGGCGAGTTCCACGAGGCCCGCGGTCAGCGCCAGGCGGGGCGCACGCTCGAGCAGCTGTGACAGGCGGGCGCGCTCGTCGGAGCCGCGCAGGCCTTCAAGCACCCGGGCGGGGTTGGCGCGCAGCAGGGCCTGGCGCAGCCAGCTGGAGAGGAACACGACGAGCAGGGCCGCGCCGGCGAGGATCAGGGACTGGGCTTCCAAGGGGGGGGGAGAATAGCGTTTCGGGGCGGGAAGCGGCTGTTTCGGGATCGGAACACGAAGCGAGGCCGGGCGCTGGGCTGGCGGGTTTGGAATTCTGTAAATCCAAGAAGAGTAATGCTTTATGGATTGACTGCGCCCTTCGGCACGGTCTGTGCCGTTCCGCTCCCCGCCATGCACAGCCCCACCCTCTCCCCCGACGGCCTCAGCCCGACCGGCCTCAGCCCGACCGGCCCAGAATTGGAAACCCAGCTGATGGCGCGTTTTCGGGATGCCGCCGAACCGCGCATCTTCGAGGCGCTCTACCGGCTGGCGGCCCCGGCCTTCCTGCAGTGGGCGCGGGCGCGCGGCGTCGCCGATCCCGAGGAACTGCTCCAGGACACCTTCGTCAACATCTACCGCTACGCGAGGAGCTTTCGCGACGAGGCGGGGATGAGCTTTCGCAACTGGTCGCACAGCATCGCCGTCAACCTGCTGCGCCGCGCGGCCGTGCGCCGCGCGCGCAAGCCGGTGCAGGCGCTGGAAGAGCAACTGCTCGAACCGCGCGACCCGCGCCGCGGTCCGGCCGAGACCTATCTGTGCGCCCAGGAGGCGCTCGAGCTGCGCTCGGCCTGGGTGATCGTGCTGACTTACTACCGCGAGGCCGCCGCAGAGCTCGGCGAGCGCGATCGGGCCGCGCTGGATGCGGTCGAGGTGCGCGGGCTTTGCTACGCCGAGGCGGCGGCGGAGCTGGGTGTGGGGCTCTCGAGTCTCAAGATGATCCTGTTCCGCGCGCGCAAGCGCATCCGCGACCACATCCAGCTCCGGATGCAGGCCGCTGACCGCGCCAGACTGCTGGCCGGCTGAAACCGCACCCCGCGATGCGCTAGGCTCGCCGCTCCGACATGAGCGCGAGCCTATCTCTTTCCGTGGTGATGCCCGTCTACAACGAGCGTTACCTGGTGCGCGAGTCCATCCGCCGCGTTCTCGCCGTGGAGAGTCCGCTGCTCTCCCGTCTGGAACTGATCGTGGTCGATGATGGTTCGCGGGACGGCACGCGCGAGATCCTGCGCGAGCTCGCCCGCGAGCATCCCGAGCGCATCACGTACGTCGAGCACGAACGCAACCAAGGCAAGGGTGCCGCCGTGCGCACCGGCATCGCGCGCGCCTCGTGCGACATCACGGTGATTCAGGACGCCGATCTGGAGTACAACCCGGCCGATTTGCCGAAACTGCTCGTGCCTTTCGTGCGCGACGGCGCTGATGCGGTCTTCGGTTCGCGCTTTCTTTCCGGCGAATACCGCCGCGTGCTGTATTTCTGGCACTCGCTGGCGAACAAGCTCCTGACGGGCATGTGCAACGCCCTCAGCGATCTCAACCTGACGGACATGGAGACCTGCTACAAGGCGGTGCGCACGCCGCTGCTGAAGTCGATCCCGATCCGCTCCAACGACTTCTCCATCGAGCCGGAGCTGTGTTTCAAGCTCAAGAAGCGCGGTGCGGCGATCTACGAGGTGCCGGTTTCCTACTCAGGCCGTACCTACGCGGAGGGCAAGAAGATCGGTCCCAAGGATGCCTGGCATGCCTTCTGGGCGATGCTGCGCTGGTGGCTGGTCGACGACATCTACCGCGACGACGAATACGGATCGCAGATCCTGCACCGCATGTCCGGCGTGCCCAACTTCAACCGCTGGATGGCGGATGTCGTGCGGCCGCATCTGGGCGCGCGCGTGCTGGAGATCGGGGCGGGGCTGGGCAACCTGTCGCGGCAGCTGTGCCCGCGCGAGCACTACACGGCGAGTGACATCAACCCGCTGTACCTCGACTACCTGCGCGGCACGAACACGGGCCGACCCTACTTCGAGGCGCGCCGGCTCGATCTGACCTCGAGCACCGATTTCGAGGCCGTGCGCGGGCGTTACGACACGGTCGTGTGCCTCAACGTGCTCGAGCATGTGCCCGATGAGCAAGGGGCGCTCGCCAACCTGCGCACGGCGCTGGCGCCCGGGGGGCGCGTCGTGATCCTGGTGCCGCAGGGCACTTGGCTCTACGGCTCGCTCGACCGCGTGTTGGGCCACGAGCGGCGGTACACGCGCGCGAGCCTGACCGGGGCTGTCGAGCAGGCCGGGCTCGCGGTGGAAGAGCTGTTCGACTTCAACCGCATGACGACTCCGGGCTGGTGGTGGAACGGCCGGATGATGGGCCGCGAGCATTTCAGCCGCCTGCAGCTCAAGCTCGTCAACAGCAATGTCTGGTGGCTGCGCCGCATCGACCGGCTGCTGCCCTGGCCGGGCGCCTCGCTGATCGTGGTCGCCCGCGTCCGCGACTAGGCCGGCTTGAGCGCGGGTTCGCGCCGCGCGCGCAGATCGAGCAGCAGGGCCGGAGCGCCCACGAAGAACAGCGCGAACATGCCGGGAGCGATCGCCAGCGAGTTGTTCGAGCTCAGGACTTCGAAGTCGGCCGCCATGCGGATCGCGCATTCTGTCAGGGCGATGAGGCTCAGCACGAGCATCTGCCGCCCACGGCCCTTCACGATGGTCTTGGGGTCGGTGACCATGAAGAACAGGAACAGCGTGTACATCGGGCCGGTCACCGGGCCAATTTCGGCCGCGAAGCTGTGCCCGTTGAACAGCGTGCGGAACCAGGCCAGCGCGGCGAACATGGCGAGGTAGCCCAGCGTCAGGTGCCAGACCTTGGCTCGGTAGACGACCACGGCTCCGACGGCCCACAGCGCCAGCACGATGCCCAGATCATTGCCCCACTCGTGGCTCAGGATCGTGGTCTGGGCCGGCGCCACGAGCAGCAGCAGGCAGATCGAGAAGTTGGTCGGATTCCACAGATGCCGATCGCCACTCTTCAGCACGTATTTGGACGCGATCGCGAGCATCGAGGCCACCACGAAGGGCCACAGGATCGCACCCGAGGGCTTGAGCAGGATCGCGACGCTGTTGCCGCTGATGTAGGCCGAGAGCAGGTTGGGCCAGCGGCCGGGATGGTGGGCGCGGAACAGCACCAGCTCGGTCACGAGCGCTGTGCCCAGCGCGACGGCCCAGGGCAGATAGCTGTCGCCCAGCATCTGGTACTTCCACTGGCCGACCACGAGGATCAGCGTCAGCAGGCTGGAGGAAAACCAGCGCGGGTCGATGCCGCTGCGGGCCGGGGCCGGTTTGGATGCACTTGCTAGGGTGTCGCTCATGGCTGCTTGGGCTCCTCGATCCGGTGACGGGTTCCCCCGGCCAGATCCTTGATGACTTGTTCGGCGCCGGAGGGCCAGCGGATCCGGGCCTCGTCGACGCGCGTCGCCGCTCCCAGGCCGAAGTGCAGCGCGCGCTCGTTCTGCGCGCAGAAGCCGCTGGCGCTGAGCACCACCGCCGCACAGCGCTGATCCCCGAAGCGGATCTCGACGTGGGCCCCGATCGCGTCGCGATTGGAGCGCGTTCCCACCAGATCCAGCTGGATCCAGTGGCGTGCGGGGTCGGGCGTGTTCTCGTAGTACAGCAGCGCCGCGCGCTGGTTGGCGATCGCCAGATCGAGCGCGCCGGCATGGCGGAAGTCGCCCAGCGCCGCGGCGCGGCCGTCGAGCAGATCGTTGAGGCCCGCCGCGGGGGCGACATCGCGGAACTTGACGCGCTTGGGCGTCGATTCGTTGAGCAAGAGGCGCGAGCGCTCGTAACCCGAGAGGCTGCGCGTGCCCTGATCGGGCCAGTGGGCCGCGTCCTCGACCAGTTCGCCCTGCGCGCCGCCGAGCTTGGTCATCGCGTACCAGTAGTCGCGGTCCGTGTCCGCCGACACGAAGCCGTTGAGCACGACCAGATCGGGCCGTCCGTCGTTGTCGAAGTCGCCGAACTGCGCTCCCCAGCTCCAGCCGCAGTCGAGCACGTCGCCTTCGGCCACGTTGACGAAACCGGCGCCGGATTCCATGCGGTTGAGCCGCAGATTGTTGCCCTGGAACAGATAGCCGGTCTTGGAGATGTTGGTGACGTACACGCCCAGCGAGCCCGTGCCCTGCACGTCGCCGAGCGTCACGGCCATGCCGCTCTTGGAGCTCTCCTCGAGGCCTGCGCCCTTCGCCAGCTCGAAGCGCTTGCCGCCGCGGTTGATCAGGAACTCCTCGGGCCCGTAGTCGTTGGCGATGTACAGATCCTGCCAACCATCGCCATCGAGATCCGCGGCCGCCGCCGCCAGCGTCCAGCGTGAGTTGGGCGGCAGGTGCGTCTCGCTGACATCGGCAAAGTGCAGGTTGCCGAGGTTGCGGTACAGGTAGTTGCGCCCGCCATTCTTCGCGAACTCGAAGCTGTCCTGCATGATGCGGGTCGACTTCAGGTTCCAAAGGTCGATCTCCTCGCGGAAATAGGCCGTGATGAACAGATCGAGCAGGCCATCGCGGTCGAAGTCGAGGAAGGTCGCTCCGTTGGAATTCATCCAGCGCTCGAGTCCGGCTTCCGCGCCGAGCTCGCGAAACCGCAGTTGGCCGGTTTCGATCAGCTCGTTCTTCAGCAGGGCCGGAAAGCCGTAGCGGTACAAGAGCCCGTCCGCGTCTCCGTCGTTGTCCAGATCGGCCCAGACGCTGCCCATCGAAGCGCCGCGGCCGGGGATGTTGAGCATCGCGACACCCGCCTCGGCGGCGACGTCGCGGAAGCTCCCGTCGCGCTGGTTGAGGAACAGGGCGTTGGGTTGGCCGAAAGCGCTGCTCGTCGCGTACAGATCGCACCAGCCGTCGCCGTTGGCATCGAACGCGCTGACTGCCGCACCCAGGCCCGCGACCTGCACTTCAATGTGCTGGAGCTTGGGGTCGAGCTTGGCGCTGGAGTGCTTGAAGCGCAGGCCCTTCTCGGCCGCGCGCTCCACCAGCCGGAAGGAGAGCTCGGCGCTGGCGCTGTCCCGCTCGCGCTGCAGGGGCACAAACTGTCCCTGCCACACGGCGTAAGCAATCAGGCCCATGAACAGGCTCGTGGTCGTCAGGCGTACAAAAGGAGAGGGCGCCATATTCCGCTGATCTCATTCTATCCTTGGCCGGGGCGCTCCCGCGCGCTCGCGAATTCCGGTACCTTGCGCTCATAAAACCGATGCAGACCATCGACCTTCTCGTGCATGGAGCCGCGGAACTGGCGACTCCGCGGGGCCATGCGGCGCGCGCTGGCGTCCGCATGGGGGAGCTGGAGATCCTGCCGGGGGGCTGCGTGGCGATTCAGGCCGGCAAAATTCTCCTAGTCGGGCCGGAGGCCGAGCTGCGGGCGCGCTTTGTGGCCCGCGAGGAGCTCGATGCCCGGGGCGGCACGCTCGTCCCGGGCTTCGTCGATGCGCACACCCACCCCGTCTTCGCCGGGACCCGCGAGGCCGAGTTCGAGCAGCGCACCCGGGGCCAGAGCTATGTGGAGATCGCGCTGGCCGGTGGAGGAATTCTCTCCAGCGTGCGGGGCGTGCGCGAAAGTTCGGACGAGGAGCTGCTGGCGCGGCTTGTGGTTCGGCTGGAGCGTTTCCTCGAGCTCGGCACCACGACGATCGAGGCCAAGACCGGCTACGGGTTGTCGGTCCGGGACGAGTTGCGCTGCCTCGCGATCCTGCAGCAGGCGGCCCGGATGCAGCCCGTGGAGATCGTGCCGACCTTCCTCGGCGCGCACGAGTATCCGGCCGAGTACCGCGATCGCAAGGCCGCCTATGTCGAACTGCTGGTGCAGGAGATGCTGCCGGCCGTCGCCGGGCAGGGCATCGCGGAGTACTGCGACATCTTCACCGAGAGCCATGTCTTCAACCTCGCGGATTCGCGCCGCATCCTCGAGCGCGCGCGCGAGCTGGGGCTGCGCCTGAGGCTGCATGCCGATCAGCTGAGCCTGCTCGGCGGAGCAGAGCTGGCGGCGCAACTGGGCGCGGACAGCGCGGATCACCTCGAGCACATCGACCGCGCGGGCATGGACGCGCTGGCGGCCGCCGGCGTGATTCCCGTGCTCTGCCCGCTGGTGCCGATCTGCCTGCGGCAGGAACGCGAAGCGCCGGGACGCGCGATGATCGACGCCGGCCTCGCCCCCGCGCTCTCGACCGACTTCAATCCGGGCAGCTGCTATCTCCAGAGCATGCCCGAGGTCCTGAGCTTCGCGGCGCTGCGCTACCGCATGAGCGCGGCCGAGGCGCTGTGCGGCGCGACGCTCAACGCCGCCGCCTCGCTGGGGCGCGCGGACCGCCTCGGATCGTTGGAAGCGGGCAAGGACGCGGATCTGGTGTTGCTCGACCAGCCCAACCATCGCCATCTGGTCTACGAACTCGGCCGCAACCCGGTGCGCGCGGTGATCAAGCGCGGCCGCGTGGTGGTGCGCCGCGCGCCCGCCGGGTCTAATGGGGGCTGACCCCTCGAGGAACCCCCCGTCATGAGTCTTGTCGAGTGCGTGCCCAACTTCTCCGAAGGGCGTGATGCCGCCAATCTGGCCCCGATTCTGGATGCGATTCGCTCCGTCCCGGGAGTCAAGCTGATCGACCACAGCCTGGATGCGAGCCACAACCGCGCCGTGGTGACGCTGGTTGGCACGCCCGTGGCCGCCGGCGAAGCTGCGTTCCGCGCCATCGCGGAGGCCGCGCGCCGCATCGATCTCAACCGCCACACGGGCGAGCATCCGCGCATCGGCGCGACGGATGTGGTGCCCTTCGTTCCGCTGGAGGGATCCTCGATGGCCGAGTGTGTCGCAATCGCCCATGCACTCGGGGCGCGCGTGGGGCGCGAACTGGGCATTCCGGTCTACTTCTACGAGTCCGCCGCGCGCTCGCCCGCGCGACGCAACCTGCCGGATGTGCGCAACATCGGCTACGAGAAGCTGCGCGAGGCGGTGGCCGTCGATCCTGCTCGCACGCCGGATGAAGGACCCAGGGACCGGCTGCACCCGAGCGCCGGCGCGACGGTGATCGGCGCACGCAACTTCCTGATCGCGTTCAACGTCAACCTCGAGACGCAGGATGTCGCGATCGCCAAGGCGATCGCCAAGCGCATCCGTGAGAAAGACGGCGGCCTGCCCGGCATCAAGGCGATGGGTTTCTTCCTCGAGGACCTGCGCTGCGCTCAGGTCAGCATGAACGTCTGCAACTTCGAGCAGACCGGTCTCGAGCGTGTCTACCGGGAAATCGAGCAGCTGGCACGCGAGAACGGGGTCGCGATCCGCGAGAGCGAACTCGTCGGCCTGGCGCCACGTGCCGCGATCACGGCAGGGCTGCCGGCGCGCATCCGACTGCGCGATTTCGATCCGAAGAAGCAGATCGTGGAGGAGCTGTTGTGAACATCCGCGCCGTCCTGGGACTGCTGTGCGTGGCGCTGCTGGCCCTGCTGGCCCTGGCTCAGGAACCCAAGGCCGGCAAATGCACCAAGTGCCGGGGCATCGAGCGGCTGCCCTGCCCGGAGCACGTCAAGGACGAGAACTGCGACGAGGACAAGCTCGAATACTGCAGCGTGATCGCCGATTGCGGCGTGTGCTCGGGCGTGGGCTGGACGCCCTGCGCGGCCTGCGCTCCGCGGGAGCTCATCGAGAAGGCCGAGGCCAAGAAAGCCAAGGTCCAGACCCGCGGCAAGGCGCTCGCCTATCTCGACGAGGGCATGCAGCGCCCCGTGCGCAAGGCCGAGAGCCGCCATTTCGTGCTCACCTGGGATCTCGACAAGCTCAAGGTCGACAAGCGCATGCTCAATGCGCACGAGCTGCTGCACTTGTACGCCGAGCGGCTCGAGCGCCTGCATGCCGACTACCGCTCGCTGTTGCAGGTCGACTCCAAGGTCTTTCCTGACAAGTCCAGAGTGCTCGTCTGGTACCTCCCGCAGGATCAGGAGCGTGCCTCGACGCTGTTCTGCGACCAGAGCGGACGCAACGCCGTCAAGCTGATGGGTTCGCGTCCGACCTACTCGGTCTGCGCCTCGAAGCAGAACTACCAGAACGACGAGCGCCTGCACCGCAGCATCATTCACAACGCCGCGCACCTCTTGATGAGCAACCACAACCCGCCGGAGTGGATCGGCAACAAGAAGGGCGGCTGGGCCGACGAGGGCTTTGCCCACTGGTGGACGGACCGCTACTGGGGCATCTGCGACGTCTACTGCTTTCAGGAGCAGAACACGCAGATCGAGTTCAAGAGCGGCAAGTATCGGCTGGCCGTGCGGCAGATGGTGGCCGCGAACGATGTGCCGCCGATCGCTGAGATCTTTCAGCAGAACGTCGACACGCTCACTCCCGCGATGCTCGCCGTGAGCTTCAGCTACGTGGATTATCTGCTGTTCCGCGACGCGCCCAAGTGGAACCAGATGGTGCGGGAACTCAAGGCCAAGGTGCCCACGCGTGAGGCGCTGCAGAAGGTCTATGGAATGAGCGTGCTGGACTTCGAGGCCCAGTGGAAGGCCTGGGTGCTCGCCACCTATCCCAAGCAGTGAAGTCCACGCTCCTGCAAGCGGCCGCGCTGGTGCTGGTGGCGCTGTTCGCGCTCGTTGCGCGGCGTCAGGCAGCCTCGGAGGCGCTGCTGGAGCCCGGCAGCGTCCCCGGCGTCGCCGTCGCCTTCGTCGATTCGGAGAGCACGGAGCATCTGCGGCGCGTCGAATGCGCGCTCGAGGGCGCTCCGCTGGGCGGCAGCGACAGCTACTGGGCTCACCCCGGCCGCGTGGCGAGCCCGCACACGCCGCTCTACGAAGCGCTGCTGGTGCAGCTGTGCGAAAGCGGGCCTGCCCGCCGCTCCAGCGAAGCACGCGAGCGTCTCCTGTCGTGGACGGGGCCGGTCCTGGGTCTCCTGACGGCGCTGGCCGGCTGCTTCGCGGCGGCGGCGTTCACGCGGTCGCGGATCTGGGCGCTGCTCGCCGCGCTGTACTGTGCCTGCGCTCCGGCGCTGCTGACGCCCGGCCTCGCCAACCGTCTGGCGGTCGAGGCGCTGTGGTGGCCGGTGATCCTGCTGTACATCGGGGCCTTCGCGCGCTCGCTCGCCGCCGATGAGGCCGTCGGCGCCGTGCTGCACTCGCTGCTCGCGGGCCTGATCGGCGGCTTGGCGCTGGCGCTCTCGCCCTTGTCCGTGCTGCCCTTCCTTGCGGCGACGACCAGCGCGGCCTGGCTCGCCTTCACGGTGCGCTCGGCAAGCGGCGTGTCCCTGCACGCGCGCGCGGGTCTGCTGCACGCGCTCGCGGCGGCGCTGGTGGCGCGCGCTCCGCTGTCCGAGGGGCCCTGGCTCTCGGCGGATGGCAGCGTGCTGGCTTCGTGGGCCAGTCTCGCCGCGCTGCTGGCGCTGCTCTCGAGCACGCCCTTCGTGGTCGCCGTGCTGGTCGATCGCTCGCGCGAAACGCGGCTGGGCGCCAAGGTCGCCGTCTGGATCGCCGGCCTGCTGATGATCGTCTGGCTGGCGACGCAGGCGCGCGGGCCGCTGCAGCAGCTTCTGGCTCTGGCGCCTGAGGCTCTGCGCTACGCGCGCGAAGCGCACGGGCGCACGCTGCTCGGGGGGCTGCTGGCGGCGACGCCGCTGGTGCTGGCCCTGCCCGTGGCGCTGGTGGCGCTGCGCGGCTTGTGGCGGGAGCCACAGGTGCTGCTGGCGCTCGCCCTGGCCGCCGGAGCGCTGCTGGCCTTCGCCGTGCACGTGCTCAGCGCGCCGCTGCTGGCGCTGGCCGTCATCATCGTGCTGCCGCTGGCCGCGGAGCGGGCTGCGGGAGCCGCTGCCGTGCGCTTCCTCGCCAGCGCCGCCGTCGTGCTGCTGCTCGCGCTGGGTGGCATGCTGGTTGCCGGCCGCGGGGCCTGGCCGGGCGGAGACGCGCTTGCCTGGCTGCAGGGACTGCGCTGGATGCGCGAGGGCACGCCCTCGCCCGGGCCCTGGAACGCGCCGCGCGCCGAGGCCGACTGGGGCGTGCTGGCGCTCGCGCGCCACGGCGAGGCGATCGCCTACCACGCGCGGCGACCAGCGCTGCAAAGCCGACTGTCGGCGATGGCGGATCCGCGCCGCGCCCAAGCGGCGCACGAACTCCTGGCGAGCAAGGATCTCGCCGCTCTCGAGCGCTACATGCGCCTGCAGTCCGCGCGCTACCTGCTGGTCGTGGATGGCGATGGCGCCTGGCTCGAGCGCTGGCGCGGGGAGCCCGTTCCCACCGGCAGCCTGATGGCGCGGCTGGAGCGGGGCGAACCGCTGGGCGAGAGCGAGCTCATGTTGTGTCACGTGCAGGCCAACCCGGGCAAGCCCGGAGCGATCGTCTCCAGGCTGTACGAGCTGCGTCTGCCCGCCGGCGCGGGGAACGAGGGGCCCGCGCTGCGGGCCGCCGAGCCGATTCGCTAGGATCGCGCCCCGCATGTCTCTCATCGAACCGCGCACGCTCAAGGGTTTCCGCGACTACCTGCCCGAGACGATGATCCCGCGGGAGCGGCTGATGGAAACCGCGCGCGGGGTGTATCGCTCCTTCGGCTTCAGCCCGATCGACACGCCGGCGCTGGAGTACGCCGAGATCCTGGTCGGCAAGGGCGGCGAGGAGAGCGACAAGCAGCTCTACCGCTTCACCGACCACGGCGGCCGCGATGTGGCGCTGCGCTTCGATCTCACCGTGCCGCTGGCGCGCTTCGTGGCGCAGTACCACCACGAGCTGGGCCTGCCCTTCAAGCGCTACCACATCGCTCCGGTTTGGCGCGGCGAGAACACGCAGCGCGGCCGCTACCGCGAGTTCGTGCAGTGCGACTTCGACACGATCGGCGTCGAGTCGGTGACCGCCGACATCGAGGCCGTGCTGGTGGTGCATGAGCTGTTCCGCGCGCTGGGCTTCGAGCGCTTCCAGATCCGCGTCAACAACCGCAAGCTGCTCAACGGCCTGCTGGCCTCGCTCGATCTCGAACAGCGCTCCGCGCCGATCCTGCGCGTGCTCGACAAGCTGCCCAAGGTGGGGGCGGTCAAGGTCGAAGAGGAATTGATCGCCAGCGTCGGTCTCGACAGCGCGCGCGCGAAGGCCGTGATCGCGATCGCCGCGATCCAGGGCAGCAACGCGCAGATCCTGGCCGCGCTGGAGCCCATGGCGCACGGCGAGCGCGGCCAGCAGGGACTGGCGGACCTGCGCGCGGTGCTCGAGGGGGCGCGGGCCGCCGGTGTGCCCGAGGCTTGCCTGGAGCTCGATCCCTCGATCGCGCGCGGACTCGACTACTACACGGGCACGATCTTCGAGACCTTTCTGGGCGATCTGCCAGGTATCGGCAGCGTCTGTTCGGGCGGCCGCTACGACAACCTCGCACAGCTCTTCACCAAGGAGCGCCTGCCGGGCATCGGCGGTTCGCTGGGCCTCGACCGCCTGCTCGCCGCGATGGAGGAGCTCAAGCTGCTGCCGAGCGCACGCACGCCGGTGCGCGTGCTGCTCGCCTACTTCGATGCGCAACACCTGTGCGATTACCTGCGGCTGGCGGCACGACTGCGCGGCGCGGGCATCGGCGTCGAGTTCTACCCCGAGCCGAAGAAGCTGGGAGCGCAGCTCAAGTACGCCGACAGGCGCGGTTTTGACTGCGCGCTGATCCTCGGCGGCAACGAGTGGGCCGCGGGCGTCTGCCAGCTGAAGGATCTCCGGAGCGGCGCGACGCGCGAGCTGAAAATCGCAGGGCCGCATGGCGAGCTCTCGAGCGAGCTCGTCGCGGCCCTGAAGGGTTGAGGGCTGTTCCTCAGGGGCAGAACGGCACGCGCAGTCCGCCCGTCAGGTTGACGCCGGCTCCGAAACCCGTGTCACGGTAGTAGGCCTGGAAGTACAGCTGCGTGCCCGGGAAGATCTGGCCGGCACCGCTGTTGAAGGGCGCCTGCGTGAAGTTGAGCGTGCGCGAGAAGGCACCGCCGCTGCCCGTGTTCTGCACCGGCAGGCGAAAGAATTGGCCGTCGATGCAGCGGAAGCCATTGCCGAGCACGACCTGCGTCGGCGCCTTGCCGTAGAGGAAGAAGCCCGTCTTGTTGGCCGGCATCTGGGTTGCGCTGAGCGTGAAGCTGTTGGCGGAGATGCTGGTGGAGCCGCTGCCCGCGATCTGGGCCGCCTGTCCGGTCTGGTTGGGATTGGCGGCGCAGTAGCTGGCCGGGCCGGTGCACCAGGGGCCGATGCAGGAGTTCTCCGCGGCCGTGCGCATCGTCGTGACGCACTGGGGATGGAAGTAGGGGTAGATGTTGTTGAGCCCGCCGGAGCACAGGTGGCAGTAGCTCATGATCGTGCCGTTGCTGATGCAGACCGCCTGCGACTGGCAGGAGCCGAAATAGCCGCTGGGCGCGCACTGGTCGAGCGGCGTGGGGCAGAAGTCGTGCGTGTGCGGCGAGGAGAAGTTGTGTCCCAACTCGTGCGTGAAGACCATGAAGTCCCAGTTGAGCGGGCCCTGCACCACCGGGAAAGGCGTCTGGCCGGCGAGGTTGCCGCTGACGGCAAAGCCGTACTGAGGGTTGCACAGCACATCGAGCCAGGCGACCCCGCCGCCCAGACCCGCGCCCGAGACGAAGTGCGCGAGGTTGGCGCCGTTGGGCATGTTGTTCTGCCAGGCGCCCTGGAACTCGTAGAGCATGTTGACGCTGCCCGCACCGGTGTCATTCGAGGTCCAGGGATCGTTGTTCGCGGTGTAGAACGCGAGGTAGACGATGTTGAGCACGGTGTTGATCTGCTCGACGAAGCGCGCGCTGCTCGCGGCGAGCAGCTGCCCCGTGTAGGCCTGCGTCGCGGCCAGATTGTTGAACAGCTGGTAGAGCTGGTAGTCGGTCTCGATCGCCAGCCTGCAGGAAAGCGTCACCCCCGGTCCGCCCAGCGCCAGCGTGCCGCCGCCGCCCGGCTGCAATTGCGGCTGGTGGATCGTCGGTTGGTGGTTGGGCGGGTACAGCGCGCTCTGCGCGCAGCCCAGCGGCGCGCTCGAGCCTGCCTGCATCAGCTCGGTTTCGCTCACGATCCTGGAGGTGCTGCGAGTCCAGTCCAGACCACCGCCCGGTTCGGCCAGCAGATGGTGGTATTCCCCGCCGGTGTAGATCCAGCCACGCGAGCCCAGCGGCGAGAAGGCGAGGAACACCGAACTGCGCTCCTCACCGAGGACCTTGCCGGTCCACAGGCTCTCGACGCCCGGCAGCTGTCCGCCCTGCAGTTGTCCATCGACCAAGAGCTGCAGTTCGGGCCCGGCGAAGTCGACGCGCTCCAGCGCGAGGTCGGCGCTGCCGCCACGGGCCAGGGGAACCGCCGCCATCTCGATCGAGCGGTAGGGCGCGAGCTCCTCGAGTGCGCCGGGGATCAGCGCCCAGCGCGCCGGCTCGCCCCGGGGGGCCGGGCCCGCCTGCATGGGGAAGGCGACGATCGGGTCGAGGGGGGAGGCGACGGCGATGAGGATCAGGCTCAGCATGGGGGGTCCTGGGTTGGCTGTTCTATCCAGCGGACTGGGTTCCGTGACGCACCGCAAGGCAGAATCGTTCCCATGAGTTGAGCGGATGGCCATTCGAGGCTCCAATGCTCTCCTGTGATGCGGCGCGGACGACTCCTGGTGGCATGGGCGCTGTGCGCTTGGCTGTGCCTCTGCTTGGGCGCCTGCACCCAGGCGCCGCCGCCGCGCCTGGTCGTATGGATCGAGGTGGACACGCTGCGCGCGGACAGTCTGGGTTGTTACGGCAACCGGGGCAGGGGCGTCGGGGACATCGAGCCCAGCCCCGCGATCGACGCGCTGGCGGCGCAGGGCGTGCGCTTTGAGCGCGCCTACAGCGCCGCGCCCTGGACGGTTCCGAGCCTTGTCACGCAGTTCAGCGGCGAGTGGCCCTGGGAGCACGGCGTGCAGCGCCTGATGGAGTTCGCCCCCGCCGAGAAACTGCCCTTCGTCCCGGCCGTGCGCTCGGCGGGTTGGCGCACCGCGGGCGTGATGACCAATTTCGTACTGCCGGGCCGACTGGGCTTTGCGCGCGGCTTCGAGCGCTGGGACGAGAGCCTCGCGACCGGGCACGAAGGCAAGAGCGCGCTCGACGCGGTGGACAAGCTGCTCGCCAGCGCGGATGAACTCGCCAAGGATCCCGGTCAGGGCCTGTTTCTCTTCGGCTGGCTCTTCGATCCGCACTACCGCTACGAGGAACACGCAGAGTACCGCTTCCAGCAGGGCTACACGGGCTCGCTGACGGGCAACGAGGAACTCAACGACCTGCTCGCGCGACGCGCGAGCCTCGCTCCTCAGGATGCGCAGTTCCTGCGCGCGCGCTATCAGGGCGAAGTGCGCTACACCGACGAGGCGATCGCGCGCCTGCTCGCCGGACTGCGCCAGCGCGGCTGGTACGAGCGAGCCACGATCGTGTTCGTCGCCGACCATGGCGAGGAGATCCTCGATCGCGGCTGGATCGGCCACAGCGTGCATCTGCACGAGGAACTCGTGCGCGTGCCCCTGATCGTCAAGCTGCCTGGGAGCGAGCGGGCGGGCGCCCTGGTGCGCGAGCCGGTCAGCCTCGTCGATCTGCCCGCGACCGTCTGGGACCTGATGGGCGAGGACTCGCAGCAGCGTTTCGGCCACAGTCGCTCGCTCGTGTCGAGCCTGCGGCAGGGGACGCGCCCGGAGCGACGCTGGATCTATCTGCACACGCAGTTCACGCCGATTCAGGCCAGCGCGCTCTCCGATGCCAAGCGCGGCCACCAGTGGGGCGTGATCGACGCGGAAACGCTGCGCAAATGGATCGTCGACCACAAGCTCTCTCCTCCGGCGGGCATGTGCTTCGATCTCACCAAGGATCCGGGCGAGCGCTTCAATCTGTTCCTCGCGGGACCCGGACTCGAGGCGAACATGCGACGCCTGCGCGCGCTGGTGCCAGAGCCTCTGGGTGCGGACCTGCCGGCGCCTCCGGCCCTGCTGCCCGAAGAACCGTGGATCCCGCCGCTGACCGAGCGCGCCGGACTCGGCCCGGCCTTTGCGGAGTCGCCGCGTTGAACCGCGAACGCATCTGGCCGCTCCTCGAAGGTCTGCTGCTGGCCGCGCTGGTTGCGTTGGTGCTCGCCGCCAGTGGGGAAGCGGTGCGCGCCTCCTACCACGGCTACCTGCACGTCAGCGTCGGCGAAGCGGTGCTGCGCGAGGGGCTGCGGCCGGAAAATCCCTATCACGCAGGCGTTGCGCTGCGCTACTACACGCTCTACCCGCTGCTCGGCGTAACGCTCGGAAGGCTCGGCAATCTCGGACCGCTGTGGGCCTTCGTGGCGCTCAACGTGCTGGCGGCGCTGCTGCTGCCGGTGGCGCTCGATGCGCTGGGACGACGCCTGCGGCTCGGCTTTGCCGCACGACGCGCGGCGTTCTGGTCGATGCTGCTGGGCTTCAACGGCCTGGGCTGGATCGGCTACCTGTTCAGCGCCGGCGATCCCTTCGGTTCGGCGCCGGTGTACGCGCTGATGCCGATGACCTTCGCGCGGGAGGCCTGGGGCTTTGACGCGCGCCTGCAGGCTTTCCTGCCGAAGTTCCTCAACGTCTCCTCCTACGCGCTCGCGCTGCCCTTCCTGCTGTTCGCGCTGGCTGCCAGCCGTCCGCTGCTCGCAGCCGCCGCGCTGGGCCTCGCGCTGGCCCTCAATCCGATCGTCGGCGGCGTGGCCGGTCTGCTGCTGGCCGGGCGCGAAGCGCTGAGCTGGAAGCACAGCTCGTGGCGCGAGAAGCTCGCCTGGTGCCTGTGCGGGCTGGCTGCGGGCCTTTGCGCCCTGCCCTTTCTGCTGCCGAGCTTCACGCCCGCGCCCGTCGGGCCTTCGCTGACGGGCAATCCCGCGCTGGGAGGCTCGCCCTTCGCCAACTGGCTGGGGCCGCAGTGGCTGCTCGCGCTGCCCGCGTGGCTCGGCTGGCGGCAGATGGAGACGCTGGCACGGCGCTGGCTGCTGCTGGGTGCGCTGTTGCTGAGCGCGCTGGTGCTGTGGGGCGAGATGCCCCAGGGCAACGAATACAAGATGGCACGGCTGCTGAGCGTGCTGCTGGCGATTCCCGCGGGTGTCTGCCTGGCGCAGCGCTCGCGAATCCTGCTGGCGCTGGGAGGCCTGCTGACGCTGCCGCCGCTGCTGCTTTCGGTGCACGCCTACCTTGCCTACGGCCGGCAAAGTCCGCCGCTGGTGCTGGAGGCTCGCCAAGGCGTGCTGGTTCCCGCCGCGTGGGCGGAGCAGCAGTTGTCCCGCGACGCGCGCCTGTTCGAATACTACGCGGATTCGCGCGCGGTGCTGGTCTCGCCGCCGCAGCTGTTTCGTGGAGCCCAGAGCCGGGCGCTCGTGCAAGGATCCCTGCTCGCACCCTTCGCCCGGCATCCCTTGTACGCGGACTTGCCGCAGATCCACAACGAAGGGCAGGCGGATCTGGGGGCGCGACTCGATGAGCTGCGCGCCTTTTACGCCGGCAGCCTCGGCGAGGCAGAGATCGCGCTGGGGGTGATGCGGGCGCGCTTCCCGGATCGAGCGCTGGTGATCCTCAACGCACCGGACACCCGCGAGGGCCTGCTGGAAGCGGCAGGCGGCCGCGAAGAACAGCCGGGCGCTTGGTTCGTGCGCCCGCAACCGGAGTGACAAGCGATGCACAAGTACCTGATCGGCCTCCTGCTCCTGATGAGTCTCTCCTGCGCTCGCAAGCCCGAGACTCCCCGGCATGTGATCCTCGTGACCGTCGACACGCTGCGTGCCGACGCGCTCAGCTGCTACGGATCGCCCTATCCCGCCACCGATGTCCAGCATGCCTCCTCGCGCGGCAGCGCCGCGGGCTTCACGCTCGACGAAATCGCCGCTCAAGGAAGGCGCTATGCGGACGTCTTTGCGCCCCGTGGCATGACCTTCCCTTCCATCGCGACGCTGTTCACGGCCCGCTCGCCGATCGAGCACGGTGCGCTGAGCAATGGCGATGTCCTCGACGGATCCTTCGAGACGATGGCCGAGCGCTTCAAGGCCGCCGGTTTCGCCACAGCGGCCTTCACCACCAACAAGCTGCTCGTGCCGCGTTCGGGGATCGAGCAGGGCTTCGATCATTTCGAGACCGATTTCGGTCCCGAGCGCGACGAGAAGATGCGCGATGCCGCGCTGGCGTGGCTCGACCGCCAGAGCGGTGACGCGCGCGCCTTCGTCTGGCTGCACCTGATCGGGCCGCACCTGCCCTACGAGCCCGGCCCGGAGTTCGCGGCTCTCTACGCCGCTCCCGGATACCGTGGTCCGGCTGACGGCACGCGCGCCTTCGTCGATCCTTTCCATCGCGGAGCGCTGGAGGCCTCGGACGCCGATCACGCTCACATGCGAGCGCTTTATAACGGTGAAGTCGCGCGCATCGATCGCACGCTCTCGCACTTCTTTCGTGATCTGTCGCGCAAGGGCACGCTCGATTCCTCGCTGCTGGTGATCACGGCGGACCACGGTGAGGAGCTCGCCGAGCGCAACCGCTACTACGGCCACTCCAAGTCAATCTACGCGAGCGTGCTGCACGTACCGCTGATCGTGCGCTCGCCGATGCTGTTCGAGGGCGGCGCCGTGCAGGAGGGCCTCAGCGGTCTCGACGATCTCGGCCGCTGGATTCCGGAGTGGATGGGCGTCGCACGGATTCCCGCCAGCGGTCCAGACTCGATCGAGGTGGGCTTGTGGCAGGAGCGAATCTTCTCGGTGCGCAGCGAAAACTGGCGCCTGGTGTGGAACGAGGAAGGCGTCGAGCCCAAGGAGATGCCCGAAGGCTCGTACCCCGTGCCGCGTCTGGCGCTGTACGACGTCCATCGCGACCCGAGCGAGCTGCAGGATGTCGCGGCCCGGCATCCCGAGACGGTCGAGCGCATGAAGCTCGATCTGGAGCGCTGGCGCGCCTTGCAGCGTCCCTTCCGCGGGGAACGCAAGGCGCCCGATGCGGAGCGCATGCGCGCGATGAGGGAGCTGGGCTACGCGGGCGAGGAACCGCGCTAGCGCCGCATCATCGGCGCGGCCCGGCCTTGTCCGGCTCCTCTGCCGGAGGCAGATTCGCATCCTGTCCGTCGGAGCCGATGTAGCCCAGCGCCTGGAAGCGCTTGACGAAATCGGCCTTCATTTGAGGCGGAACCTCGGTGGCGCGCGCCTTGCGGAAGCCCGTGTCATGGGTCGGCACGGGCGGTAGCTGCGCGGCGCGCCGCGCCCGTTCGTCAAGCACGGCCACGAAAGCCTCATCGGCCATGTCCGCTCCGCGCGGCAGGCCCAGCAGGGCCAGCACGGTCGGCGCGATCGAGAGGATGTGCCCGCAGTCGGCGAGCTCGTTACGCTCCAGAAAGGCCTGCATGTCGCCGCGCCGCACGATACCCGGTCCGGCTGCCAGGAACACGCCCGCCGGGCCGTCGAGGTGATGGCCCGTGACGAACAGCGGGTTGGGCTTGTCGGTGGAGTAGGCGTGAAAGCCGTGGTCGGAGATCACCAGCACCGTGGCGTCCTCGCCCGCAGCGCGCATCAGGCGCCCGAGCCACTCATCGAACCACTCGTAGTAGTTCTCGATCGCCCGCGCGAGCAGCGCTTGGGCCTTGGGGCTTGACATGCGACGCTCGAGCTCCGGATCGGCCGGCCAATGGAAGGCTTCGGGCTCGTAGTAGCGCCAGAAACGGTGGCTGATCACGTCCGTACCGCCGAAGTAGACCAGGTTGAGATCCCCCGGATCGGTGCGCAGCAGTTGCTCGGCGATCGCCGCATAGGTCATGTCGGATTGGATCGACCACAGCGTCTGCTGGATCAGGCTCTGCTCGATTTCGCCCAGTTCTCCGGGCGCATGCCGGCCGAAGATCCGCTCGGTGGCGATCTTTTGGACCCGCGCCTGTGTCCCCTGTTCCTTCGCCAGCTCCATCACGCGCGGCTCCAGCTCCAGCGGCCAAACCTGGCGCTCGGCGCCGGGGATCAGCGCGGGCTTCCAGTTGGCATCCGCCAGCTCCGAGGAACTGGAGCCGGAGACCATCTGCCCGCGCAATTCCTCGACGGGCCAGGTATTCCACCAGCCGTAGACCCCGCTCTCGAGCTCGCAGCGATCCGCGATGTTCCACAGCGCGCGCACCTTGCGCTGCGAGGAGGTGTACTGCTGCAACTGAGCATCCGTGAAGCCGAGGATTCCGTGCTCCTCGGGAGGCTTGCCCGTGGCAATGGTGGTCCACAGGATCGGCGAGAGCGTCGGGATCATCGTGCGCAGCTCGCCGAAGCTGCCGCGTTCCATCAGAGCGCGCAGGTTGGGGCACTTGCCCGCTTGCAGCAGCGGACGCAGCACGCGCCACTCCAGGCCATCGGCGCCGACGACGAGCACGCGCCTCGCGGGACGCGTGTCCGTGCTGCAGGCCGCCGCCAGCAGTGCCAGCCCAAGGCAAGCTCCTCGACACAATTTCATCGCTTCGATTCTAGACCTTCAGTCACGCGCTGCAGAGCCGCAATCGTCTCCGGGTCGGAGCGATCGAGCTTCCAGGCCTGCTCCAGCCGCTCCCGAGCCTCGCGCAAAAGGCCCAGTTCCGCCAACGTGATGCCCAGGGTCTTGTGCGCGTAGGCGTCCCCAGGATGGCTCTCGATCCACTCCTCCAGTTCGGCGCGCGCTGCCTCACGCATGCCCTTGCGGCGCAGTGAGTCGGACGCCGCCACGCTCGCAAGCTCGTCACCGGCCCGAGCCGCGCGCCGAAAGCACAGCAGCGCCTCGTCGTGCTTTCCCAACGCCGTCCAGGCGATGCCCAGGCTGCGATCGTGCATCGAGCGGTGTGAATCGAGCCGGTCGAAGCCGCTGTGCTCGGCGAGCAGTCCGTGTCCCGCGCCGAGGCCGAGCGTGAGTGCCAGCAGCGCTCCACGCAGGTCACGCGCGCGGTTCTGCCACAGCATCGCCAAACCCAGCGCAGCGAACACGCAGAGCGGTACCAGCGCCGCGAAGCGGTAGCGCGGCGAGTAGAAGAACAGCAGCACCGTCAGCAGCGGCAAACCGACCAGGAGCAACTCCGCAAAGCCCGCGCGCCGATCGCGCCAGGCGAAGAACAGGGCCAGCAACCCCAGGGGAACGATCAGGCCGGCGGGCAACACACCCGGCCAGCGCAGCGGATCGAGGCCGGCCTCGGCCTCCAGCAGGGGAACGTAGATGTCGCCGTAGGCATTGCCGAACAGAAACCAGCGCAGCTTGCGGGCGAAGAGCAGCAGCGTTTCGATCGGTTGCGCGGTCCAGAAAGCCAGGCCCTCGCGGAAGTAGGCTGCGTCCGTCGCACGCCACGATCCATCGGTCTCGTGCAGAACCCGGGCGCGCGCATCCTGGTTCTGGCGGGCCCGATCGATCGAAACGCCTGCGATCGCGTGGTATGTGCCATCCGCTCCCGGAGCATTGCCGTGCACGAAGGTTACGCCACCTTGGGCGCTGAGTGGAATCCACTCGCCACAGGCGAGTCGATTGTGGAGCGTTGCCGGTGACATGCAGAGCAGCACCACAGCTACCCCGAGCAGGGCGGGCTGGAGGCGACGGCCCGAGCGCCACCACAGCCAAGTGCCGTACAGCGGCAGAGCCGGCAAGAAGATCGGGTTGGCGAGCAGATTGAGCCCGTACAAGAGACTCGCGCGGGCAACGCGGCCGGGGGCGAGCTCCTCGCGCAGGCGGATCAATTGCTCCCACAGCAGCACGACCAGCAAGGCCGACAATGCGTTGTTGAGCAGCCGCAGGGTGCCGTAACCCGTGTCGACAACCAGGGCCAGCAGGGTGGGTGCCAGCCAGGCTGCGTGCGGAGCCAGAAAGCGCAGGGCGATGGCATGGACACGCCACATCGTCAGCAGCAGCAGCAGGATCTGCACCACCACGACCCCGCCGATCCCAAGGCCCAGCGCCCGCAGCAGGCCGAGCAGATAGGGGTACAGCGGTGCGCTGAAGAAGGGTTCCGTGCCGATCCACTCGCCGCTTGCGATCCGGCCCGCCCAGGCCCAGTAAACAGCCGCGTCGTTGAGCGGCACCCGCATCAGCGGGTCAAGCTGCCATTGTTTCCAGGCGCGCACACCCAGCCAGGCTCCAGTCAGGAGCAGCAGCAGTCCGATGCTCCACTTCGGCCTCGTGTCCATGTGCCAGAGAGCCTACGCACAGGCTTCCTTCCGATCCACCGCGCTACACTTCCGACCCTCATGAAGTGCCTCTTTGTCCTGGCGTCTACCGCCAGCCTGCTGCTCTCCGGCTGTGCCGGCGAAGACAAACGTCCCAACGTGCTGCTGATCTCGATCGACATGCTGCGGCCGGACCGCTTGGGTTGCTACGGCCACACGCGGCCGACCAGTCCGGCGATCGACCGCCTGGCTGCGGAAGGCGTGCTGTTCGAGCAGCATCTGAGCTCCTCTTCGTGGACGCTGCCGGGCCATGCCTCGCTGTTCACCTCGGTGCCCGATTCGATCCATGGTGCCTTCGACACCAACATGAAGATCGGCGAGGGTCAGACGACGCTCGCCGAGCGCTTCCAGCGCGCGGGCTACCAGACAGCCGGTTTCTTCTCCGGTCCGTACATGCACCCGGCCTTCGGGATGGGACAGGGCTTTGAGCTCTACGAGAATTGCACCTCGTACAAGCAGCGACTCGACGGCTCGGCGGTCGAGTCCTGGGCCATGAACAAGGACGTGATGCGCGCCTCGCACGAGGACGTCACCAACCCGATCGTCTACGGCGCCTTCCAGAAGTGGTTTGGATCACGAGCGAAGAAGCCCTTCTTTGCATTCCTCCACATGTGGGACGCGCACTACGACTTCATCCCGCCGCCTCCCTTCGACAAGCAGTTCGACCCGGACTACACGGGCCCGGTCACCGGCCGCGGCTTCTTCAGCGATCCAACGATCCACGCTGGCATGCCCGAGCGCGACAAGCAGCATCTGCTGGCGCTGTACGACGGCGAAATCGCTTGGACGGACAGCTATCTCGCGAAGATACGCGCCGATCTGGAAGCCGCAGGCCTGCTCGAGAACACGGTGATCGTGATCACTTCCGATCATGGCACTGAGTTCTTCGAGCACGGCGACAAGGGGCACCGCAAGACGCTCTACGACGAAGTGGTCCGGATCCCGCTCGTGATCCGATACCCCGCGGCGCTCCCCGTGAAGCAGCGCGTTCCGGCGCAGACGCGCAGCATCGATGTCGGACCGACGCTCCTAGAACTCGCCGGCATCGCGCAGCCCCAGGAGATCATGGGAGTTTCGTTGCTGGCGCTGATTCGCGACCCGGAGGCCAACCACCCCAAGCGTGCGGTGATGGAGCTTGCCAGCGTGGGGCGCAACATGCGCGCCGTGCGCAGCCTGCAGTGGAAGCTGATCGACGATGCCAACTCAGGGAAGGGCTACTGGTTCGATCTGGTCAACGACAGGGGCGAACTCACGCCGCTGAGCGACTTCGCTTCCGAGCAGGGCCAGAAGCTCGAGAATGCCTATGTGGGGGAAGTCCGCAAGATGGAGGCCCATCTCGCGCAGTTCCCGCCGCAGCATGAGAACTCGATCGTGCCCAAGGAGGTCAACAAGGCACTCTCGGAGTTCGGTTACACCGGCGGCGACGAATCCGACAAGCCGTCCGCCCCGTCGCCGAAGAAGTAGCGGCCGCGCGGCACCTGCTGCGTCGCTGCGAGATGGGCGTAGCCGCTGTTGCGCTGCGGTTGCGCTGCTGAGCCATTTCCGCTGCCGTGCCGCTGCTGTTCCATGGTTGCGCTGTCGCACGGTTTTTGAAAAGCCGGCGGCGCGGCCCTCTGATGAGGAGCCGCGCCGCCTTGTTCGAGCCTGCGCGGGGGATCACCCCGCGCAGGTTTCAGGGGTCACCGATCAGGGCACCCAGATCACCGACACCGCGCTGGTGATGGTGAAGCCCGTGCCGCACACGGAGAGCAGCGGGTCGCGGTAGGCGACCTGGTAGCTGCGCGTTCCGCCGGTGGCCGGGACCGAGCCCCGAGCCGAAACCGGCAGGTCGCCGGGGACCGGGTAGCTGGCGGAGCCGCCAACCACCGGGCGCTGCTTCAGACGGATCAGCGAGCCGCCGATGCAGCGGGTCGCGTCACCGTAGAAGACCGGCGTCGGCAGGTTGGAACCCTGCAGGAACACGCAGAAGCCGCCCGACATCTGGCTGGCGGTCAGGACCAGCTGGTCATTGCTGACGCTGGTCTGGCCGACGCCCACGAGCTTGCCGCCGAGGCCGGTGGAGTTCTTGCAACCGGCAGCGCTGCCGACCGCGACCGTGTTGGCGCAGGGGCAGTCGACGCCGCCGTTGGCGACTCCGTAGCCGAAGCAGTACGGCGTGCCGCCGTTCAACTCGCACTCGTCCGGGATGCCGTTGGTGTTGGCGTCGGCAGAAGCGCCGCCCGCCGCCACGTCGCAGCTGTCCGGAATCGAGTTCAGGTTGCAGTCCGCAGCGCCCGAGGCGATCTCGCAAACGTCACCGATGTTGTCGAGGTCGCAGTCGGCCTGCGAAACGTTGGCGATCGCCGGGCAGTTGTCGCACGCGTCGCCGAAGCTGTCGTTGTCTAGGTCAGCCTGGCTCGGGTTGGCAACCGTGTCGCAGTTGTCGAGGCAGTCCGCCACGCCGTCGGCATCCGTGTCCGTGTCGGCGACGCCGCAGCCGCACTGGCCGGGCGCCGTCTTCAGCGGATCGTTGGGGCAGCCGTCGTTGCAGTTCGCCACGCCGTCGGCATCCGTGTCCGTGTCGGCGACACCGCAGCCGCACTGGCCGGGCGCCGTCTTCAGCGGATCATTGGGGCAACCGTCGTTGCAGTCCGCTACGCCGTCGGCATCCGTGTCCGTGTCGGCGACACCGCAGCCGCACTGGCCGGGCGCGGTCTTCAGCGGGTCGTTGGGGCAGCCGTCGAAGCAGTCGGCCGTGCCGTCCGCGTCGGTGTCGGTATCCGCCACACCGCAACCGCAGATGCCCGGGGCGACCTTCAGCGGGTCGGTGGGGCAACCGTCGTTGCAGTCAGCCGTGCCGTCCGCGTCGGTGTCGGTATCCGCCACACCGCAACCGCAGATGCCCGGGGCGACCTTCAGCGGGTCGTTGGGGCAGCCGTCGTTGCAGTCAGCCGTGCCGTCGGCGTCGGTGTCGGTGTCGGCGACACCACAACCGCAGATGCCCGGCGCCGTCTTCAACGGGTCGGTCGGGCAACCATCGTTGCAGTCAGCCGTGCCGTCCGCGTCGGTGTCGGTATCCGCCACACCGCAACCGCAGATGCCCGGCGCCGTCTTCAGCGGGTCGGTCGGGCAGCCGTCGAGGCAGTTCACCACACCGTCGTTGTCGGTGTCGGCTTCCGCCCAGGTCAGGGTGTAAGCCGCACCGCCGCCAGCGCTCGGAGTCTGGGCGCCCGCCGTGGCCACGCGCACGAGGTAGGTCGTGCCCGCGGTCAGGTTGACGCTCACCGAGGAGCCCGGAGCGCAGCCCGTGGCGCCGTCGTTGTTGCACGCGCCCGTCAGCTGGTTGCCCGCCGACGAGGTGGAGCAAGCGCTGTGGACCGACACAACCGTGTCAAAGCCGCCGCAGGTGGCGAAGGTCACCGAACCCGTGCACGCAGGCGTGAACGAGTACCAGGTGTCGAAGTAGGTGTAGTTGGTGGCGCAGGTGGCGATGGTGGCCGAGGTCACCGTCGCGTTGTTGCCCGTGGCACCCACGTTCGTGCCGGCGATGCTGCCGATCGAGCCGGTCAGCGCCGTCGCATTGGAGCACAGGTCGTTGGCTGGGGTCGCGTCCGCCGTCACGTTGAGCGTGAAGGTGCCCGAACCCGTGCCGAAGGCGTGCACCATGACGAAGTACTCCTGGCCCGCGACAGCGGCCCAGGCGACCTTCGACTTGAAGCTCGTGTTCACATCGTCGTTCATGGTGACGCAGGTCAGCGCCGAGCACGAACCGGTGTAGACCGAGAGCTTGGTGTCGAAGCTCGAGGTGAGCACATCGGCATAGATCGTCTGGTTGACGGGGCTGACGACGCGATACCACACGCTGGGTGCGGTGATCTGGTTGTTGCCGCCGCCGTCCGTGACGCCCGGACCGTCGCAGATCGGCAGGCCTGCATCGAGCGAGGCGCCGACCGTCGTGCCCGGAGTCGAGGAGGGGATGCCGATCGTCTCTGCCGTGCAGCACAGATCGTTGGCGAAGGAGGCGCGGATCGAGAAGGCACCTTGAGTGCCCTTGTCCGAAACGCGCACGCGGTACGTTCCCGCGGGGAGGCTCGGCACCGAGAGGAAAGAGAAGGTGCCCGAACCGATGCAGCCCGAGGCGTCATCGTTGCAGCCCAGCTCCGTGCCGCCACAGGCGCTGAACAACGCAACGGCGGTGTCGATCACCGAACCAGCAGTGCTGATCGTCAGCGTGCCGGTGCTCGTCGTCGTCACGGAGTACCACACATCGTTGCCGGCAGCGCAGCTCGAGGTTCCGTCCACGGTCGCCAGGTTGGTCGAGCCGTTGACGGTGGTGTTGAGGGCCAGAGTGCCCGCACTGGCGCAGTCGTCGTTGGCCGGCGGTCCACCGATGGCGATCTTCAACTCGTACTGAGTCGTCGTGCCACCGGGCATTTGGCCCCCGAAGAAGGTCGCCGCCGGCGTCACCTGAACGCCGATGCCGCCGAGCACAGCCACCTGGTACCAGGTGCCCGCCGTCACGGTCGCGGAGACGGTCTGGATGTTGTTGACGCAGCGCGCCACGAAGATCGGCGTGTTCGCGATGGCTGTGGAAGGACACAGGCCGCCAGCGCTCAGCGAAGAGAACTGCGCCTGAGCGTTGGTGCCGGCTGTGTTGAGCGTGATCGTGATGGAATCGCTCGTGGTCGCCTGGAAGCGGTACACGTCGACATCGCGGTTGCCGATCATGCCGCGCGCGTTGCCGCGGAAAGTCGAAGCCGGGAAGGACGGCGTCGGAATGTCCGTGAAACGCTGAGGCTGCGAGAAGCAGCCGTCGTTGTTCGCCGGACCGAACTGCGGCTCAACTTCGGTGAAGGCACCGGGCGTCGGGGTGCAGACGGTCGCCGGGAAGGCGGTCGTGCAGGGCGTGCCATTGTCCGTGACATCGATGGTGTAGGCGCCCGTGTTCGCACCGGTGCTGAACGGAGCGATCCAGATGTAGTAGCTTGCGCCCAGCTGGGAGCACCACGCCACGGAAGCTTGGTTGGTAGCGCAGGCCGGACCGTTGTCATCGGCGCCCGCAAGCAGCGTGAGGCCGTCGCATGTGCCGGCGAATACCAGCATCACGGAGTCAACCGCAGGGGTCGTGTTGCACAAGCCCGCGGTGATCGTGTTGCCGGTGCCCGTGACCTTGAACCACAAACCGCGGCGGTTCGAGTGGGCACTGGTCGGGGCGGGCGCGGTCGCCGAAACAACCGGGTTGCTTTCGACGGTCGCGCCCGTATAGGTTCCGCTGGCCGTGCCGGGAACCGTCAGCGTCGTCGCACCGAAGCAATTGTCGTTGTCCGGGGTCGACGTCGGCATCACAAGAACGGCGACCTGAGTGCCGCCGGAATTGGCACCCTCTGTCGCCGTGATGTTCAATGTCTTGGTGCCCGTCGTCGTGCCTGCGGCGACCGTGGCGAGCGCGGTGTAGATTCCGTCGCCCGACAGTTCATCGCCGTTGGTGCCATCGTCGTACATGACGGCGGCTACCGCACCGCCGAGAGGCGAGAGGTCGACGCTGACCGTCGTGCCCGCGTTGAGGCCGAAGGTTCCGCACAGGTACGGGGTGACCGTCAGTCGAAGCTGCTGTCCTTCCTCCACGGTCAGGGGCAGCGCCGTACCCGTCAGCGACAGCCCGTTGCTGGTGGCGTTGGAAGTATTGCGCGGATTGGGGTAGCCCACCGCCCAGTCATCCCGGCTGATGTTCGTGTCTTGGGATCCGCAACCACGTCGGTAGATCGAGATCGCCGTGCTTGCAGCCGGAGCGTTCTGGGCCGAAGCGAAGGCCGCACCCGCGGCAGCTGAGTCGTTCCAGTTGGCCGTGCCCGCACCGACAAAGTCGACGAGCGTGGGGTTGGCGGTGTAGGTCGGCGTGCCGCCGGTCAGGGCGGTGGTCGAGCTCACCAGCGCGACCTTGAAGTCCGTCGCCGACATGGGAATCGTGCCGGTCGCCTGCGGCGTCGGCAGGCCGGGGGCTTGGCCCGCGACGACGGAGGTGCCGATGGCTTGCTGCACCAGCAGGTACTGACCGGGGTTGAGCGTCACCGCTCCCAGCGCGGTCGTCTGCCAGGTCGTGCCCGCGGCGGACGAGTATTGAATCGACCAGCCGGCGAGACTCTGCGCGGCTGATCCCGCGTTGTAGATCTCGATGTAGTCATTGGTCATCGGGGCGGCCAAGTTGCCGCCGGCGCCGTAGACCTGACTGATCTTGACCTGTGCACCCGCACTGGAGGCCATCGCCAGCGTGGCGAAAACTCCGAGTGCCGAACTGGCAATACTCATGGGCGTTCGACAGGACTTCGCCCGCGACGCTTGGTTGTGATTAGAGGACATCGATTCCAACTCCTGAGATGAGATGAGAAGAAACTCGCTCACGACGCGCGGCTGCCCGTCTCGCCCCGAACCAAGCGCAAGGCATGGCCAGGGCAGAGGGGCCCGAGGGCAGAGAGAGAGGGGTACTTCCAATCATCCCCCAATCCCCGGCATTGGCAAGGTGGGAACCGGCCGATATTTGCCGAGATCAGGCCCGAATCGGTCAGCGGTCCAGCCCCGGGCGGATTGTGACGATACTCCTGAATACCATGGCAGCTTCTGATCCCAAGGACTCCCGGACCGCCGATCGCCGGATCGCCCACCGCAAGGCCTCAGGAGCACTCCTGCGGGCCCATCTGGAGGTCTCGAGCCTCAGTGGCGAGGTCGACAACACCTCCAAGACGGGCATTCTGTTCTTCACGGACGAAGAGCTGCGCTTGCGGCTGGAGATCACGGAAAACGGCCAGACCAGCACCCGAACGGGAAGATTGGTCCGCATGCAGCGTCTCCAGCCCGGCCAAAACGGCTGGGCGGTGGAATTTGACCCCGCCTGAGCCGAGAGTTTCCTTCATGAAGTCCGGACCGATCCTGCTTGTGGTTGCCCTCGCTCTGGGCGGGGGCCTGCTCATCTACCAGCTTTCGAGCTCCAACCAGCCCGGAGGCGACCCTACTCGCACCCTAGCCCAGGGCGCGAGTGCGCCAGCGGGCAACGCCGGCGCCCCCGTGCTGCGCAACGATGCTGCCGGAACGGCAGCCACGCGGGTGGAGGGACAGGGCTCGCCCCAGGCGGAGCCCGTCCCCGTGCCGAAGGCTGCCGCGGGCTCTGGGCCCGCCGGGACCGGCGCCGTGTCCCCCGAGCTCGAGCTTCCCGTGGCGGAGGGTTCTCTGCCCACCGCGCGCCCGAAGTTCCAGCCCTCGGCTGAAGAACGCGACTTGGAAGCCAAGTACGCCAACGGCACCAGCGAGGAACTGATGGCGGCCTACCAGTCGCTCAACGACTTCTACCAGATGCACTTCGACGGGCGCATCACTGACAAGAGCCAGCTCCTCGCTCCCGCGGCGCTGCAAGCCCTGCAGCGCGAGATTGGCTGGCTGAAGGAACGCGCGATCAACGGCAAGCCGGACTCCGACGGCTAGCGTCCCCGGCACTTTTTCCAGAAAACATGCGCGGCGGATCGAACCCGGTCCGCCGCGCGGCTGTTGACGGCTGCGGATCGGCTCAGCCGATCAGGTCGAGGAACCAGCGCGGCATCAGGCCGAGCACCAGCACCATCACCGAGCACACGCCCACGGCCAGCAGCGAGCCTGTGCGCGCCGCCAGCGGATGCTGGCTCGTCGAGGCCGAAGGCTGCATGTACATGTTGATGATCACGCGCAGGTAGTAGCCCAGCGCGATCACGCTCATCAAGACGCCGATCACCGCCAGCGGAATCATGTCCGCGCGCACGGCGCAGCTGAAGACGAGGTACTTGCCCCAGAATCCGCCCAGCGGCGGCATTCCGCCCAGCGAGAGCATGAACAGGGCCAGTGCGGCGGCGATCAGCGGGCGGCGCTGGGCGAGACCCTTGATCGAATCCATCGTCACCGGGGCGCCCTCGCTTTCCAGCCAGGCGATCAGGCCGAAGGCCCCGCCCGCGGTGAAGACGTACGCTCCCATGTAGTACAGGATCGCGTTCTGGGCGCCGCCGGGCTGGGTGTCATGCCACCCGGAAGCGATCGCCAGCAGCATCGTGCCCGCGTGCGCGATGCCCGAGTAGGCCAGCATGCGCTTGAGGTCGCTCTGGACCAGCGCGCCGAGGTTGCCGACGCCCATCGTGATCACCGCGATCCAGGCGAAGACCAACGCGGCGCTCTCCGGCAGGAGCGGCTTGGAGCCGCCGGCACTGGTGCCCATCAGGCTCAGCAGGAAGGCGAAGGCGGCTGCCTTGGTGCCCGTGGCCATGAAGGCCGTCACGGGAGTGGGCGCGCCTTGATAGACATCAGGGACCCACAGGTGGAAGGGGAACACGCTGATCTTGAAGAACAGCGAGGCCGCGATCAGCGCGAAGCCGGCCAGCGCCAGGGGCGAACTCAGGGCCGCGTTCGCCGCGCGCATGCCCTCGATCGAGAGCGTGCCCGTGGCCGCGTAGACCAGCGCCGCGCCGTACAGGAACATTCCAGCGGCGAAGGCGCCGAGGATGAAGTACTTGAGGCCGGCTTCGACCGACTCGCGCTGCGCGCGGCGGAAACCGGAAAGCGTGTACAGCGGCACCGAGAGCGTTTCGAGGCCGACGAAGAAGGTCAGCAGATCGCCCGAGCCGGCCATCAGGACCATGCCGGCAGTCGCCACCAGAATCAGCACATCGTGCTCGGCGAGGAAGTTGGCTTCCTCGTGCTGGTAGTAGCATTGCGCCACAGCCCAACCGATCAGGGCCGAAGCCAGGAAGATCAGCGTCCAGTTCGACAGCGCGGGGCTGTGCTGGAAGCTGCCGAAGATGTGGCCGCCAGCCGGGGCGCTGAGATTGCCCCAGGCAAACCAGCCCGCGACGGCGATCGTGGCGAGGAACAGCGGGCTGCGCAGCTTGGAGAGCCCCGGCAGGATGTCCGCCAGCAGCAGCAGCAGCGCGCCGCCGCACAGGGCCAACAGCGGTGCCAGCGCCTGCAGCGCCGCGGGGTTGAGCATTTGTTCGAGAACTTGCGGGTTCATCGGGTCTCACCTGCGCTCATCATGGCGGCGGTCGAGGGGGCGGAGGAGGGCGGCTCGACGAGGGCGACCTTGGCGCGCTGAGCGTCGATGCGCGAGAGCAGCTGGTCGACCGAGGCGTCGGTGCGCGCAAGGAAGGGGTTGGGGGCGACACCGATCCAGAAGCACAGCACCACGATCGGCAGCATCAGCCCGGCTTCGCGCCAGTTGATGTCGCTCAGGTTCTTGTTCTCGGCGTGGGTGAGTGGGCCGAACAGCAGCTTGCGGGTCGCCATCAGCAGGTACACCGCGCCGAAGATCACGCCCGTGACCGACACGGCCGCGATCCACGGCGAGGCCTGGAAGCTGCCCAGCAGGATCATGTACTCGCCCACGAAGCCATTGAGGCCCGGCAGACCGACGCTGGAGAACACCGCGATGCCGAAGAACAGCGAGTAGAGCGGCATCACCTTGGCGATGCCGCCGTACTGATCGAGCATGCGCGTATGGCGACGCTCGTAAATCATGCCGACCAAGAGGAACAAGAGGCCCGTCGAGAGGCCGTGGTTGACCATCTGGAGCACCCCGCCGCGCACACCGGCTTGATTGAGCGCGAACAGCCCGAGCACCACGTAGCCGAGGTGGCTCACCGAGGAGCAGGCGATCAGGCGCTTGATGTCGTGCTGCGCCATCGCGAGGAAGGCGCCGTAGACGATGCCGATCGCGCCGAGCGCCATCATCACCGGTGCGGCGTCGAGCGCCGGGCCGGGGAACATGCCGATGCAAAAGCGCAGCAGTCCGTAGGTGCCCATCTTCAGCAGCACGCCCGCGAGGATCACCGAGCCCGAGGTGGGTGCCTGGGTGTGCGCGTCGGGCAGCCAGGTGTGGAAGGGCATCACCGGCACCTTGATCATGAAAGCCAGCGCGAAGGACCAGAAGATCCAGGTCTGACGCGTGGAATCCAGCGTCGGAGCGAGGTTCATCAGCGCCTCGATGTCCGCCGTCTTGGTCTGGTAGAGCAGCAGGATGACGCCGATCATCATCACCAGCGAGCCCGCCAGCGTGTACAGGAAGAACTTGATCGTCGCGTAGAGGCGCCGTTCGCCGCCCCAGATGCCGAGCATGAAGTACAGCGGCACCAGCGTGACTTCCCAGAACACGTAGAACAGCACCAGGTCCAGCGCCAGGAACACGCCGAGCATGCCCGTCTGCATGACGAGCAGCCAGACCATGAACTCCTTGACGCGTTCGTGGATATGACCCCAGGTCGACAGCACGATGATCGGGCCGAGCAGCGCGGTCAGGGCCACCATCAGCACCGAGATGCCATCGAGCCCCAGCTTGAAGCGCACCGGGATGTCGACCCCGCTGCCGCCGGGCAGCGAGAACCAGGGCACGTTGACCAGATGCTGCATCGCGGCGCTGGCGCCGTCGAAGTCGAGGCAGACATTGAGGCCGATCGCCATCGTCACCAGCATGGTGAGCAGCGTGATGCCGCGCTGGGCGCCGGTCGCGCTCTTGGGGGTCAGCGCGACGAGCACCGCTCCGAGGAGCGGCAGGAAGACAAGCAGCGTGAGGGAATCCATGGGGGGAGCGTCAGCGTTGCCAGACGAAAATCAGGGCAATCAGGGCCGTGATGGCGCCCATCCACAGGCCATAGGCGGCGATGTTGCCGCTGGTCATGGCGCGCATGCGGGAGCCGAAGGACAGGGCGACCTCGCCGGCGCCGTTGACAAAGCCGTCGATGAAGGTGCCGTCGACCACGGCCGAGATCATCAGTGCCAGCAGGCGCACCGGCGCGACGATCAGCTTCTGGTAGGCGGCATCGAGGCCCCAGGCCATGCTCAGGAAGGCCGTGCGGACCGGCGAGCGCGCCGCGGTGCTTTCGTCGTTGCTGATGCCAGCCATGTGCTTGCGGAAGCCCGCGTGCGCCAGCGCCAGCGCGACCACCGAGCCCAGCCCCAGCAGGGCCCATTCGGTAGCGTGGCTCAAGGCATGCGCGCCGCGCGCGGCGATCAGTTCCTCTCCGGGTTTCAGCACCGGGTGCAGCCAGTGATGCAGGAATTCGGGGTGGAACATCGCCGGGAACACGGGCGGGAAGGACAGTGCACCGCCGATCACCGAAAGCACCGCCAAGATGATCAGCGGGATCGTCATCACGGCCGGCGACTCATGCGGCTGGAACTTCTTCGTGTCGAAGCGCTCCGGACCGAAGAAGGTCAGCGCGACCATGCGCCAGGTGTAGAACGCGGTCATCATCGCCGTCAGCAGGCCGATGCCCCACAGCACGTAGTACGCGCCGCCATTGGCGAAGGTGTGGGCGAGGATCTCGTCCTTGGAGAAGAAGCCCGAGAGCAGCGGCAGGCCCGAGAGCGCCGCTGATCCGACCATGAAGGTCAGGAAGGTCTGCGGCATGTACTTGCGCAGGTTGCCCATCTTGTGCATGTCCTGCTCGTGGTGCATGCCGTGGATCACGGAGCCGGCGCCGAGGAACAGCAGCGCCTTGAAGAAGGCGTGTGTCGCGAGGTGGAAGATCGCCGAGGCGAAGGCGCCCGAACCCAGCGCGAGGAACATGTAGCCCAGCTGCGACACGGTCGAATAGGCGAGCACCTTCTTGATGTCGCGCTGCACCAGCGCCGTGGAGCCGGCGATGAAGGCCGTCAGCACGCCGACGATGCCGACCACCAGCATCAGTTCCGGCGAGGCCGCGAAGACCGGGTTGAGGCGCACGACCAGATAGATTCCGGCGGTCACCATCGTGGCCGCGTGGATCAGCGCGGACACGGGCGTGGGACCGGCCATCGCGTCGGGGAGCCAGGTGAACAGCGGAAGCTGCGCGCTCTTTCCGCAGGCGCCGCCGAACAGCAGCAGTCCAGCCAGGAGCAACTGGAAGCTCACACCCTCTTCGCCGAGCTTGCCCTGCACCGCCGCAGCGATGTCGGACAGATCGAGCGTGCCGAACAGGTGCACCAGCAGGAAAGAGCCGATCAGAAAGCTCGCGTCGCCGATGCGGTTCATCACGAAGGCTTTCTGGCCCGCTTCCGCCGGCCAGCCCTTCTCGTACCAGAAGCCGATCAGCAGGTAGGAGCACAGGCCGACGCCTTCCCAGCCGACGAACAGGCCCAGCAGGCTGCTCGAGAGGATCAGCATCAGCATCGAGAACACGAACAGGTTGAGGTAGCAGAAGAACTTCGCGAAGCCCGCGTCACCCTTCATGTACCCGCCGGCGTAGACGTGGATCAGGAAGCCCACACCCGTGACGACCAGCACCATCACCGCCGAGAGGCGGTCGATCACGATCGAGATGTCGATGTTGAAGGCGCCGGTGTCGATCCAGTGCCAGACGCTGCTCTCGATCGAGGTCAGCTGCTCCCCGCCGGCGGCGAGGTCCTTGACCGCGACGATCGAGAGGATGAAGGCGCCCAGCATCGCCAGCGCGGCGATCGGGTGAGCCAAGGCGCCGATGCCCGCCGGCACGGCGTGAGCGTGATCGTCGTGGCCATGATCGTCGTGGCCGTGGGCATGGTGGCCGTCAGGCCCAGCATGGACGTGATCGTCATGACCATGCTCATGGTGTCCGTGACCGCCGTGACCGCCCGGCTTGGGAGCGAACACGCCGCGCGAGCGCAGGGTCAGGAAATGCAGCAGGGCGCAGACCGCGCTGCCGAATAGCGGCAGCGCCGGGATCCACCACAGCCAGCCGTAGTCGCCTTGGGGGGATTGCATGTCAGTTCTTGAGGTCGGCGACCTCGTCGAGCGAGACCGTCTGCTTGTTGCGGTAGAGCGCGATCACCAGCGCGAGACCCACGGCGGCTTCGATGGCCGCCACGACGATGATGAAGATGGCGAAGATTGGGCCCTGGGTGTCGGGTTGACCGCCGTTGGCCAGGGTGTGCATGCGGCTCGCCGCAAGGAATGAGAGGTTCGCCGCGTTGAGCATCAATTCGATGCACATCAGCACGATGATCACGTTGCGGCGCAGGAAAAAGCCGGCCACCCCGATCCCGAACAGTATCGCGGCCAGCACCAGCAGGTGTTCGCTGGGAACGCTCATGAGCCTTGTCCTCCGCCCGCCTGCGGGCCGCGGTTGCGCTTGGCCAGCACGACCACCGCGACGGCGGTGGCGAGCAGCAGCACGCTGATTACCTCGAAGGGCAGCAGCCAGCGGCTGAACATGGCTTCGCCGAGGTTCTGGATGCTGTCGATGCCGCCTTCTGGCAGCTTCACGTTCGGATCAACCGCCGGCAGCGAGCCGGAAGCCTGCAGCGCCGCGAAGGCGCCGATTCCGACCAGGGCACCGGCGACCAGCACGCCCATCACCGCGTTGCGGCGCAGGAACATGGCCGTGTCAACGCGTGCCATCGGCTTCTCGTCCGCCAGGTTGAGCAGCATGATCACGAACAGGAACAGCACCATGATCGCGCCCGCGTAGACGAGGATCTGCGCCGCGGCGAGCATCTGGAAGCCCGCCAACAGGTAGATCGTCGCCAGGGCGAAGAAACTCGCCAGCAGCGCCAGGATGCTCGAAATCGGGTTGCGGGCCAGGACGACGCACAAAGCGGCGGCCACGGCCAACCCGGCCATCAGGTAGAAGAGGAGGTTCGCCACCGGTCGTTGATCTGATTGACGTAGTCCATGCGCTTCTTCAGCGCGGAAGCGGGTCGTTTCAGCTTCTCCATGTCGTAGATCAGGGACTTGCGGTCGTAATCCGCCAGCTCCAACTCGTCCGACATGTAGATCGCGTCCTTGGGGCAGGCCTCTTCGCAGAAACCGCACAGGATGCAGCGCAGCATGTCGATGTCGAAGCGCTTGGGCTCACGCTCGATCGTGCGGTCGGTCTCGCCGCCGTCGATCGTGATCGCGTAAGCCGGGCAGGCCGCCTCGCACATGCCGCAGGAGACGCAGGCGATGTTGCCGTCGTCCTTGACGACCAGACGGGGCTGGCCGCGCGTGACTTCATTCTTGGGCAGTGGCTCTTCGGGATACTGCCGCGTGATCTTCTTCTCGAACATCTTGCGGAAGGTCACGGAGAGACCGCGCATGATCTCGGGGATGTAGAGCTTCTCCGAGAGGGACAGGGTCTTGCGTCGGACGATCACCATGGTGTTGGCCTACTCGTTGGGAGTCACTTCAGGCTGATCAGGGCGCCAGTGAAGATCAGGTTGGCGAGCGCCAGCGGCAGCATCACCTTCCAGCCCAGGCGCATCAGCTGGTCAAAGCGGAAGCGCGGCAGGGTCCAGCGCACCCACAGGAACAGGAACAGGAAGATCGAGGTCTTCGCCATGAAGGCGAGAAAGCCGATCGCCCAGTGCACGTTTTCCACGAAGGGGATGTGGTGCCCGCCGAGGAACAGCGCTGTGCCCAGGCAGCTCATCACGATCATCGCCGTGTATTCGCCGAGGAAGAACAGCGCGAACTTCATCGAGCTGTACTCGGTGTGGAAGCCGCCGACCAGCTCGGACTCGCACTCGGCGAAGTCGAAGGGGTGGCGGTTGGTCTCGGCGAAGATCGCCACGAGGAACAGGAAGAAGGCCAGCGGCTGCGTGGCGATGAACCACAAGCCTGCTTCGTGCTGGGCGGAGACGATTTCGCGCAGGTTGAGGCTGCCCGACATCGCGACCACGGCGAGGATCGAGAGGATCAGCGTCAACTCGTAGCTGATCATCTGCGCAGAGGCGCGCAGGCCGCCCATCAGCGAGAACTTCGAGTTCGAGACCCAGCCGCCGAGGATGATGCCGTAGACCGACAGGCCGCCGATCGCGAGCAGGTACAGCACGCCGATGTCGATGTCGGCGATGGAAAGGTAGGTCGTGCGTCCGCCGAGAAAGTCCTTGGCTTCGGTGATCTCGCCGCTGAAGGGGATCACGGCCAGCGTCATCATCGCGGGGACCGCCGCGATGGCCGGCGCGAGACGGAACAGGATCGGGTTCGCGCCCTCGGGCAGCACCTCCTCCTTGAAGATGAACTTCACGCCGTCGGCGAGCGGCTGCAGCACGCCCCAGGGACCGACGCGGTTGGGTCCAATGCGGTACTGCATCCAGGCCGAGACCTTGCGTTCGGCAAGGGTCATCACCGCGCCGAGCACGATCACCACGTGGTAGAGGACGAACACCTTGGCGGAAGAGACCGCCAGATAGCGCCAGTCCAGACTGTCGAGCAGGGCTTGGATGTCCATCAGCTGCGCTGCAGGGCGGACTTGATGCCGCTGTGAAGGTCTTGGAGGGTGCGGGTCAGCGGAGCCACGCCGTGCGGCGCGGTCTTGGCGGCCGCGATCGGACCGCGCTGGCCGTCGATGTTGATCCAGGTTCCGGTGCGTTCGGCGTAGTTGGGCACGCCGATGGCAACGCAGACGTTGGACTGCTCGGGCGCGAGCGTGTCGAGCACGGCGAGCCGGGGCGTGGCCTGCAGCGCGTTACCGACCAGTTCACCGATGCGTTCGCCGACGAGCAGCACGATCTGTGCGCCGGCACAAGCGACAGCCAGCTCGGAGCGCTTCACGGCCGCGAGACCGGCCTCGCTCAGGCCACGGCGGTTGGGGCAGGGATCGCCGGTGTGCAGCAGATCGTCCTTCAGGTTGTTGGGCTCTGGGCTGAAGAAAGAGGCCGCGGCACCCAGCGCGCCCGCGAGCAACTGGATCTCTGCGGCTTCCTCGATCGTGCACCAAGGCGAGGCCACGATGGCGACCTTGCCGCTCGAGCGCAGCGCCGCCGCGAGTGCGTCCACACCGGCCTGCGTGCTGGCCGCGCGGACACCGCCCGAGCCGGCGATCCGCGCGCCGCTGAGACGATTCTCCTGGTTGGGGTGCGCGTAGGCGAAGCGGCCTGTGTCGCACATCCACCAGCGGTTGACCGCCGGATTCTCCCGCGGGCGGAAGCGCTTGACCTCGCCGTTGCGCAGCACTTCGACCGTCGTCGAGCAGCCGCGGCTGCATTCGGCGCAGGTGGAAGCCATCTTGAGCAGGTTCCACACGCGCGCCTGGAACCGGAAGTTCTTGAGCGTCAGCGCGCCCACGGGGCACAGATCCGCGATGTTGCCCTGGTAGTTGCCCTTGAGCGGCTTGTCGCCGAAGGTCGAGATCACCGAGCGCGAGCCGAGGTTGGAGACCGTCAGCTGCGCCTGCTTGGGCACTTCCTCGAAGAAGCGCACGCAGCGGCTGCACAGGATGCAGCGCTCCTCGTCGAGCACGATCACGTCGCCGAGGCTCTTGCGCTTCTCGAGCTCGCGGCGCGGCTCATTGGAGCGGCCTTCAGCCTGTCCTTCGGCGTAGGTGTAGTCCTGCAGATCGCACTCGCCCGCCTTGTCGCAGATCGGGCAGTCGAGCGGGTGGTTCTTCAGCAGGAACTCGAGGCACTCGCGGCGTGTGTCGTGCGCCTTCTGGCTCTCGGTGTTGATCACCATGCCTTCGGCTGGATAGGTGCGGCACGCGACCATGACGCGCGCGGGCATCGTGCCTTGCTGCACTTCGACCTGGCAGATGCGGCAGCTGCCCACGGGCGAAAGGCCCGGGTGGTAGCAGTAGTGGGGGACTTCGACGCCATTGCCATGGCAGGCGGCGATGATCGGCTTCTTCGGGTCGGCGTCGACCTCGACGCCGTTGACGATGATCTTGGTCACGCTAGTGGGCTCCGGCGTACTCGATGCGCTGGTAGGAAATCGGGTCGCGGTGCTGGCGCACGCATTCCTCGAGCTCGCTCTTGAACAGGCGGATCGCCGAAAGCGTTGGGATCGCGGCCGCGTCCGAGAGCGCGCAGATGGTCTTGCCCGGCGCCATGCCGCGCGCGAGCGATTCGATGGTCGCCACATCGTCGGGCTGGCCGTGGCCGGTCGCGATGCGGTGGAAGATCTGCGACAGCCACTGCGTGCCTTCGCGGCACTGGCTGCACTGTCCGCAGCTCTCGTGATCGTAGAAGCGCGCGATGATCTCCATCACCCGGGCGATCGAGGTCGCGTCGTCGATGATGATCATCGCCGCGGTGCCCAGCGAGGAGCCGCGCGCCTTGAGCGAGTCATGGTCGAGCACGACGTCGAGGTCGTTGCCGGTCAGCAGCGCGCACGAGCTGCCGCCGGGGAACCAGGCCTTGCACTTGCGGCCCTTCCAGATGCCGCCGGCGAAGTTCTCGATGATCTCTCCGGCCGTGATGCCGAAGGGCAGCTCGTACACTCCGGGTTTGTTGACATGGCCCGAGATGCCGCAGAGGAAATTGCCCTTGGAGCCCTTCGTGCCGATGCCCGCATGCCAGGCGCCGCCCTTGTTGATGATGAAGGGCACGTTGAAGATCGTCTCGACGTTGTTGACCGTTGTGGGCTGACCCCACAGGCCGAAGGAGGCTGGGAAGGGCGGCTTGGGACGGGGGTGTCCGCGCTTGCCCTCGAGGCTCTCCATCAGGCCGGTCTCTTCGCCGCAGATGTAGGCGCCCGCACCCTTGTGCATGTGGATCTCGCAGGAGAAATCCGAGCCAAGGATGTTCTTGCCGATCAGACCGGCCTTGCGCGCCTCGTCGATCGCGGCCTGGCAGCGCTGGTAGGAAAGGCGGTATTCGCCGCGCACGTAGATGTACACGGCCTGCATGCGCATGGCGTAAGCCGCGATCAGGCAGCCTTCGATCAGGCCGTGCGGGTCCTTCTCCATCAGCACGCGGTCCTTGCACGTGCCCGGCTCGGACTCATCCGCATTGACCGCCAGATAGCGGGGTCGGGGATCCTTGGCCGGATCGGGCATGAAGCTCCACTTCATTCCGGTAGGGAAGCCGGCGCCGCCGCGACCGCGCAGCTCGCTGGCCTTCATTTCCGCGATGACATCCGCCGGGCTCAGCGGGGTCTTGAGCACCTTCTCGAGGGCCTTGTAGCCGCCGCCGTGGCGGTAGACGTCGAGGGTGTGCGAGTTGGCGAGCCCCGTGCGGTTGAGCAGGTAGGTCTCGTAGCTTCCGGGCTTGATCACTTCACGCCTCCGAGAATCTTCTCGACCTTCTCAGGGGTCAGGTCTTCGTGGTACACGCCGTCGAGATCGATCATCGGGGCGTTGGCGCAGGCGCCCTGGCACTCGACCGGCCAGACGGTGAACTTGCCGTCGGGCGAGGTGCCGTAGGGCTTCGCGCCGGTCATGCGGCAGACATGCTCCATGATCTCCGTGGCGCCGCGCAGCTCGCAGGAGATGTTGTGGCATACGCTGACCATGTGGCGTCCCACCGGCTTGAGGTGGAACATCGGGTAGAAGGAGGCGACGCCGTAGACTTCCACCGGCTCGATGCCGATGAAGGCGGCGAGATCTTCCATCGTGTCCGGCGAGATCCAGCCGCCGAGCTCTTCCTGGCAGCGGTGCAGCGCGGGAATCAGAGCCGACTTGCGGTCGGGGTACTTCTTCACGAGTTCCTCGAACTCGCGCACAAGCTTTTCAGGCAGTGCCATCAGCGATCGACCTCACCCATCACGAAATCCAGCGAACCGATGATCGAAACGGTGTCGGAAAACAGGCGGTTTTTCATCACCACGGGAATCGCCTGCACGTTCATCAGGCCCGGCGCGCGGATGTGGCAGCGCAGCGGGTGGCTGGTGCCATCCGAGACGACGTAGAAGCCCAACTCGCCCTTGGAGGACTCGACCGCGCCGTAGGCTTCGCCCTTGGGCAGCGCCATGTCAGTCACGATCTTGAACTGGTGGATCAGCTCCTCCATGGAGGTGTGCACCTTGCCCTTGGGCGGCAGCACGTAGCGACGGTCATCGGCCAGGAACTCGCCGCCGCGCGTCTCGCGCAGCAGTTTCACCGCCTGCTGGATGATGCGCGTCGACTGGCGCATCTCCTCGACGCGCACCAGGTAGCGGTCGTAGCAGTCGCCGGTCGTGCCGACGGGAATCTCGAATTGGAAGCGCTCGTACGAGGAGTAGGGCTGCTGCTTGCGCAGGTCCCACTCGAAGCCCGAGCCGCGCAGGTTGGGGCCGGTCAGCGACCAGGCCAGCGCCAGTTCCTTGCTGACGATGCCGATGTTGTGGTTGCGGTCGTACCAGATGCGGTTGCCGGTCAGCATCTTCTCGTATTCATCCACCGCTCCGAGGAAATGGTCGCACCACTTCTCGATCTCGCGGCCCACGTCCTCGTTGACATCGGCGTAGACGCCACCGATGCGGACATAGGTGTTGTTCATGCGGTGCCCGGTGTAGGCATCGAGGAACGTGTAGATCGTCTCGCGCTCCTTGAACGTGAAGAAGAACATCGTCACGGCGCCCAGATCGATCGCCGTGGTGCCGAGATAGATCAGGTGCGCGGCGATGCGCGATATCTCCATCAACATCACGCGGATGATCTGTCCGCGCTCGGGCACCGGCACGCCGCCGAGCTTCTCGAGCGCGATGGCGTACGCGCAGTTGTTCAGCAACGGCTGCACGTAGTCGAGGCGGTCGGTGTGCGGGAAGAACTTGCGCCAGCCCAGCGACTCGCAGGTCTTCTCCTTGCCGCGGTGGAGGTAGCCGACGACCGGCTCGATCTCCTTCATCATTTCGCCGTCGAGCACGACCTTGATGCGCAGCACGCCGTGCGTGGCGGGGTGCTGCGGACCCATGTTGAGCTCCATCAGCTCGCCGTGCAGCGGGTCATCACCCTGTAGCGCGGTCGGGTTGTACTCGAAGACCTTGGTCGAGGTGGGTTGAGCGGACATGTGCTCAGTACGCTCCCTCTTCCTGCTGGAAAGCCGTGTTGGCGGGGCGCTCGCGGCGTTTCCTGTCCCACTCGCGATAGAGGCGATCGGGCTCGATGCCGTGGTGCGGGAAGTCCTTGCGCAGCGGGAAGTGATCGTATTCCTCGGGCATCAGCAGGCGCTTGAGGCCGGCGTGGCCGGTGAACACGATGCCGAACATGTCGAAGCACTCGCGCTCGGAGTAGGCCGCACCCGGGAACAGATCGATGATCGAGGCGATCGCTGGCTGTTCGCCGCCGAGGCGCGCGTGCAGTCGCACGCGATCGTTTCGGCTCACCGACAGAAACTGCCAGCACAGCTCGTAGCGCGGCTCGGCCGGGTAGTGGTCGACGGCGGTCACCAGCGTGTTGGTCTCGAAGCCCGCGCGCTGCTTGAGCCGCTCAACGGCCTCGTGAACCTTGTCGGCCGCGACCGTGACGGTCGGCATGCCGTCGCGGGCGCTCGTGATGCTCGCCTGCAGGCCTTCCAGGGCCGCCTGCACTCGTTCTTGGGTGCTTGTCATGCTTGCCTAGCGGTCGCTGATCTGGCCGGGGGGAAGGAACTCGTGGCTGCGCGTCGTGGGGACGCCGCGGTTGGGGGCGCGGTCGAAGCGCCGCGTGCCGATGCCCTCGTCGGTGTTGGCGCCCTGCAGCAGCAGTTCGACCGGGCGCTCGCGCTCGATCTTCTTCTGCAGCTTGAGGATCGCGTCGATCACCGCATCGGGACGCGGCGGGCAGCCGGGGACGTACACGTCGACGGGCAGGATCGAATCGACGCCCTGCACCACCGAGTAGCTGTCGTACATGCCTCCCGAGGAGGAGCACACGCCCATCGCGATGACCCACTTGGGGTCGGGCATCTGGTCGTAGATCGTGCGGCAGGCTTCCGCCATCTTCCAGGTGAGCGTGCCGGCGACGACCATCAGGTCGGCCTGGCGCGGGCTGAAGCGCGCAGCCTCGGCGCCGAAGCGGGCGAGGTCGAACTTCGGCCCGATCATCGCCATCAGCTCGATGCCGCAGCACGACAGGCCCAGCGGCATCGGCCACAGGGAGTTCTTGCGCCCCCAATTGACCAGCTCATCGACGCGGGTCCACAGGAAGCCCTCCTGCGCGGGGTTGTCCTTGATTTCGGTCAGCGATCCCATTCCAGTCCTCCTTTGCGCCAGACGTAGGCCAGTGCCAGACCGAGGATGGCCACGAAGGCCAGGATCTCGACCAGCACGAAGGCGCCGACTCCCTGGGCGTTGAACGTGTTCGCCCCGACCGCCCACAGGATCAGGAAAATCGATTCCACATCGAAGAGAATGAACAGCACCGCGACGAGGTAGAAGTGAATCGACAGGCGGATGCGCGCGGAGCCCTGGGGCTCCATGCCGCATTCGTAGGCTTCCTTCTTGCCGACATTCTTGCGGCTGCGTCCGAGCAACTCGCTGACCCCGAGGTTGGTCGCGACAAAGCCGAGCACGACCACCAGCAGGATCAGGATGGGGATATAGGCGTGCAGCATGGACGGGGGGTGCGCGGGGAGGGCGCGGCCGGAGAGCCGCCGCCCTGCCTTCCGACGCGCTGGCTAGGGGGGGTGCCTCGCGGTTGCCGGGTGGGGGTGAAAATTTGCAGCAGAGTGTAGCCATCCGCCGACTCAGGGAAAAGGGCGGGCTGCGGGAAAGGTGGAAACGCGCGCTCGATCCAATAAAAAGAAGCTAAGTATCTTTCTCGTATTTATTTGTGCAATGCAACTTCTATCCGTCGAGGCGGATGTACTGACCCTCGCTGCCGCGCGCCAAGGCTTCCAGCGCCCCGTCACCGCTGCTGCCGATCTGGACGCCATGGAAACGCGTCCGGCTCAGGGTCTGAACCCGCTCCAGAAAGGCGGCGACCCAGCCAGAGCCCTCGTTGGTGGCGCCGTCGCACAGCAGCACGAAGGTGTCCGCCTCGGCGAGCCGCCGCTCGTCGCCGGGCCTGCTCGAGGCCAACAGGGCCCGGTCGATGCCCGCCTTGAGGGCGGTCGAGCCGCCCGGGGTCTGGTCGAGCCACTGGCCGAGGTCGGCCAGATTGGCTTCGTTGACCGGACTCAGCTCGGCGCGCCAGGGCTGCGCGATGTCGTGGAACAAGACCACGTTGAAGCGCGCGCCCGGCTCCAGCCCGCGCACGCACTCGAGCAGCTGGCCGACGGCCTCGCGCCAGCGCGAGCGTTCGCCCCTGTGCAGCTCGCTCATTGAGCCCGAGCGGTCGAGCACGAAGATCACCCGGTCGCTCCAGATCTCCAGGTCGAAGAATCCCGGCCTTGTCTCTGGTTGTCTCGCACCCGGGCGGGGCGGCTGGCGCTCGCCCCTTGCGACGAGGGACCACGCCGCCCTCCAGGCATGGACATCGAATGCCAGGCCGAAGCCCGTCCGCTCCTCCAGCGAAAGCTCCAATTCGCGCATGATGCGCAGCGCCTGCAAGCCCGCGGCCGAACGCCGCTGCCAGTGATCGAGCGCGTCGATCAGAAGCGGCATGGCGCTTTCGTCGTCGAGCGCGTGACCCAGACGGATCGCGCGGGTTGCCGCACGCCAGTCGCCGCGTGCGAGATCGCGTGCGACGAGCGGTTCGAGGCGCCCGAGGTCGGCGCTGCCCCGCTCCAGGCGCACGCGCGCGAAATGGGCTTCCGCCCAGCGCAGAGCGCCGTTTTCCCGGCTGTTTTCGAGGATGCCGAGGAACAGCCCGTGCACGCCCGCATCGGGCCAGCCGCTCAGGGCCTCCAGTGCCTGCCCCCGGATGCGCTCGTCGGGATCCCGCGTCGCCTGCAGCAGCGCCAGCAGCACGCCGGGGCTCGGCTTGCGCGCCAGCACCGCGATCGCCGCCTGCCGCCTCGCGAGCGGCTGGCTCTGCGCCAGGGAGAGCACCTCGCGCGAAAGAAAACGCTCGAAATCAGCGTCCGAGTGCGCTGCAAATACTTCGAATATGGCCTGCCGCAGCCGGGCGCGCGGCGAGCGGGTGTCGACCCCGCCCGTGGCGTCGAGCGCGATGGCGAGCAGGTCGAGCAGGCAGGTGGCGATCGCGCGCTCCTGACTCGAATCGATCGACCAGGCAATGCGCAGATCGGTGATGCGCGCGGTGAGGCTCGAAAGCCCCGTCTCGTCGAGCGCCGCCCGGCCCTCGCGGTACTCCTCGACAAAACGCCGCAGTGTGCCGCAGTCAGACTGCGGCGCCGCGGCGAGGAGAACACAGAGGGGTGCGAACACCCGCGCTAGTATCCGCAGGGAAACTGCTTGTGCCAGTACAGAGAGTTGTTCCCGCCGCCGTCGATCAGGACGAAGGCGCCGCGGCGCCCGTTCTGGCAGGCCGAGCTGCCTTGGAGCACGCAGAAACCCTCGAAATTCGCGCTGCCCGGGTAGTCGTAGGTCAGCACTCGATCCAGGCGCCGGCCGCCCGCGACGGCTTGGGAGGAGAGTTTGACGACTTCGATGTCGTTGAAGTTGTCTCCGTGCAGCACGAAGAGGCGCTGCAAGGTCGCGTCGAAGCACAGTTCCGCGCTCTCGGGGTGCTGGGTGAGGAACGAGCCCACGAATTGGATGCTGGAGTTGGCGCGGCTGAGATCGAAGACGTAGACGCGGCCGCCGTTCTGATGGGCGACGAAGGTCAGGGCGCCCATGCCCAGGGCCGAGACGCGCGGGTTGCCGCTGCCGTCGACGAAGCCCGCCTGCGTCAGGCTGGCGTCCGGAACGACGCACAGTCCCTCCAGACCCAGACCGCCGCCGTAAGCGGGCACCCAGCTGCTCAGGTTCCACGTCCGCTTGAGGATCTGGCCCGTTCCCGACAGATCCCATTCCTGAACGCTGTTCGAGCTCTCATCCAGCGTGAAAAGCGTGTTGGGCTCGGCCGGGGTGGGGATGCACAGGGCTTCGCAGTCGCCGAATCCGGCCCACTCGCGCTCGATGAACCAGCTGCCGTTGCGCGGCGCGAGCCTCCAGACCTTAGAGCCCCCGCGGCCCCCATTGCGGCACAGCCACAGCTTGCCGCTGACCGGATCGTGGCAGGCTCCGCTCATGTCCTGCTGAAAATCGGCATCTAGACCGGAGAGATTGACGGCGGAGGCAGGCGCTTCGGCCGGCCAGGGACAACTCGATTGGCGAGCACAGTCCGGCAGGGGGTGGCTCAGGAGCTGTTGGAGCAGGGCCAGCAGAATCACAGTCGAGTGGAGTCTAGCGGGCGCCTGCGGGCGGCAGAGTCAATTCGAGATCAAGAAAGGGCTGCGGGGTCGCGTAGCCCGGCGCGTCGTGCAGGCCGCTGAGGCGCACTCTGGCCCCCGCCTCGGAGGCCTCGAATTCGAGCTTCAGGACGCCATCGACGGGCGCGAACTGCTTGTGGTCGATCGACAGACGCTGCTTGCCAAGGCTCATGCCCTGCGCGTCGAAGAGCTCCGCGTCGATGTCGAGCACCCGGCCGATCAGGCCCGGCACGCGGTGGCCCGAGACGTTCTCGAACTCGACGAGCACCTTGGCGCCCTCGCGCCGGGCGCGGTACTCGAAGGCGCGCGCCAGAAAGGCGGGATCGCGCGGGGTCTGCAACTCGTGGCTGCGTCCCTTGCGCACCGTCGTCGCGTCCTTCGCGATCGCGCGCTCGATCGGGGCCATGTGGCATCCGACGCAGCTGCGGCCCTTCTTCTCCTGCTCGGTCTCGACGAAATCGCGCGCGATTCCGATCACCGGGCCGATGTTCGTGGCATGGCAGCCGATGCACAGCATCGCGGACTGGTTCTCAGGGAGGAAGGCCTCGGCCGCGACGCTGCGGTGCGCCTCGTTGGGGGCGCCGAAGGGGCCGAGGATCTCACCCTCCTTGCCGAGGTGGCAGGTGTTGCAGTCGATGCCGAAGTGCGACCCTTGGTGCTGCGGATCGCGCGATCTGGGCTTGGCGCCGGGTTCGACCAGGCTGAGCGGCTCGGGGATGTGGCAGTTGTGGCAGCTCTCGGGCTTCTTCTTCTCCTTGAGGCTCTCCTGGTAGAGCGGGTCGATCCAGGCCATGGCATGCGTGGTGCGCGCCCACTCGCGCGTCACCTCCTCATGGCACTCCGCGCAGCTCAGCTCCTTCCAGCGCTCCAACTCGGTCGGGCGTCCGTCGGGCAGCGGCTTGGGAGGGGAGAGCTTCCACTCGGCCGCACCCTGCGTCTGTGACCAGCCCAAAAGTCCGAGCAGGGCCAGCGCGAGCACGGGAGCGATCTGCATGCTCACTTGTCGAAGACGTTGGTCTCGCTGGGCGCGATGCGCTCCTCGACCTTCTCGATGGTGAGATCAAGCTTGGCGAAGTCGAGCTTTTCCGGCTGCTTGTCCGCGGCGCGCTCATCGCGCCGCTGCACCGTGGGGGCCTTGGGGGCCGAGGTGGAGGATGGCTGCTTGTCCTTGTCTGAAGCGCTCATGCGCCTCAGTCAACCACAGGCCCGCGGCTTCCGGCAAGACTCAGGCCCGCGGGGCGAGCACGCCGAGCCGGTGCAACTCGCCGGCGAAGCGCCGGACATTCTCGATCGCGGGCAGGTCGCCCGGATCGATGCCTTCCAGCAGCGCGCCGAGCGAGCCCTTCTGCGCCAAGAGCTCCAGAACGCGCCGACCATCGGGCCGCAGCTCGACGAACTCGGCGCTGTCGGGATCATAGGCCAGGACCGAGTGCGCGCGGCCCAGCTTTCCGAGCTCCTGTTCGGCCTGGGCCTCGGCGCCCGCCACGTGCCTTCCGGTGAGGAAGTCCGGGCGCACCATGCGCGCCAGCGGGTGGGCGAGCTTCGCGAGCGTCCCGGAATAGGAGAAGGGGAGCTCGACGAACTCCAGATCACGCGAGGGAGCCAGGCGCGGATCGGCGCCGCGGGCCTCGCGCGCGGCCGTGCGGGCGCGGCAGCGCGCGACGAACTGATCGGGCGTGATGCCGCGGGCCAGATGCAGGAAATAGTGGCTCTTCTGCATGAAGTAGAAGATGTTGTCGCCCGAGAAGATCGGGAAGTGGCGGCGCAGCGCGCTCATCATTTCCTCGAAGACCTCGGCCGCCTCGGTCTGCGTCATGCCGGTCTCGGAGACGTAGTCGTGGTACAGCTCGATGTCGGCGGAGGGATCGTCGAGGATCGTGATGCCGAAATCCTGAGGGCGCTTGTAGGTCTGGGCTACCTCGTCGATGTGGAAGGTCTGCAGCGAAACCTCGCGCACGACATCGGAGTGCTGCACGAGGAAATCGACGGTGGCGCGCGCCTCCTCGCGCGTTTCGCTGGGGAAGCCCACCATCGCGTAGAAGGTCACGCTGATGTTCGCCTTCGCGCAGTTCGTGGCGACCTGCACCGTGCTCTTCAGGCTCTGGCCCTTCATCATCATCTTGAGCAGGCGCGGGGTCGCCGTCTCGAAGCCGAAGAGCAGCTTGCGGCAGCCCGAGTCGTACAGCACCTTGGCGCCCTCCTCGGTGTAAGCCTTGGGCTCGACGCGCGCATCCGCCCACCAGGTGATGTTGGCCTCGCGGCGGATCAGTTCCTCGGGCAGATCCTTGATCATGCCCGGCGGCATGCAGTCGGTGATGAAGTTGAAGTGCGCGGTCTTGTAGCGGTCGCGAAGCTCGAGCACAGAATCGACGATGGTCTGCGCGCGCCGCGTGCGGTAGCCCGGTCCGATCACCGTGGGCAGCGTGCAGAAGGTGCACTCGCCGTAGTAGCAGCCGCGGTTGATGTCGTAGGGGATCACGACCGCCGGCGAGAAGTACTTGTCGAAGGGCAGCCCGTCGAAATCGGGCACGGGAGCCGCGTCGAGCTTGATCGGATGGCCTTGGGGGTTTTCGACGCTCCTGCCGCTCCCGCGGTCGAACCAGGTGAGCGAGCCGATGGTCTCCAGCGAGCGGCCCGATTCCAGCGCCTGGCACAGCGCGAGCAGCGGGTTCTCGCCTTCGTGGAAGATGATCGAGTCGAGCAACTCGCCGATGCCCTCTGAGCGCATCAGCTTGGCGCCGATGTAGGCGAGGAAGCCGCCGCCTGCCGTGATGTGGCAGTCGGGCAGGGCTTCCTTGACCAGCCGCGCCAGGGTCAGACCGGGGATCAGCTGGCTGCCGTAGATGATCGAGATGCCCAGCACGCGCGGACGCCGCGCGACGATGCGCGGCAAGAGCTCGCTGGCGAAGTACTCGATGAACGGGTTCTGCTGGGCATCGCGCGTGGCGGCGAAGACCTCGCGAGAGCGCTCCAAGGAGTAACTGGTCGTGAAGTTGTGCGGCGTCAGGCTCGCCGGATGGTGAGCGGCCGAGACCAGGCGCAGACCGTGGTACAACGTGCGCACCGCGGGCACGTAGCGGTCCATGTCCTCGAAACCCTCGCCGCGCAGCACGCGTTTGGCGCCCTCGACGCGTTCGATCAGCGCCTCGGCACTCGCGGCGCTCTCGGCGGCCGACCGATAGCCCGCGAGATCGCGGAACGATAGCTCCTCGCGCGAGGAGTACTGCGAGAGCGCCAGGCGCTGCTTGACGCGCTCCGAGGCCCGCCGCAGATACGGCGCCGAGAGGAAGTGATCGTAGGCCTCGATGTTGGCGTCGATCAGCTCGACATCGGGGAATCCGTTGGCCTCAAGGAAGGCCTTGAGGCAGGGCAGGGCGAGGTAGGGCTGCGTGAAGTGGCCCTGCGGAGGAAAGACCAGCGTGACCGGAAACGCGGAGTGGACCATGGCGGTGCGACCAGCGTCGCAGATGCCGCGGCGCCCGGCAAGTCAGGAAAGCAGACCCTGCTCGCGGAGCCGGGCCCCGAGTTCTGCGGGGATCGGCTCCGCTCCTTTTTCGGCGAGATCGAGCACGCGATCAAGATCCAGGGACAGCCGCAGCGTCGCGACGCGCCCGCCTTCCAGACGCACGGCCAGCACGGTCGGCGTCGTGTTGGGCTGCTCGCGCGCCGGATCGCAGGCGAGCCGCAGCCGCTCGGCGGGCCGTCCCGCTCCGCGCGCGCTGGCGCGCACCTTGGCCTGCTCCCACAACAGCGTCGAGCGGATCCAGTCACCGGGCTCGCCGAGCGCGAAGCCTTCGAAACTCCGGCCGTGCCGCTTCCACGCGCGCCACAGATCGAGCGTGTCGAGCCCGCCGAGTTGTGCGGCCATGCGCTGCCAGGTGCGCGGGTAGCGCATCAGCACCTCGGGCAGTTCGGTGGCGAGCTGGTGCAGGTGGCGCAGCTGTGCCTCTGTCTGCGGCAGCAGTGCCCAGGTGGTGAACAGGTCGGGGTGCGCGGCGATCAGCGCGCGTTCGTGCACTCCCTCGCCCGCGCCGAAGGCCATGTCGGGCGGAATGCCCTCGATGGGCCGCGCGGCGGCACCGAACTCCTCGCCGAGCCCGCAGCCCGGCTGCGGGTTGACCAGATGCAGCGAAAGCTGCACTCCGGTGCGGAGCGCGGCGCGGGCGCAGAAATCGAGCGTCAAGCGCAGGCTGGCCTGATCCTCGCCTGGCAGGCCGAGAATCAGCGAGAGGATCGGCACGATGCCGGCGGCGGCGCAGTCATCGACCACGCGCAACAGATCGATGTCCTCGCGCATGCCCTTCTGGTTGCGCCGGCGCACGGCGGGATCCGCCGACTCGATGCCCAGCAGCACGCGGTAGCAACCGGCAGCTCCCATCGCGCGCAGCAGTTCCGCATCGAGGTGATCGGCGCGCGCGCGCACCTCCCAGGGCAGCGGATTGCCGCGCGCCTGCAGTTCGGCGCACAGCTCGAGCGCGTGCGCTCGGTTGGCGGCAAACAGATCGTGGCACAAGTACGCCTGCCGGGCGCCGGGCATCGAGCGCAGGCTCTCGATCTCCTCGGCCAGCTTGGGCGCGGGCAGCGGGCGGGAGCGTCGATTCCAATAGCGTCCGATGGTGCAGAAGCTGCAGTCGTAGACGCAGCCGCGACCCGAATCGAGCGGCACTAGGCCGTCTTCTTCGCCGGTGATGCGCTTGTAGGCCTCGATCGGAGGCAGCAGGTGCCAGGCGTAGCCCGGCAGCGTCGCAAGCTCGGCGATCGGAGTGCGATCGGCTTCGCGGAGAATGCGGCCGTGGCCGTCGCGATGCGTGATCCCGGCGATGCCAGCGAAGTTGCGGCCTGGCAGCGCATCGAGCAGCTCCGGCAGCGTCCGCTCCGCCTCCCCGCGCACGACGACATCGAGCTCCATGAATCGCTCGAGCAGCGCGACATCGATGCCCGTGGTGCCCGGGCCTCCCATCAGCGTCGGGAGCTGCGGATGAACGGCTCGGATGCGCCCGAGGATCGCCAGCGCGATCGGAACGGTCGCGCCCATCACCGACAGGCCCAGCGCCTCGATCCGCTGCTCCTCGATCCGCCGCAGCAGGAACTCAGCGGCGCTGTCTGCCAGTGCATCGCCCGCCTGCAATTCAGCGCTGCCCAGCCTGTAGGCGAGGTCTTCCAGGCGCACGAAGCGTCCCTCTGCTTCGAGAGCGGCGCCCAGTCGCAGAAGTCCCGGAGGCGGCATCGAGTAGCCGAAGGTGTCGCGGTGGGGAGCTGAGGCGATCAGGAGGCGCACGGCGAGCGCATCTTGGCAGTCCCGCGAGCCTCACGCTAGGCTCACTCGCATGCAAATGACCGCGCGACTGCTCCTCGTCTCCCTGTTGTCGTCACTCGCCGCCTGCGGAGGCGGCGGTTCCACGGACACCACCTTCGTGGTGCGCACCAGCAGCCTCTCGGTGGCGGGCACGACGCCGCTCACGCTGGGCGGACGCAACCTGTTCTTCCTCGCCAGCGAGGCGACCACTGGCGCGGGCGGTACAGACTTCAACGGCGACGGTGACAAGCTCGACGCGATCGCCGTGGCGGTCGACACGGTCGCGAATCTGGAGACGCGACTCAATGTGGCGGCGCTGGATGGCCGCTGGATCGGCAACGAGTTGTACCTGACCGTCAGCGAGGCTCTGGATGCCCGCGACTGGAGCGTGCCCCCCGATGGCGACCAGACCGACACGGTGCTGCTGCACTACTCGCGCGCCACCAACGTGCTGACCTACATCGATCAGCTGGCGTCGAACTCCCTGCCGCAGACGGTCAGTGTCGGCACGCAGTTGTTCTACACCTCCTCGACGCTCCACACCGGCCCGGGGATGAGCAACCTCTACCGCATCGCCGCAGCCGCGCCCACCACCACGGACATGGTGGACACGAGCGACGCGGTGGCGGAACTCAAGGTCGACATCCTGGCCCAGGACGAAGGGCTCATCTTCCTCGGCCTCGATGAAGCCGAAAATGCCCGCAGCCTCAACAGCGACGCCGATTCGACCGACGATGCGGTGCTTGCGCTGCTCAATGGCCGGATCGCCACAGGCGTGATCCGCAATACCGAAAAGGCGCTCGACGACGACAGCGGTCCGTTCCGCGCCAAGGCCGTGGGCACCAACGACTGGCAAGTGGGTTTCCTCGTCTCGGAGGCACAGCAAGGCAACACGAACCTCAACGCCCCCGGTTCCTTCGCGCCCAACTGGCAGCCGGTGCAGTGCGTGAGCGATGCGGACACCGACACCAACGACGCCGTCCTGCACTACCTGCGCTTTGCCGACTGGAACGCGAACCCGGTCACGGACCCGGTGCGCAACACAGGGCTGGTGGGCGAGAACCGCATCGCCATCGCCAACGGCTTCATCGCCACGATCAGCAAGGAGTCCGACGAGGGCGGTTGTGACCTCAATCAGGATGGCGACGCTTTCGACGAGGTGGTGCGCTGGACGCAGATCGTTCCGGACACGGACCCCATCCTGCCGATCACGCTGGCGACCAATATCCGGGCGCTGTTCGACTGCCCGGGCGGAACCCATGGCCTGGCGGAACTCGACAGCCGCTTCGTGATCTCCGTCAGCGAGAGCGACGACGACCGGGACATCGACAGCGACGGAGACAAGGACAAGAACCTGCTCGGCTGGATCCTGCCCGCCAACAGCGCGACACCCTGGGACTTCACGCACGGCAACAGCAACACGAGCTTCGCGGGGGCCACCTGGATGACGGAAAACCGGGAGCGCTCCCGCCTCTGCGCCGCCTATCAGGAGAGCGTCAACAGCGAGCAGATCAATTCCTCCGACACCGATACGGCCGACAGCGTTCCGACCTTCGCCGACCTGGCCTCGGCCACGACGAAGATCTTTCCCGGCGTCGCCATCGCCGTGCGCGCCGACAATGCCGGCATCGGTCTGGGCAAGAACACGGGGTTCTACCGGGTCAGCGAGTCGGCCGACAACCGCGATTGGAACGGCGATGGGGACAAGAGTGATTACATCCTGTTCTCCACCGGCATCACCGACGGTATCTCGCGCAATCTGGGCATCCTCAACAACATCGCGCGGCAGGCGGCGCAGTTTGATCCGGAGTCGCCTTCGGGGGCGGCTTATCTGGTGGACGAGTCGCAGGCGGGCCCGACGGGGGCGGATTTGAATGGGGATGGGGATACGTTGGATCTGGTGGTGCGCTACCTGCACTTCTAGGGATACTGATCCAGTTCCGGGGACATCGACTCAGGATTGCAACGTCCTAGGCGGCAAGCAAAAAACGTCCTTTCCATGCGATCGCTTCGGCCATGCTGAGGCGTCTTTGCACAAGCCCCAGCTTGCTGGCGGCGCTGGGGCGGTGGTCGCGGTTGGTGCGCGGCCGGATGTAGTTCTTGTAGCCAGCGTAGATCCAAAAGTGATCCTGCTTGCGCT
>JBIKMH010000048.1:0-20078 GCA_044359355.1 Planctomycetota bacterium | reverse complement strand
TACGCTGGCTACAAGAACTACATCCGGCCGCGCACCAACCGCGACCACCGCCCCAGCGCCGCCAGCAAGCTGGGCCTTCTACCCAGACGCCTCAGCATGGCCGAAGCCATCGCCTGGAAAGGACGGTTTTCGATCGCCAACTAGGACATTGCAATCCCGGGTCGATGTCCCCGGATGGGGAGCAGTATCTTCAGCAGGCCCCAAGACCGGCTTCAGCCCAGCTCGTAGCTCTTCAGCTTGTTGTAGAGGGTCGCCCGATTGACCCCCAGAACCCGCGCCGCCTCGCTGCGGTTGCCTTGCACGTCCTGAAGCACGCGCAGAATCAGGGCACGTTCCATCCCTCGCAGAGAGCGATCCTCGCCGGCCTCGGCCGAGCGGGCAGCAGCCTGTGGTGGCTGACCTGGAAACAGATGCTCGGGTTGCAGCTGCGCTTCGTCACAGAGCAGTACCGCCCGCTCCATCGCGTTGCGCAACTCGCGAACGTTGCCCGGCCAGCTCCAGGCAAGCAGGCGCTGCATGGCAGGCGTAGAGATGGTCAAGTGCGAGCGTCCGAGCTCCGTTCGGAACTGCTCCAGAAAGTGCTCGGCAAGCAGCTCAATGTCCTCGCGGCGATCGCGCAAGGCAGGCACGCGGATCGACATGACGTTCAAGCGGTAGAACAGATCTTCGCGGAATCGACCGGCGGCGATCATGTCTTCGAGCGACCGATTCGTGGACGCGAGGATGCGCACATCCATCGGTCGGTCTGAGGACGCTCCGATGCGGCGGTACGAGCGCTCCTGCAGCACGCGCAGAAGCTTGGCCTGCAAGTCGAGCGGCAGTTCGCCGATCTCGTCGAGAAACAGCGACCCGCCTTCGGCCGAGGCGAACAGACCTTCCTTGCCTTTGGGCAAGGCCCCCGTGAAGGAGCCGCCCTCGTATCCGAACAGCTCGGCCTCCAGCATGCCCTCGGCCAACGCAGCGCAGTTGAGGGCCACAAACGGGCCTCCGGCGCGCACTGAGCGGTCGTGGACCGAGCGTGCCACGAGTTCCTTGCCGACACCGGATTCGCCCAAGATGAGCACGGTCGTGCGCGGAGCAGCGGCGACTCGCTGGATCGAGTCGAGCACCTGCAGGATGGCTCGGGAGCGGCCAAGAATCGGCCCGGCGCAGAGTCTCGCCAATTCAGAACGCAGACGGTCCCGTTCCCGGCGCACTGCGCGGCCCTCGAGCAATCGAGCCGTCGACAGCTCGAGTGTTTCCAGGGGGATGGGTTTCTCGAGGAAGTCGCCTGCTCCCGCTCGCATGCACGCGACAGCCGTAGGCACGTCGCCCAGTCCGGTCAGCAGGATCACGCCCGGCTGCCCGGGCAGTGCTAGAAAATCGGCAAGCGCTTCCAGCCCGCTGCGACCTGGCAAGTGCAGATCGAGCAGAACCAGATCGATGGGGGAGCGTCTGCCCACCAGAAGTCCCTGCTCGGCGTCCTCAGCTTCGTGGGTCTCATGGCCCAAGGCGCGAGACAGCGCTCCCAGGCTGGCGCGCGCGCCACGGTCATCATCCACGATCAGGATCGAGGCCATGCCTGCATTCGATCCTCTCGCGGTCGGGGAATAAAGAGGCAAGCGACTTCTGGAGTGCCCGGGAAGCTTTTTCCTTCGTCCGGCGGCGGCTCGGAATCCGGGGAATGCCGCTCATGCGACCGCGACGCCCACCGAGAACCACGGTGTCCGCGCTTTACCGGGGCAAGGACAACCTCAGCGAATCACTAGAGACCGGCAACCAAAGGACTTGTCATGGGACTTCGTGTCAACACCAACATCGCATCTCTCACCGCCCAGAGCAATCTGGCGACGGTAACGGGTCGACTCCAGGGAAACTACAGTCGACTCTCCTCGGGTCTTCGGATCGCGACGGCCGCGGATGACGCCGCCGGCATGGGCATCTCGGAGCGCATGCGCTCGCAGATCCGCTCGTACGACGTTGCCAGCCGCAACGCACAGGACGGCATCTCCCTCGCGCAGACAGGAGAAGGCGCGCTCAACGAAGTGAGCAATGTGCTCAGCCGCATGCGCGAGCTCGCGATTCAGGCCTCGAACGGCACGCTCAGCGCCACGGACCGGCTCACGATCGACACCGAGATCGACCAGCTGATCGAGGAATTAGACCGCATCTCCGACTCGACGGAGTTCAATGGAATCGCCTTGCTTGATGGCACGAACGCCACCACGACGATCCAGGTGGGCATCAACTCCACCGACACGATCGATGTCACGCTTCAGGACACCTCGACCACCACTCTCGGCGTGGACGTGGTCGACCTGACCACCTCCGGCGGCGCCTCGACCGCGCTGGGCCTCATCGACACGGCGATCGATACGGTCTCCACCGCGCGCGGCGAGCTGGGCGCTGCCCAGAACCGCCTGCAGAGCGCGGTCGCCAGCATTGCCAACGCACGGGAGAACCTCTCGGCGGCGGAAAGCCGGATCCGCGACGTCGATGTCGCCCGTGAAACGGCTGACCTCGCCCGCAACTCCATCCTGCAGCAGGCCGCCGTGTCGGTCCTGCAGCAAGCCAACACACAACCGCAGATAGCCCTGTCACTTCTCCAAGGCTGACGGACGTAGGCCTCTAGTGCCTATTCGCTGAAGGGGAGGACCGTCACGGGACGGTCCTCCCACCTGCAGCGCACCAACGCTCTTTCTGATCTCACACCATCCCTGAAGCCGGCGCCTCGCGTCGCCAGGGAACCGCAGAACACCCCGAGTCTGGTGGATGTCGAGCGGGTCGTGCACACCCGGGAATGCCATGTCGTCGTGCCAACACATGCGCAAACCCGCGACCCTGCTCGCCATCCGGCATAAAACCGTCTCAGGGGCTCATCAATGTGTGCATGTACCGTGATTCTTTTTCCAAGGAACGCAACATGGGACTTCGTGTCAACACCAACGTCGCTTCGCTCACCGCGCAGCGCAACCTCGGCTCGGTGACGGGCCGTCTTCAGGGCAACTACACCCGCCTTTCGTCGGGCCTTCGCATCGCGTCGGCCGCCGACGATGCTGCCGGTCTGGGCATCAGCGAGCGCATGCGCTCGCAGATCCGCTCGCTCGATTCGGCCGGCCGCAACGCTCAGGATGGCATCTCGCTGGTTCAGACCGCTGAAGGCGCGCTGAACGAGGCGAGCAACATCCTGGGTCGCATGCGCGAACTGGCGATCCAGGGTGCCAACGGCACTCTGGGCACCGAGGATCTGGACACGATCCAGAACGAAATGGACCAGCTGACGGAAGAGCTCGATCGCATCTCGTCCGCAACCACCTTCAACGGCATTCAGCTGCTCGATGGCAGCGTGGCCACGGCGGACATCCAAGTGGGTGTCAACAGCGGCGACACGATCTCCGTCACGCTGCAGGACAGCTCGACCGCGACGCTGGGCGTCGACTCCATCGACGTGACGGCTGCCGGCGGAGCCTCTGCTGCGCTGGCGGACATCGACGCTGCGATCGACACGGTCAACACCGCGCGCGGCACCATGGGTGCTTCGCAGAACCGCCTCACTTCGGCCTACGCGTCGATTGCGAACGCCCGTGAGAACCTCTCGGCCGCCGAATCCCGCATCCGCGACGTCGACGTTGCCCGCGAAACGGCCGACCTGACCCGCAACTCGATCATGCAGCAAGCCGCTGTGTCGATCCTATCGCAGGCCAATGTCCAGCCGCAGCTCGCCCTGAGCCTGCTGCAGTGACCCCAAATCAGGCGACCCAAGGTCCCCTGAATCACAACGGGCCCCGCTTCGGCGGGGCCTTGTTGTTTGAAGGGACGGAACTCTTTTCCACCATGCGCTTTCTTGCGAGCAAAGCCGCTTATCCCGAACCCCTGCTCATCCGATAACCGGGAGGAGAACTCTCATGGCCATCAACGGAACCGGCATCAGCTTCAGCGGCTTGGCAAGCGGACTCGACAGCGGGGCCCTGATCCAGAAGCTCGTGCAACTCGAAAGCCTGCCCATCAAGATCCTGGAGACGAAGAAGGAGATCCTGAAGGACAAGCTCTCCGCTGTCGGAACCTTCAAAGGGCTCGTCAAGGACCTCCAGACCAAGGCCAAGGGTCTCTCCACGAAGAGTGATTTTCTCGCCTTCCAAGCGAGCGCGAGCCTTGAAGGCTACGTACAGGTGAGTGCCAGCGGTAACGCGACTGAAGCCTCGCACACCATCACGATCAACAAACTTGCCGCCGTCGATCGCTGGGCCTTCAACGGCGTGGCCAGCAAGACCGCCAATCTGGCGGGTGCGGACGGCGAACAGCTCAGCTTCAGCGTGGGCGGCACAAGCATCAGCGTCACGACCGTCGCCAATGATTCCAGCCTCGAGCAGATCGCTGCCGACATCAACTCGGCCGGACAGGGCAAGGTGGTGGCCTCGGTGGTCAACGCAGGCACGAACGCGAGCCCGTCCTATCAGCTGGTGCTGACGTCCACCGAAAGCGGGGAGGACAACCGGATCACCGCCATTTCAAACAATATAGCGGGGCTCAGCATCAACACGGCGGGTCCGGATGCTTCTGGAGTCGCCCAGAGCCCCAACAACATCACGGTGGGCAGTGATGCCGAGGCCGTGATCAACGGGCTCACGATCCAGCGCGAAGACAACGACTTCGGGGATGTCATTCCCGGGCTACAACTCAAGGCCCAGGCCGCCGATCCCGCGAAGACGATCATCGTTTCCGTGGACACCAACACGGAAGCCATCAAGTCCAAGCTCAAGGACTTCGTGGACACTTACAACAAGGTGGTCGAGTTCGTCAACAAGCAGAACACCTACAACAAGGATGCGGGTGCCGGCGGTGATCTCTTCGGCGACTCGATTCTCAAGTCGGTCATGGCGGAAATCCGCGGCGCTCTCTTCGGGGTCTCGCAGACCACGGTGGCCAACGACACGGAAGGTTATTCGATGCTCGCACTTGTGGGCATCAAGACCAAGACCAACGGTACGCTGGAGATCGACAACGCCAAGGTCGACAGCAAGCTGGCGGCGAACATCGATGCCTTCGCAGATCTGTTTGTGGACAAAGATGGCTTCAGCAACGGCGGCGCCGCATCCAACACGCCCGGATACTACACCGACGTGACCACAGACAGCGGTCTGGCCGCGACCCTCGACCGCGCAATCGACAAGCTGATGAAATCGTACACGGCCCAGAACGGATCGGTCTACAAAGGCCTGTTCGATTTGCGCAGCGACACCTACAACACCTCGATCTCGAAGATCACGAAGGACATCGCCACCAAGGAACAGCAGGTCGCTAGGTTCCAGGAGACGCTGGCGATCAAGTTCGCGAAACTCGAGGAAGTCATGGGCGGACTGAACTCTCAGGGTGCATCCCTGCAAGCCGCTCTGAACAGCCTGATGTGAGCCCCGAATCATGAATGCACAAACCGCTGCCAACGCCTACAAGCAGGCCTCCATCGAAAACGCGCCGCCCGTCAAGATCGTCCGGATGCTCTACGAGGGCGCCCTGCTGTTCATCGACCGCGCGGAGCTCGCCGGCAGGGAAGGTAATCAGGCACAGCGCGCTTACTGGATCGGGCGTGCCGAGGCGATCGTGTCCGAACTGCGGGCCAGTCTCGATCTGTCGGTGGCTTCCGAAGTGGGCGCTGAGCTCGACCGCCTCTATGAGTACTGCCACCACGAACTCTCACATGCCTACGTGAGCACGCAACCGGTGGATCTCGCGCATGTGCGCGCGGTCCTGCAGTCCCTGTTGGACGGCTGGAGGGCTCTTGAAGTTCACGAGGGACCTAAGCTGTGAGTGACGAACTCGACAGACTGCTTTTGAGGCATCAGCGCGATCTGGCCGAACTGCTGGAGCTCATCAATGAGGACGATGAGATCAATCCTCGCGTGGAACAGATCGTTGACCGCTGCTGCGGCCATGTCGTGGAGCTAATTCAACTGCTGGAGGCACGCGATCCGTCGAGCGCGCTTCCTGACGGAAACAGGCAGTCCATCACCAAGCTGATGCAGTTACAGGCGCTCAGCGAGGATGCCGTGAGACAGGAACATGAGCGCCTGGCACGCGAGATTCGTCTGGCCCAGCAAATGCGTCAGCATCTGCTGAGCAACCTTCCTCAGCAGCCGGACAGCGACTCCTGCGATCTGCGCGGTTAGTGTCGAGAATCTCGACAGCTGTCGACTCCTTCGGCAGGAGCATCGCGACCTGAGGCCGAAAAGGGCCTGTTTACGCGGGAATCGTGGCTTGGCATGACCCTTGCTTGAGGCTTGGGGTCATGAATCTCCCTCCGGTCCTGATGCTGATGTGGCAGCGCGAGGCGCCCGTCGCGCTCTCGGGCAACGGCCCCGACCTCACTCGCTACCTGCTGGTCTGCGGGATGCTTCTGCTCGCCATCCTTGGCCTCGCATGGGGCTTCAAGAGGCTTGTGGGCGGCGCTCTTCGTGCGCGAGCGGCCTCCCGCTCGCTGCAAACCCTCGACGTCATGCCTCTGGGAGGAAAGCAGCGCCTCGCCGTCGTTCGCTGCTACGACCGCGTCTTCGCGCTCGGGCTCGGCGAGAAAGAGGTCTCCCTGATCGCGGAGATCGACCGCGTCCACGCAGAGAGCAAGGCGAGCGCAGAGCCCAAGGCCGGCGACAAGCGGGCCTTTCTTGAGGCCCTGAATCGCGCACGCCAAGGCTGGAGTCGAACGGAGTCACGCACATGAAAAACGCTCTCCTCATCCTCGGGATGCTGCTCATGATCTGCGGACATGCCAGCGGGCAGTCGCTTCCGGCCGACAGTGGCGGTTTGCCGGTGGGCATTCCGTATGCGCTTCCGGAAAGCTCGCGCGCTGCAACGGCGGTCGAGATCGCCGTTCTGTTGACGATCCTCACGCTGCTGCCCGCAGTTCTGGTCACGATCACGAGCTTCACCCGCATCGTGATCGTGCTGTCGTTTGTCCGCCGGGCCCTGTCGGTCAACGAACTGCCCCCCAACCCCGTGATCCTGGGCCTCGCCCTCTTCCTGACGACCTTTGTCATGGCTCCGGTGGGAACGCGCATCTACGAGCAAGCCTATCAGCCCTATCAGGCTGGACAATTGACACTGGAACAGGCCGGCGAGAAAGCCTGGAACCAGCTGTCGGTCTTCCTCGTCGCCAATACACGCGCCAGTGAATTGGAGCTCTTCGCGGATATGGCGAAAACGGAAATGCCGGAGCCGGGCAAGGAAACGGAGCTTCCGGCGCGGGTCATTGTCCCGGCCTTCGTCCTTTCTGAGCTGAAGACGGCGTTCCAGATGGGCTTCCTGCTGTTTCTACCCTTTCTGGTCATCGATCTGATCGTGTCCAGCATCCTGCTTTCGATGGGCATGTTCATGCTGCCACCGGTGATGATCTCCACACCATTCAAGATCCTCGTATTCGTTCTCGTCGACGGCTGGCACCTGGTGTGCGAGTCGCTGGTGACATCGTTCGTCACAACCTGAGAAGCCCGAAACCATGTCTCCGAGCGGAATGGACCTCACGATCACCGAGCTGGCCCGTGACATGATCGTCACGGTTCTGCTTGTCGCCGGGCCGGTGCTCCTGGTCGGTTTGGTTGTGGGCATCGCGGTAAGCCTATTTCAGGCGCTCACCAGCGTGCAGGAACAGACACTGAGCCTCGTGCCCAAGATGCTGGCCGTGCTGCTTGTCTGCCTGCTGCTGCTGGCTCCGGCACTGCGCATCCTCGTGGAGTACACCCACGGAGTCTTCGCCAAGCTGGTGAGCTTCGGACTGTCATGAATCTCGACTTCCCCCCCGGAACACTCGAAGCCTTCTGCCTCTACCTGGCGCGAACCAGCGCTTTGGTGGTGTCCTCGCCGCTTCTAGGCATGCAGACGGGTTTCGCGGGCTGGAAGGTCGCGTTGATCTTCGCGGTATCGTTTCTGCTCTACGGCGGGGGCGGGATGCCGTTGGATCACTCCCCGATGCCGGTCGAATTCGGCTGCCTCGTGCTCCGGGAGATCCTGATTGGTCTCTTCCTCGGATTCACGCTGCAGGCCGTGTTGGTGGCGATCCGGGTCGCAGGTGAGCTGATCGGCCAGGACATGGGCTTCAACATGGCTACCGTGGTCGACCCCAACACGGGAACCAGCACGCCTGTGGTTACTCAGATCTACGAGGTCTTCTTCTACCTCGTCTTTCTAGGCCTCAACGGGCATCACCTGATTCTCCTCTCGCTTCAGTCCTCATTCGAGCGAGCCCCGATCGGGAACCTGCAGCTTTCGGGCAACCTCGCCTGGACGGCGCAGGCGTTGTTCTCCCAGACCTTCGCAGCCGGAATCGCGTTCGCCGCGCCGGTGATGGTGCTGCTGTTTCTGGCCTCGCTGATGGTCGGCATTCTCGCGCGCTTCGTTCCGCAGCTGAACATCATCGATGTCGGCTTTTCCATCCGTATCGGCATCGGCTTGCTGGCGATGCTGATCACGGCTCCGTTCCTTGCTCCCGCCCTGACGAGCCTCCACAAGCAGCTCATCACGGGCATTGAAGGCGTCCTTGACGTGCTGGGGGCCTGATCCATGGCCGATGAACCGGATCGCGAGGAAAAAACCGAAGAGGCCAGCCCAAGGCGCCGCGAGGAGGCTCGCGAAAAGGGCCAAGTGGCTCTCTCGCAGGAGGTCGGCTCAGCGGCTGTTCTCGGCGCCGCCGTCCTGGCTCTGCTGGTTGCGGGAGCATGGATGGCGCAGGGCGTTGGAGTTCTCGTCGCCAATTCGCTGACCCAGATCGGCCAGCGAGGAATGGCGGAAGTCACCGTCTCGGAGTCGACGAACCTGATGTTCGGCGCGTTCCGTCTGATGAGCTGGCCGGCGCTGGCCCTGATCGTGCCGCTCTTCGCAGTGGGCCTGCTCGTGTCCTACGCGCAGATCGGGTTCCAGATCACGCCGAAGGCGATCGAGTGGGACCCCTCGCGAATCAATCCGGTTCAGGGGTTCAAACGCCTCTTCAGCATGCAGTCCCTAGTGCGCACGATCGCCGCGTTCCTGAAGATCCTGCTGATCTGCGCGGTTGTCTGCATCGTGGCCTGGTATCAGCTGCCCTCGATCGTTGCGCTGCATGATTCCGAGATCGGTCCGGTTCTGCGCGCAATCGGGATAGTGCTCCTGCGCTGCACTTTCGCAGCCTTGATTGTCGTCGCCGTAATCGCGCTCGCGGATTTCGCCTGGCAGCGTTTTCGGCACGACAGGGACCTGCGCATGACCAAGAAGGAGGTGCGGGACGAACTCAAGAACACCGAAGGCGACCCCCACATCCGGGCGCGCATTCGCGCCCTGCAGCGGGAGCGGGCTCGCAGCCGCATGATGCAGGATGTTCCGAAGGCGACGGTGGTGATCACCAACCCGACCCACTACGCAGTCGCGCTTGGGTACGACAAGGATGGAGCAAGACAGGCCGGCGGCCGGGGAGCGCACAGCGCACCCTATGTGCTTGCGAAGGGCGTCGACGCCGTCGCCCAGAAGATCAAGGAAGTGGCGCGCGAGCACGACATCCTGATCTACGAGGATGTGCCCCTCGCCCGAGCGCTACATGCTCAAGTCGACATCGGCGAAGAGATACCGGAACAGTTCTATCAGGCAGTGGCCGCCGTGCTCGCCTATGTCTACCGAGTCAAGGAGGAGGGCGTTTCACAGCCCTGAGTGACGGATGAGCGACCAAACCAACATATCTTCCTCTGCTCAGGTCGCAGGCAACTTCCTGCGGCGATATGCCGACTGGCTGATCGGTCTTGGCGTTCTCGGCCTGCTCGTGACCTTGATCACGCCCGTGCCTCCGCTGGTGCTGGACATCCTGCTCGCAGCCAACATCACCATCTCGCTCCTGTTGCTGCTCGTGACGATGAACGCGCGCGGGGCGATGGAACTTTCGACGTTCCCGACCATTCTGCTGTTCACAACGCTGCTGCGTCTTGGGCTCAACGTCGCCAGCACCCGCCTGATCTTAACGGAAGGTGAGGCCGGCAACATCATCCACACGTTCGGCGAATACATGGGCGGGGACAGCCTCGGCGTGGGGCTGGTGGTCTTCCTGATCCTGATCATCATCCAGTTCGTCGTGATCACCAAGGGCTCCGGGCGCATCAGCGAAGTGTCGGCGCGCTTCGTGCTCGATGCCATGCCCGGGAAGCAGATGGCGATCGATGCCGATCTCAACAGCGGCATCATCGACGCCAACGAAGCGCGCGACCGCCGCGCCTCCGTGGCGAGGGAGGCCGAATTCTACGGGTCCATGGATGGTGCCTCGAAGTTCGTGCGCGGCGACGCCATCGCGGGACTGATCATCACCGCCCTCAACCTCATCGGCGGCATTTCGATCGGGGCTTTCGGCGGCATGGAGATGGGCGATGCCATCGACAAGTACTCCAAGTTGACCATTGGCGACGGTCTGGTCACCCAGATCCCTGCCCTGCTGGTTTCGACGGCCGCCGCGGTGCTGGTTACCAAGAACACCAGCGACAACTCGCTTGGAACCGATCTGGTGCTGCAGGTCTCCGGCAGCCCCCGCGCATCCCTGATTTCAGCCGGCATGATCTTCTTCATTGGGCTGCTCCCCGGCATGCCGATTATCCCGTTCGCTCTGATCGCGACTTTGCTACTCGTCATGTGGCGCCGCGGACACAACGAGGCGAACGAGAAAGCGAAGACTCTGGCGAGCCACGATCTGGCTCTGGCCAAGACCGCGGAGAAGACCGCGAAGGAGGAGCCCAAGCCCGAGGAGCTGCTTCAGGTGGACCGCATCGCGCTGGAGATCGGCTACCGGCTCATTCCGCTGGTTCAGGACCAAAACGGGGGGGGCATCCTCGATCACATCGGCCAGCTGCGCAAGCGCTTCGCGACTCAGGAAGGAGTCGTGCTGCCGCCGGTGCGGGTCAAGGACAACATCAGGCTCGCCCCCGGCGCGTATCGGGTGCTGGTGGGCGGTCAGGAAGTCGCCCGCGGCGAACTCGAAGTCGGCCAGTTCCTCGCGATGGACGGCGGCGCTGTCACGGGCAAGCTGAAGGGCAAACAGACCACCGATCCCGCCTTCGGACTGCCCGCACGCTGGATTCCGGAATCCTCGCGAAGCGAAGCGGAGTTGATGGGATACACCGTGATCGATCCGGTCAGCGTGCTCGTCACGCACCTTTCGGAGACCATCCGCAGCTCGATCGGCGACATCCTTTCCCGAGACGATGTCAAGGAGATGGTCGACCAGATCAAGAAGACCTCGCCGGCTGTCGTCGAGGAGTTGATCCCGTCCAAGATGGGTTACGGCGATGTCCAGCGAGTGCTGAAGTCGCTGCTCCGCGAAGGGGTTTCGATTCGCAACCTGCCGGCGATCCTTGAAGTCCTCGCGGACAACGCCGCCAAGATCAAGGACACGGATCAGCTGAGCGAACTCGTGCGTCAGCGCCTCGGTCGCACCCTCTGCGAGATGTACGCGGATTCGGAAGGCGCCTTGCACGCCGTGACGCTCGATCCGGAGATCGAAAACCGGCTGGCAGCGGCCGTGGGAGCCGTGCGTGATCCTGAAGCCAAGCCCGTCAACCCCGCCTGGCTCCAGAGCCTCATGGAACGCATCGGCGCGGATGTAGCCAAGGCTGGCAAGGGTGGCCGCAACGTGGTCGTGCTCGCCCGATCGAACGTGCGCCGCTTCCTGAACGAGCTCGCGCGGGCCTCGCTGCCCAAGGTTCCGGTTCTGTCCTACAACGAAGTCGTGCCCGCCCGTTCGGTGGTGACGGCTTCGGTGGTCCGCATGGAGGAATGAGATGCAGATACACCGTATTCGTGCCGCTTCGCTGAAAGAAGCACTGCTCCGCGCCCGCCAGACCTACGGCGAGGACGCCGTGGTCATCAGTCAGGAGACTCTGGCTGGGGGAGAGGTCGCGCTGGCGATCGCGCAGCGCGATGCCGCAACCGTCAGTAGCGCAGTATTCCGCAACACGGAACGCAAACCCAAGCAGGCCGCCGTGCTGCGCGAACTGGATGCGCGGCTCGCCAGACAGGGTACGAGCCCGGAGTACCGCGCTGAGCTGTGCTCCGCCGTGGAGCGGCGGCTTTCGCAGGGAAGCCACCCGGTGGATCTGGCGGCCGAGGACATCGCGAAGCATTTCACGCCCGCGAGGCTGACGCGGATCCCCGGCAAGACACGCGTGCTGACGCTGGTAGGTTCGACAGGCTCAGGCAAGACCACGACGCTCGTGAAGCTCGCGCACGGAATGCTGCAGGCTGGTCGTAAGGTCGAACTCGCGACCCTCGACAGCCACCGAGTTGGCGCGGTCGAGCAACTGCGGGCCTTCGCCCAGCAGCTCGGCATCCCCATGACCGTCCTCAAGCGGGGCGTGCGTATGAACCCGAAAGTGCTGGCAGCCGGAGGGGTCGACATGCTGCTGCTCGATACGACCGGACACGCCCTGCAGGACGTTCCGATGCTTGCTCAGATGACCAAGTCGCTTCAGCACGCACCGGTCGCGATCGACGTGCATCTGGTGCTTCCGGCCAGCACCAGCGCCCGGGCGCGGGCGGAACAGCACGAGCTGTACGCACCGCTGCAGCCAGCCGGTTGCATCGTCACCAAGCTGGACGAAACCGGAGACAAGGCGAGCGCACTCGAATTCGCACGCAGCCGGCAGTTGCCCGTCTCGTTCCTGTGCGATGGAACTCGCATCGAACACGATCTGCACAGGGCTACCGGCGCAAACGTGGCCGACCTCTTCCTGATGGGGAAGCTCTCATGATCTCGATGCTGACCCAAGCTGGGAGCCACGCGACTCTCGCTGTCCACCGCGCTCCGCAGGTGTACATCACCGGCGGCAAGGGTGGCGTTGGCAAGAGCCTGATTGCGCTCAACCTGGCCCTGGAACTGGGTGCGCGCGGGCTGCGCGTGCTGCTGGTCGATCTCGACCTGTCACTTTCCGACCAGCGCTCGCTGCTCGGTATCGAAGCCTCCGCCAGCCTGGAACACTATTTCTGCGGCGAGGCCAGCCTAAGGGACTGCTTGCTGAGCGCGGGTGTCAACGTGGAGTTGCTGGCGGGTGCCAACGGGAATCACTCCATGGCACAGCTATCGGACCGCGCACGGGCTCGCTTCCTCGAGGATCTCGCCTGTTTCGGCGAGTCCTACGACCTGATCCTGTGCGATGGCGCAGCCGGCATAGGAGCTGACACGCTTCAGTTCGCCGCTCAGGCCGATCACGTGCTGCTGGTGACGACTCCGGATCCGACTGCGCTGACCGACGCCTACGGACTGCTGAAGGCGCTACACGCCATCGGAGAGAGCGGAACACGCGAAGTCCCGACTCCCGAGGTGTTGGTGAATCTCGCCGGCAGCGTCGAAGAAGCCCATGCCTGCGCCCGCCGACTCAGCTCGGTCGCCGAACGTTTTCTGGCACGCTCTCCCAAGCTGGCGGGCTGGATGCCTCGCTCGGCCGCCCTGGCCCGCAGCGTGCGGGAACACCGTCCCATCGGCGGGAGTGATCGAGCCCCGGCGGACGCCATCCTGCCCCGCAGCTGCCTCCAGAGCCTCGCCGGGCGCCTGGAACGCCTGTGCGGCCGCTCTCCGACGGCTCAAGGAGTCGGAAAGAAAATCCGATAGGCCGAGGGAATGGGGAATCTCGACGCCAGCTGGTTTGGTTTCGGGCGCAGCCTTGCGGTTGCGGTCGGAGCGCTGCTTGCACTGATTTCCCTGTATTTCCATGTGCCTGTCTGGATGGCGGCGCTGCGCGGCGGGCTGGCCTTTCTGGGCCTCTGGGCCCTGGTGCGGGCCATGCAGGCGCTGCTCTCCGCCGTCGAGGCGGATGCCCGGCGCACCCAGCAGAAGAAGCGCACGGAGCCCTGAGGTCGACTAGATGAACCCTCAGAACGCCAACCGCAGTCTCGCTGTGACGCAATCGAGCGGCGTTTCGCCCGCCGAACGGGAAGCGCTCATCGTTGAACACGTGGCTCTGCTCAAGCACATCGTGGGCCGCATGTCCGTCCCGGGAGGCATGGACCGGGACGATCTCTACGGTTTCGGCATGCTCGGCCTCCTGGCCGCTGCCGACAGCTTCGATCCTGCGCGCGGCCATCAATTCTCGACCTATGCCTACGTCCGCATCCGTGGCGCCATTCTGGACGCGCTGCGACAGCGGGACGTCCTTTCGCGCGGCATGCGTGAACGCATGCGCGACATCGAGCGCTGCATTCACGATCACGAGCAGACCCATGGAATGACGCCGCAGCCCGAGGAGATCGCCTCGGCGCTGGAGCTCTCGACCGAGGATGTGGACGAGGTGCTCGCCTGCGCGCGTCAGGCTGCCTGCGCCTCCCTCGATGACGAAGCCGCTCACTCCCGCCTCGGGAGTCTTCTGTGCGATCCGCGCTCGGAAGACCCCTCCGACGTGGCGGAGCACGAGGAGCTCAAGCAGCGGCTCTTCGAGGCCATCTCGGGGCTTCCCGAGCAGGAGAAGTCGGTGATCACCCTTTACTACGCAGAAGGCCTGCTGTTGCGCGACATCGGCGGGATCATGGGCGTCACGGAATCACGCGTCAGCCAGATCCACAGCCGGGCGATCTTCCTGCTCAACCGGACGCTGCGTGGCAAGGAAAGCGAAGAGTCATGAACCACGGAATCATCAAGAAGGATCGCGTTCTGATGCCGGGCGCCACGCAGCCTGCGGCTGCGATGCCCGCCGGGAAGGCTGCCGCGTGCGCCAAGAGCGTGCGCACGTTGAGCAGCGACCATCGCGTTCGAGCGATCGAGATCACCTGCTCCTGCGGCGAAAAGACGCTGGTCGAGCTGGATGTGGAGGAGAAGAGTTCATCATGAAGAGCCTGCCCCTGTTTCTCTCGTTGCTGGTCGCTTCCTGCGTTTCCCGAGCCCCTAAACAGGAACTGAGCGCGCAGGCTCAGCCGGTTGGCACTCCGGTTCTCTACGGGCGCGACGGAGCGCCCGTATGGACCTCCGAAGCCGGCGGAACTCAGATTCGCAAAGGACCCACCGGCGAGGCCATCGCCGACGGCAGCCGCGTCTACCTGCTCGAGCTGTACCAGCAGGTCATCGATGAGAAAGAGCGCCTCGGCATCGAAGTCAAGAGCCTGACAGCCTCGTTGGAGCGTCTGCAGGCCGATCTCAAGAGCAACACCGAGAAGCTGGAGCAGAGTTCCGCCGAGAACGCGCGGCTCCAGGGCGAGCTCGAACGCTCCCGGCTAGAGAATCTGGAGCTCGCGGGAAGGCTCGTGACCGCCCAGATCCGTCGGCTGGAAGCTGAGAAGCTGCTGCTGGAGTACAAGATCGAGGCTGCCCGCCTAGCCGCACAGCCCAACCCGGACGCCATCACCAAGCCGGTGCCCAGACAGGAGAACCCGTGAATACGGGATGGGCCCTGCTGCTGGTTCTGCCGCTGACAGCCTGCGTTTCAGGACAGGGTTCCGTGCCCAACCTCGCGCGGGCGAGCATCGCCAGCGATGCCAAGTCCTACCGACTGCAGCGCGTCGGCTTGCTGCCGTTCCAGGGCGAGGGAATCGATCCTCAGGTTGCTCAGGACCTGCAGTCCGCCTTCGGAACTGCGGCTGCCCGGCACGCCGGTTTCGAGATCGTCCCGCTGAGTTACGGTAGCCTCGAGGAAGTGCCTTCGAGCGAGCCCTTCCGTCGCGGCCGCATCGATCCGCGCACGATCCTCAGCCTGGCGCGCCGATACCAGCTCGACGCTCTCCTGATGGGAAGCGTCAGCGAACGGCGAGTGTACGCTCCCCAGCGCCTCGGTCTGGAAGTCGACCTCTTGGCGGCGGAAACCGGCATGCCCATCTGGAGCGCCAGCATCTTGCTGGATGCTTCCGACGAGCGCGTGCGCAAGGCCGTGGAGGCCTGGCATCAGCATACGCGTGGCGGCGAGAACTCGAACGAGCGCGTGGACATCTATCTGCTGTCTCCAGCCCGCTTCGCCCAGTTTGCGGCCTCGCAGATGGCCGAGCTGCTGCGCTGACTCGTTCGCCCCGTAACCAAACAGCACGGCGTCGGGACAGGATATCGCTCTCGATACCTTGTCCAGACGCCGTGTACGGGCGTTCTGGGGTTGGATCAGTTGGAGGTCGGGGGCGGCTGATCGCGCAGGATCGACTCGGCGGCGCGCATGATGCGCTCCGGCGAGTTGAGACGCCCTTCGGCGTACGCATCACGCAGCTCGCTGACCTTGGCCTGGCGGGTCGCTTCAGCGCGCTCCGCGTCCGCTTCCGCCTGCTGGGCGAGTTCCGCCGTCACAGGCGAGATTTCGAGGGAGTCCCGCTTGTCTTGGGCTTGCTCGACCGACTTTCGAACGATCTCCCGGTTCGGCCGGGTGATATCGATCAGCGGTTCGGACTTGGTCCGACGGCCTTGGATGTTGTTGTTGTTGTGGATTTCCATGGTGTGCCTCCGGATGGGGTGGCATTGGTTTCCATACTGGTTATCGGCTCCCCTTGAGAGCGCATGAGCGTGAATCCCAAAAACTGCGGGAAAAAAATGCGGACCGGGCCGCTCTTGCGACCGACCAGCCTTCCGGGGATGCTCGGAGGGGCATGGGATTGTTCCTCCTGCTGGCAGCCCTCCTGACCCCGGTCCACTTCCAGAGCGTCAGTGACCTCGTTTCTCGGCCGGACTACCGTATCGCCGTTCGCGTGGAACCCGATCAGCGCACGCTGGAAGGGAAGCTCAGTCTGGAATGGGCCAATCCCAGCAAGGACGACATCTACGACCTGTGGTTCCACACCTACTGGAACGCCTTTGCGAACAACCGCTCCACCCACCTGGTCGAGTCGGGAGGCGAGCTGCGCGGCGTGAAGCTGGCGGATGAGTGGGGCTGGATCCGCATCCGCGCGATCCGGGTCGGAGGCGGCGACTCCACAGGCCAGATGGAGTGGATGGCGCCGGATGACGGCAACAAGGACGACAAGACGGTCTTCCGCGTCAAGCTGAGCGAACCGCTCAAGAGCAAGGAGCGGGTCACCGTGGAGATCGACTGGGAAGCGAAGATTCCGCGGGTGCGCCGCCGGACCGGCCAGAAGGGCGACTTTCTGTTCATGGCCCAGTGGTTCCCCAAGCTGGGCGTCTACGAGACTGGCAACGGCTGGAACTGTCACCAGTTCCACGCCAATACCGAGTTCTTCGCCGACTACGGCAGCTACGACGTCACCATCGACCTCCCGGAGCGCTATGCGGGAAAGATCGGAGCCAGCGGGCGCGGAGTCGGCGAAGTCCTCGGGCAGGGGCGCGTCAAGGCACGCTTTCTCGCGCCCTCTGCAGCGGATCAGACCAGCGTGGATTTCACTGGGCGTCCGCTGGTCGTCCACGATTTCGCGTGGACTGCGGATCCCCGCTTCGTGAAGCAGGAGTACACGTTCTCGTGGAAGGAGTGGGCCGAGCGCTTTCGGGGAGAGGTCATGTCCACGGGCCTTGCCTTGGGCTACGGAGAGGATCGACTCGCGGGTCGCGATGTGGCGATGACCGTCCTGCTCTCTCCCGAGCATGCCGCACAAGGGTGGAGGCACTACGATGCGACCTGCACGGCGCTCTTCTTCTACGGACTCTGGTGGGGAGCCTATCCCTACGAGCACATCACGGTGGTGGATCCTCCGTGGGGCGCCGGAGCCGCGGGCGGGATGGAGTATCCGACGCTCTTCACCTGCGGATCGCGACTCTTCACATTTCCGACGATGCGTTCGCCGGAAAGCGTCACGGTGCACGAAGCGGGGCACCAGTTCTGGTACGGGCTCGTGGGCAACAACGAGTTCGAGGCGGGTTGGCTCGACGAAGGCTTCAACACCTACACGCAGAATGAGGCCATGCTGCGCCGCTACGGAATGACGGCGATCGCCACCGACATCGGTCCGATTCCGATCGACGCTGTGCCGCTGGCGCGCACCGATGCCGATGGGCTGGCAGCGTGGCTGCGACTGGAGCACGGCCCCCGACTGCTGGGCCGCGAATGGGCTCCGCTGGTGCGCTCCGGGCCGCTGGACTTCTGGCAGGAGTTGCCGCTGGTGACCTGGGGCCGGTGGCGTGACGATCCGCGCGCAACGGATCGCAACGGCTATCTCGCGGATCCCGACAGCGATCCGATCGACACCCATGGATGGCGCCATGTCGACGCGCAGAGCTACAGGGTCAACAGCTATCGACGCACGGCGACGATGCTTCGCACTCTCTGTGGGCTGGTGGGGCGCGAACGGTTCCTGAACGGCATGCGCCTGTATTCAGAGCGCTGGCGCTACCGTCATCCCTACCCCGATGATTTCTTTCAGGCTTTTCAGGAAGGCGCCGGGGCGAATGTCGCGTGGTTTCTGGAGACGGCGTTTCGATCGAATGCCACCGTCGACTGGCGTGTTGATGTCACCGAGAGGAAACACGCCCCGCGCAAGGGCTACTTCCCCGGTCCCGATGGCGTCTGGGCGCGCGGCGACGAGGAAGGCACGCAGGCGCTGCATGAGGCGGAGGTCGTGTTGCGCCGAGACGGCGGCTTCGCGCTCCCGCTCGAGATCGAGATCGTCTGGGATGATGGAACCAGAGAGCGTTTGACTTGGGCGCGAGAGGAGCAGGAGCGTCAGGCCTGGTGGAAGCCGCTGGCAGGGCGCGCGCCGGACTCGCGCAGGCTTCAGAGCGTGGTGATCGACCCCTCTCAGCGCTACTGGCTCGACACCGATCTCTCCAACAACGCCTGGTATGCCCAAAAGGACGCGCGCACTCCGCTGCGCTGGAGCGAGCGAGTCTGGTCGCAGTTCATGCAGAGCTTGCACTGGTTCGGAGGTGTCGGTGGCTGATCCGGGAAAGCAGCATCCGCTGCTGTGGAGCTGGAGGGCCGTTCACTGGTGGGGTCTCGCCGGCGCGGCCCAGCTGTTTCTGGCGCTACCGATGGCGCTGGCATGGCATGCGTGGATGAATGCGGCCCTAGGCAGTCGCTACGAGCCCGGCGAACTCTTCGCCAACCTCTCGACGGCCTTTCGATTCGACCATCGAACGGAACTGGGTCAGCTGGCGAGCCACAACGCGGGCATGGGAGCCGCGCTGGCACTGCTCGCCATGCTGCTCGGCATGTTTCTGGCTGGAGGATGGGCGGCGATGGCCTTCGGTGGTCGGCGCGACATGCGCGCCGCGCTGCAGGGCGCCTCACGATTCTTCGGCCGCTATCTGCGCGTATGGCTGTGGAGCTTGGTAGCTCTGGCCATCTGGTCCTGGGTGATCTTCGGCACGCCCTGGCGCTCCGGCGTGCTGGGACTGGGCGCGGGGTTGCCCGAAAGCGACTGGGACCGGATGGAGAGTTTCACCTCCGAATGGAGCGCCGTGAGCCTGCGCCTCGCCCAAGGCGTTCTGTACGCGCTCGGCGTGGCGCTCGTGCTGGCTGTCGGCGACTACGCGCGCCTGCGCGTGGCCTGGCGCGATGCCAGCTTCGTGACGCAGGAATACTTCGGTGCCTGGTGGCTTGTGCTGTCGCGTCCCTGGAGCACGCTGAGCCCGCTGGCGCTGGTGGCCCTTGCGGAAGCGGGATTGGTTGTCATAGCGGGCTACGGTGCGCGCAGCGTCGAGGGCCTGGTGGGAACCAACCAATTGGGTTTGGGTGGGGTGGCGACCTTGGCGGCCATAAGCGTGCTGCTGCTGTTTCTGCGCTGCTGGTGCCGGGGCGCACGTTATGCCTTGGCAGCAGGCGTGGTCGAGCGGGAAGTCGGGCCGCTGGCGAGACCGTTTGCGTGGCGGAAAGCAGAACTCACCTAGAAGGGAAACTGATCCCCTTCCGGGGACATGGGCTCCGGATTGCCATTTCCTAGAACTTCAACGATAATCTGCCCTTCCATGCGATTGCTTCCGCCATGCTGAGGCGTCTTTGCACAAGCCCCAGCTTGCTGGCGGCGCTGGGGCGGTGGTCGCGGTTGGTGCGCGGCCTGATGTAGTTCTTGTAGCCGGCGTAGATCCAGAAGTGATCCTGCTTGCGCTCGATGCGCTTGCTGTAGCCCCAGTTGCGCCGCACCAGACGCGAGATGTTGTCGCGCAACATCGCGAACTGGTGGTTGATGGGGAACAACGGGTTCCTGGTGTTGCGGGCGAGCTTGCTGGAGACCTGGACGTGGACGACGTGGTCACGAAGAGTCTT
>JBIKMH010000022.1:0-62122 GCA_044359355.1 Planctomycetota bacterium | reverse complement strand
ATCACTTCTGGATCTACGCTGGCTACAAGAACTACATCCGGCCGCGCACCAACCGCGACCACCGCCCCAGCGCCGCCAGCAAGCTGGGGCTTGTGCAAAGACGCCTCAGCATGGCGGAAGCGATCGCATGGAAGGGGAGGTTTTTTTGGGAGCCCTAGGATATTGCAATCAACGGCCGATGTCCCTGGAAGGGGATCAGTCTCGTGGCAGGGGCTTGCCGCACCCCCGGCGGGCCGCTACACTCTGCCGCCCAAGCTGCGGGGACGTAGCTCAATCGGTTAGAGTACCGGCCTGTCACGCCGGTGGTTGCGGGTTCGAGTCCCGTCGTCCTCGCCACTTTCCCTCCCTTCCGGGAGGGCGGAAGTGGCCCTCCCCGCATGACTCCCGTCGCCATCGCGATCACCGTCGCAGTCGCCCTGTCGCTGATCGCGGCCTTCGTCGCCATCGGCTTCTGGGTCCGTCGCCTGGCGACCCGCTCGCTCAAGGAGGCCAAGGGCCTCGCTCGGGGAGCGCTGCTCGCGGCCGATCCGATGGCTTCCTACCTCTCGCGCTCCGACAGGGGGCTCAAGCAGGCCAAAGGCAACTGCTCGCTGGTGCTGTCCGAGAAGACGCTGGTCTCGATCCGCTGGGTGCCCAAGGAGGTCACCGTGCTCGAAAAGGCCCACGTCCGCTCGGCCAAGCTCGCCAACCAGTTCGGGACGCGCTGGCTGCCCGGCAAGCCGCGCATTCTGGTGCTCGAGATCAAGCGGCCGACGGAGGAGTTTCTGATCGGATTCATGCCGCGCGAAGCGGAGAAGTGGCAGCAGGCGATCGAGGCTTGGCGCAACTCGCGGCGCTAGAGCCGAGTTCCCCCTCGGGGCTCACTTCCCGACGTAGATCACCGCATCGCCGCGTTCGCGATCGTCTTCTTCCAGAGCTTCGGCCTGCTCATCGACGAAGCTGACCACGAAGATGCGCGCGTCCGGCCGCAGGATGCGAACGGCCTGCACCGTTCCGCCCTGATGATCGACGTGGAAGCGGCCGACGACATGCACCAGCGGCGCGATCCCGCGCTCCAGCCCCTTTCGAATCGAGTCCGCCATGGTCCAGTCCCACAGCGACTGCGAGCGGAAGACCGATTCCAGGCGTGCGGCCTGCTCTGCTTCGTAAGGGCCCCAGTCACCCGCCATGAACTTGTTGAATTCCTCGCGATAACGCCCTTCGACGAGCCAGGGCGGAACGAAGACCAGCCGCTGCTGCTCTTCCGTGAGAGCGTCGAGCGCGCCGTAGCCCTTTTCGCGCACCAGACGCACCAGCGCGCGCGGTGCGTTCGCGGCGATCACGGCGCGGCCTGCGCGCTTGGCGGTGTGCAGCATGGCTCGATGCCCCGCAGGCCAGTTGCCGCCGGTGGAGCCAGTGCTCGAGCGCTGCGTGCGCTTTTCGAAGGTGCTCTCGTCGCTCAAGCCGCTGAGCCAGTCATCGATGCGCGACTGCTCGTCGCGTTCGAAGAACTCCATCGACAGGCCGGCGCAGCTGTGAAGCGCCATGAGATCCTCGAACAGCGCCGCCGCGCAGGCGAGTCCCAGCGGATGGCCGTGGTTTTCGCCGATCAGGACCAGATCGCTCGCGCCCGCCCGCTCGACGAGTTGCTCCCAGCTGAAGCTCGCGCCGGAATGGCCGTCGAAAACGCGAACCGCGCGCGGATCCTGTGCCACGAGCTCGCGCGCCAGCGTCGGGCGCACAGGCGCCGGCGGCGCAGGCTTTGGAACTGCGGTCGCCGCGCAGGCGCTCGTCAGCAGCGCCACCACCAGAGCGAGGCGCGCGTGCACTAGCCCAACCCGGTGTAGATGCGGTGGCAGTCGTCGTGGTCGTCGATGGCCTGGAAGAAGGCCGCGGCCTCTGCGCGCTGAGCGTCGTCGAGCTGCACGATGTCCTTGGGCTTGTAGCCCATCTCGGACTTGGTGACGGTCCAGCCGGCGGCCTTGAGGGCCTTGGAGACGCTGTCGAGATCGGAGGGAGCCGTGAAGAAGCGTCCTCCGCTGCCGCCTTCCTCGACCTCCTCGAGCGGTTCGACCTCGTTGGCGCCCGCTTCGATCGCGACCTCCTCGAGATCGAGCTTGGCCTGATCCTTGGTGGCTTCGATCGTGCCCACATGCTCGAAGAGGAACTGCACCTTCGAGCCGAACTGTCCGCCCTCCCGGAACAGAAAGCGCATGTCGGGTGCGGTGCGGTTGCGGTTGTCGGTGAGGCACTCGACGATCACCGGTACGTTGTGCGGGCCGTAGCCCTCGAAGGTGACGAGCTCCATCTGCGCGCTGTCCGAACCAGCGCCGGAGCCTTTCTTGATGGCGCGGGCGATCACGTCGTTGGAGACCGACTGCTTGCGGGCCGCTTCGATGGCGACTTCCAGGCGCGCGTTGTGAGCCGGGTCGGGCATGCCCGTCTTCGCGGCGATCGTGATTTCACGCACCAGCTTGGTGGTGATCGAGGCGCGCTTGTTGGCGGTGATGACCTTCTTCGCGTGCAACCATTGACGGCCCATGCAGACTCCAGTGCGGGGGATCGGGACAAGAGGGGGGGTACTAAGCTACGCGCTCGCGGCGTGGCGCCATAGCCTCGAGGGAACGGAGGGAGTAATAGGATATTGCAAATTGGGCGCTGACGGCTCCACTCGGGCCTGTTACCCTTGCTCGTTGGCCGAGTACGCCCTGCATGTCCCAATCCCTTCCGCCCCCGACCCTCGTTCAAGACGCGTCCGGCTTCCGCCGGATGCTCGAGGATCTGTCGGCGCAGCGCGAGATCGCCGTCGACACCGAGGCCGACAGCTTCTACAGCTACCGCGAGAAGGTCTGCCTGATTCAGGTGACGGTCGAGGACCGCGACTACCTCGTCGACCCCCTCGCGGGCTTCGATATCGGCGGCCTGGGCCGGGTGCTGGCGGACCCCGAGCGCACCAAGGTATTCCACGACGGCGAATACGACATCCTGCTGTTCAAGCGGCGCTACGGATTTGGCTTCGCCAACCTGTTCGACACGCGGGTGGCGGCGGCGGCGCTGGGATCGCCCAATCCGGGGCTCGCCAACGTGCTGCGCGAGCGCTACGGGATCGAGCTCGACAAGTCGATGCAACGCTCCAACTGGGCCCAGCGGCCGCTGACCGACAAGCAGGTGCGCTACGCACGGCTCGACACGCGCTTTCTGCTGTCGCTGATGCGTGAACAGCGCCGCGAGCTCGAGAGCCGCGGCCGCCTGCACTTCGTCGAAGGCGAGTGCTGGCGTCTGGAGCGCATCGATCCGCCGGACGACAGCTTCGACGCCGATGAATTCGTGCGCCTCAAGGGTGCACGGACGCTCGATCCGGAAAGCCGTCAGGCCCTACGCGAGTTGTACATCTGGCGCGATGCGGCGGCGTCGGCGGCCGACGATCCGCCCTTCCGCGTGCTCCTCAACGAACAGTTGCTGGAGATCGCGGCGCGCCGGCCGAAGGACCACACCGAACTGGGCCGCGTGCCGAATGTTTCGCCACGCGTGCTGGCGCGGCATGGAGAAGGGATCTTGGCTGCGCTGCGGCGCTCGCGCGAGCTCGGCCCGCTGCGCCAGTGGCCGCAACTGCCCAATCGCGAGGGCACCAACGGCATGGACGAGGCGCAGCTGGAGCTGCACGAGCGGCTCAAGAACTGCCGCAAGGATCTGGCGGCCAGGATCGGCATCGATTCGGCCTACCTGATCAACCGCCATGTGCTCGTGCGGATCGCTCGGCAGCTGCCGCGCTCGCCCGCGGAGCTCGAGGCCATCGAGGGCTTGCTGCCCTGGCAGGCGCGCGACTACGGTCCGGCGCTGCTCGAGGTCGTGCGCCGCTTCGAGGCCGAGCTCGCCAGCGGCTCGCTCCCGATCAAACGCCGCCCGTTCCGGCGCTGAGCGGTCGGCGCTCGTGGGCTCGGCGCTCGGGGCTGGGCCAGACTGCGGACCGCGCTCGCCGGGCTGGGCTCAGCGCGCGCAGGAGCAGCACGCCCAGTAGCATCACGCCCAGGAGCATCACGCCCAGGAGCATCACGCCCAGGAGCATCACGCCCAGGAGCGGCACGTCTGCGGCCAGCCAAGAAAACAGGGCCGGGCGCTGCCCGACCCTGCTGATCTGGTGGAGACGAAGGGATTCGAACCCTCGACCTACGCATTGCGAACGCGTCGCTCTACCAACTGAGCTACGTCCCCATGGGGGCGGAGATCCTAACGGATGGGCGGGGTCGAGGAAAGAGCCCGCCGCGGGAAAGCCCTGGCCAGCCCCTCAGGCGGCCTTCCGCCGCGCGCTCCGCTGCGCGAGGATGTCGAGCGCCGCCACGCGGTAGGCCTCGGCCATGGTCGGAAAGTTGAAAACCTGTTCCACGAACACCTCGACGCTGTGGCTGCTGATCATGGCCAGCTGCGCCAGATGGATCAGCTCCGTCGCCGAGTCACCGATGATCTGGGCGCCGAGGATGCGGCCATCCGCGGGATCAGCGTAGAGCTTGAGCAGCCCTTCGGTGTCGCCGCTGATCTGCCCACGAGCCAGTTCGCTGAAATCCGCACGGCCGACCAGCACGCCGCCGTGGCGCTCGATCGCCTGAGCTTCGGTCAGGCCCACGGATGCCATCTCGGGAATCGTGTAGATGCCGATCGGAATCGTCCCGATTGGTTGCGCGAGGCTCTGGCCGAGCATGTGACGCACGGCTCGTCGGCCTTGCTCCATCGACGAGGCCGCCAACGCCGGCGGGCCGATCAGGTCGCCCGCGGCATAGATGTGCGGAACCGGAGTGCGACCAAAGACATCCACGCTGAGGCATCCGCGCGCGGTCAGCTGCAGCCCTGCTTGCTCGAGCCCCAGCCCCTGCACCGAGGCGATCCGCCCGAGCGCCACCAGCGTCTTTTCACTGGCGATCACGCGGCCGTCCTCGAGCGTGGTCAGCGTGCTCGATACGCCATCGAAGCGGCAGGACACGGGCTTGGCGTTGGCGAGGAAGGTGCCACCCATGCGTTCGAAGGCCGCGACGAAGCGCAGCGCGATTTCGTTGTCGAGAAAGGCCGGCGGCCGGGAAGTGCGGTCTACGATCGTGACATGCACGCCCAGCGCCTGAAAGATCGTGGCGAATTCGCAGGCGATGACACCGGCGCCGAGCACCGTCAGCGAGCGCGGCAGGTAGATCAGCGAGAGGATCGAGTCGCTGTCGAGGATGTTCTCGTGATCGAGACCCATCTCCGACGCCTGGCGCGGACGCGAGCCCGTGGCGATCAGGATATGCTCGGCGTGCACGCGGCGCCGACCGCCCTGCGGGAGCGTGATTTCGAGCGTGTGCGGGTCGAGGAAACGAGCTCTGCCGCGCTGGAATTCGATCTCGGCGCTGTCGAGCTGTCGGCGGATGAAGGCCTCGTGCGCGTGCAGCACGTGTTCGAGGCGCTTCATCAAGCTCTGCACCTTGGTGTCGGCCGGCAACTCGGGCGTCGCGAGCCCCGCGGAGCGCTGCTTGAGCCCCGCAAGGTAGAGCGCGCTCTCGCGCAGAGTCTTAGAGGGAATCGTTCCGCGATGCACGCATTCCCCTCCGGGCGTTGCGTCGCGATCGATCAGCAGCACGCGTTGGCCGTGCCGCGCGGCTTCGAGGGCCGCACCATGACCGGACGGACCGGCGCCGATCACCGCCAGCGCGTAATATCCGGTGACGTCACTCATTGAAAGGCGCGCGCCAGCTCGTCGACTCTGGTGCGCAGGCAGAACAAAGTGTCGAGATCTTCGGGGTAGAGGTCCAGATCGGCGAGCACGGGATGCTCGCGCAGCAGGGCATCCACGGCAGGATCGGCGGAGCGGCTCGCGTGGGCGAGCAGATCCGCCAGCTGCGCCGTGCGCGCGAATTCGACGTGCTCGTCCGACGGATCGGGAGCGTGATGGTGCAGCACGGCCTGCGACATCCACAGGGGCAGCTTCCAGGAGTTCAGCGTGCGGGCTCCGGCCTGCTCGTGGTGACGATGCATCCAGCACTCGAGCTGGTCCTGATCCGGGCTCACGCCCAGCTGATCGGCGACCGACAGGGCCTCGGTGAGCACCACCGGTTTGCCGATATCGTGCAGCAGCCCGCACAGGAACGCGCCTTCGGCATTGCGCCGGCGCAGGCGCGCGATCTCGCGAGCCCAGGCCCCGGCCAGCGTCGAGTGGGTCCATAGAGCGCGCATGCGTGCCTCCTGGCCGGGGGGGACGCGGATCTGGTTGCGCATCGAGATGCCGATCGCGATGTCGCAGAGCGTGCTGAAACCCAAGCGGCTGATCGCCTGCTGAAGCGAGACGATCGGTTCGGTCGGAGAGTAGGCGCCGGAATTCGCGACCTTGAGGGCATGCGCCGCCAGCGACGGATCGCGCAGGATCAGGCGGGTCAGGCGGCCGGCGTCGCAGGAACTGTCGCTGCAGATGGCCACGACCTCGGTCGCCGTCTGGGCGAGCATCGGAAGCCGGAGCTCGCCGGCCTCCAAACGGGCCTGAAGCCGCGCGTCCAATTCACGCAACGGTTCGGATTCGACAGCGACGGGGTCGGTGTACATAGCCAATATGGCTCCTTTCGGATCGCGGCGGGCCGGATCTAGAGGTTCGTGGGCGCTCTCAACGGGCCTTTCTTTCCGGGTCCGGCTGCCACTCGCAGTCGGGCGCCGGAATTGCCACACTCCCCGGACCCCGAGCATGCAGACCGCCACCACCTCCGCCTCTATCGACACCCTCGCGATCGACACCATCCGCACGCTCTCGATGGACGCCGTGCAGAAGGCCAACTCGGGCCATCCGGGCACCGCGATGGCGCTGGCGCCTGTGATCTACTCGCTATGGCAGGAGGAGCTGCGCTTCGATCCGCGGGCAGCGCACTGGCCGGATCGCGACCGCTTCGTGCTCTCCTGCGGGCACGCCTCGATGCTCTTGTACTCCACGCTGTTTCTCGCGGGCGTGATGGAGCGCGACAGCGCGGGCCGGGCGACGGGCCGGCGCGCGGTGTCGCTGGAGGACATCCAGAGCTTCCGTCAGCTGCACTCGAGGACGCCCGGACACCCCGAATTTGGCCATACCGGCGGCGTCGAAATGACGACGGGACCGCTGGGGCAGGGGGTCGCCACCTCGGTCGGCATGGCTCTGGCGCAGCGGTGGCTGGCGGCGCGCTACAACCGGCCTGATCTGAAGCTGTTCGAGGCTCGCACCTGGGTGCTCTGCTCCGACGGCGATCTGATGGAGGGTATCAGCGCGGAAGCGGCCTCGCTCGCTGGGCATCTGGAGCTCTCCAACCTCGTCTGGATCTGGGACAACAACCGCATCACGATCGAGGGGGAGACAGAGCTTGCCTTCAGCGAGGACATCGCCACGCGTTTCCTCGGCCATGGCTGGAATGTGCTGCGCGTCGCGGATGCCAACGATACGGCGCGTCTGGCGCAGGCTTACGCGCGCGCACGTCAGGAATGCGGGCGTCCCACGCTGATCATCGTCGACTCCCACATCGGCTACGGCGCGCCGAAGAAGCAGGACACGCATTCCGCGCACGGCGAGCCGCTCGGTGAGGAGGAGATCGCCGGGGCGAAGCGCTTCTACGGCTGGCAGCCCGACGCCCGTTTTCTCGTTCCCGAAGGCGTCGAGGCGCGTTTCGCGGAGAAATTCGGCGCACGCGGCGCGGCGCTGCATCAGGAATGGCGGCTGCGATGGGAGCGCTACGCAGCGGCGGAGCCCGAGCGCGCCCGCGAACTGGAGTGCCTGTTGCGCGGAGACCTGCCGGAGGGCTGGATGACGAAGCTGCCGTGCTTCCCCGCCGATCCCAAGGGTATGGCGACGCGCGATTCGGCGGGCAAGACGCTCAACGCCTTCGCCCAGGTCATTCCCTGGCTCCTCGGAGGCTCGGCCGACCTGGCGCCGAGCACCAAGACGCGGCTCACCTTCGAGGGCGCCGGCGACTGCCTCGCGCATTCGATCGGCGGCCGCAACCTGCACTTTGGGATCCGCGAGCATGCCATGGCGGCGATGGTCAACGGGATGTCGCTGTGCGGGCTGCGCGCCTACGGCGCGACCTTCCTGATCTTCCTCGACTATCTCAAGCCCGCGTTGCGCCTCGCGGCGCTGATGCAGATCCCGCACATCGAGGTGCTGACGCACGATTCGATCGGAGTGGGCGAGGACGGTCCGACGCACCAGCCGATCGAGCAGCTCTCTAGCCTGCGTGCCACACCCGGCGTTTGGACCATCCGTCCCTGCGATGCCAACGAGGCAGCTTTCGCGTGGCGCACGGCGCTGGCGCGGCGCGACGGGCCGGTCGTGCTGGCGCTGACGCGTCAGGCGCTGCCGACGCTGGATCGCACGCAGTGCGCTTCGGCCGAGCTGCTGATGCGCGGCGGCTATGTGCTGCGGGAGTCGAAGCTCGGCGCTCCCAAGGTGCTGCTGATCGCCACGGGTTCGGAAGTGCATCTGTGCCTCGCGGCCCAGGAGCGGCTCGCGGCCGAGGGCATCGCCGCCCGCGTGGTAAGCCTCCCGTGCTGGGAGCTCTTCGAGCAGCAGGACGCCGCCTGGCGCGAGAGCGTGCTGCCCTCCGCGATCCACGCGCGCGTGGCCGTCGAGCAGGCCGCTGCCTTCGGCTGGGAGCGCTATGCGGGCACGCGCGGCGCGATCCTCGCCATGCGCGGCTTCGGTGCTTCCGCTCCGCTCGCCGATCTGCAGAAGCACTTCGGATTCACACCGGACAACATCGCGAAGCTGGCGCGCGAGCAGTGCGCAGGAGCCTGAGCACACGATCATGACCCATCCGCTTCTCAAGCTGTCTGAGCTCGGCCAGTCGCTCTGGCTCGACTACATCTCCCGCCGGATCCTCGAGGACGGTTCGCTCGCCGGGCTCGTGCGTGCGGGCGAGATCCGGGGCGTCACCAGCAACCCTTCGATCTTCGAGAAGTCGATCGCGGAGGGCGCTGAATATCGCCCAATCCTCGCGCGCCTCCTGCAGGATCATCCGCGGGCTGGCGCCTTCGAGCTCTACGAAGCCGTGGCGGTGCGCGACATTCAGGACGCGGCCGATCTCCTGCGCGGGGTCTATGAATCGACTCAGGCGCGCGACGGCTACGTCAGCCTCGAAGTGACGATGCACAAGGGCGAGGATGCGGCCGCGATCTTGGCCGAGGCCCGGCATCTGTGGCAGCGCGTGGCGCGACCCAACCTGATGGTCAAGGTGCCCGCGACGCCGGCGGGCATCGAGGCCTTCGAGCAGCTGATCGCGGAGGGCATCAACGTCAACGTGACGCTGCTGTTCTCGGTCGAAACCTGCGCAGTGGTCGCTCAGGCCTACTTGCGCGGGCTCACGACGCGCTCCCGGCAGGGCGGCGATCTCTCGCGGGTGGCCTCGGTGGCGAGCTTCTTCGTCAGCCGCATCGACACCAGTGTCGACAAGTTGCTGGAAGCAAAGGGCAATCGGGCCCTGCAGGGCCGGATCGCCGTCGCCAGCGCGAAGCTCGCCCATGCGCGCTGCCGCGAGATCTTCTCCGGCAAGGCCTGGAAGGCGCTGGAGAAAAAAGGTGCGCGCATGCAGCGCATGCTGTGGGCCTCGACGGGCACCAAGAACAAGGCCTACAGCGACGTACTGTACGTCGAGGAGCTGATCGCTCGCGACACGGTCAACACGGCACCCCCGGCGACGATCGACGCCTTCCGCGATCACGGCAAGCCGCGCGAGAGCCTGATCGAGGGCCTCGATGCCGCACGCGCCCAGCTGGCCGAGCTCAAGTTGATCCAGATTTCGCTGGATGCGGTGACCGATCAGCTGCTGGCCGAGGGTCTCAAGCTGTTCTCGGATGCCTTCGTCAAGCTGCTGGCGACGATCGAGTCGGCCCGCGCGCAGGCCTCGCCGCCGGACATGCAGCGCTGGCTGCCGACGGCGCTGGAGCAGAGCGTGGACGCGCTGTGCGCCGAGTGGGCTTCTGAGGGCAAGCTCGCCCGCCTGTGGAACAAGGACGCGAGCCTGTGGACCGGCGCTGATGAGGACCGCTGGCTCAGTTGGCTCGAAGCGCCCGCTGCCGCGCGCGGCGTCTGCGCGGAACTGACGGCTTTTGCCGCCGAAATCCGCCAGGAGGGCTTCACCCATGTGCTGCTGCTGGGCATGGGCGGCTCGAGCCTTGCGCCCGAGGTGCTGATGCGCACCTTCGGAGCCGCGAGCGGTTTTCCGCGGCTGGAGGTGGTCGATTCCACCGATCCTCAGCAGATCGCGGCCAGCGAGCGCCGCGTCGATCTCAAGCGCACGCTGGTGCTGGTCGCCAGCAAGTCGGGCTCGACGCTCGAGCCCAGCCTCTTCGAGGCGTACTTCCGCCAGCGCGTGCAGCGCCTCAGCGGCGAGCGGGCCGGCCGGCAGTTCGTGGCCATCACCGATCCGGGCTCCAAGCTGGAGAAGCTCGCCCGCGAGCAGGGCTATCGCCGCATCTTCCCCGGTGTTCCGAGCATCGGCGGGCGCTTTTCCGCGCTCTCGAATTTCGGCCTCGTGCCCGCGGCACTGATCGGAGTGGATCTGGGCGCGTTCCACAGCCGCGTCGAGTCGATGGCCGCCGCGTGCGGAGCACGGGTGAGCCCTGAGTCCAATCCCGGCGCGTCGCTGGGTCTCTCACTCGGCGCAGCGGCGCGCGCTGGCCGCGACAAGCTGACCATCGTCTGTTCGCCCACGCTCAGCGGTCTGGGAGCGTGGCTGGAACAACTGGTGGCGGAGTCCACCGGCAAACTCGGCCGCGGGATCATCCCGCTCGATCTGGAACCGCTGGCCGGTCCCGAGAAATACGCTGCCGACCGGCTCTTCGTGCACATCCGCGACCAATCGCGGCCGGACGCCTCGCAGGACACGGCGGTCGATGCGCTGGCGGGCGCCGGCCAGGCTGTGCTGCGGATCAGCGTGCCGGACGCCTTGTCGCTGGGTGCCGAGTTCTTCCGCTGGGAGATCGCCACCGCGGTGGCGGGGGCGGTGCTCGGCATCCATCCCTTCGATCAGCCCGACGTCGAGGCCAGCAAGGTCGTGACGCGCGAACTGACGAGCGCCTTCGAACAGAGCGGCAGCCTGCCGGCGGAGAGACCCTTTTTCATCGAGGGCGCGATCACGCTGCACTCCGATGAGCGCAATGTCGCAGCGCTCAAGCGCGCCACGGGGCCGAATGCCGAGCTTGCCGACGTGCTGCGCGCACACATCGCGCGCCTGGGACCGGGCGATTACTTCGCGCTGCTCGCCTACATCGAGATGAATCCCGGTCTGGAGAGCCAGCTGCAGTCGATGCGCCGCAAGGTTCGTGACGCGACGCGGGCCGCGACCTGTCTGGGCTTCGGGCCGCGTTTCCTGCACTCGACGGGTCAGGCCTACAAAGGCGGGCCCAACACCGGGGTGTTCCTGCAGATCACGGCCCGCGACAGTGCCGATCTGCCGGTCCCGGGAGCAGCGTACAGCTTCGGCGTCGTCAAGGCGGCGCAGGCGCGCGGCGACTTCGCCGTGCTCTCGGAGCGCTCGCGTCGGGCCCTGCGCGTGCACATCGACGGCGAGCTCGCAAGCGGGCTCGCCGCGCTCGACGCCGCCCTGAGCGCGGCGCTGCACCATCCCGCTACCGTTCGAACCTGATTCACGAGCACATATGGAACTTGCCATCGTTGGTCTGGGCCGCATGGGCGGCAATATGGCGCGGCGCCTCGTGCGCGGCGGTCACTCGGTCATCGTCTGGAACCGCGACTACGCCAAGGTCGAGGAATTGATCCAGTCGGGCGCCAAGGGCGCAAAAACCCTGCCGGAACTGGTGAAGAGCATGCAGCGCCCGCGCCACATCTGGGTGATGCTGCCCGCGGGCGAGGTTACCGAAAAGGCCCTGATGGATCTGGCGTCGCTGCTGGAACCCGGCGACACGCTGATCGACGGAGGCAACACGCACTACAAGGACGACGTGCGGCGCGCCAAGCTGCTGAAGGAGCGCGGGCTCACGTATCTCGATGTCGGCACCAGCGGCGGCGTATGGGGGCTGGAGCGCGGCTACTGCCTGATGATCGGCGGCGAGACCGAAGCCGTGCGGCGTCTCGATTCGATCTTCCGCACGCTCGCTCCGGGCATGGGCGATGTTCCGCCCGCGCCGGGCCGCACGGGCGGCAGCGCCGAGCAAGGCTATCTGCACTGCGGCCCGAGTGGCGCAGGTCATTTCGTCAAGATGATTCACAACGGCATCGAGTACGGGATCATGCAGGCCTACGCCGAGGGCTTCGACATCCTGAAATGCGCCAACCAGCAGAGCCTGCCCGCGGACATGCGCTACGACTTCAAGCTCGACGACATCTCCGAGCTGTGGCGGCGCGGTTCGGTGGTTGGCTCGTGGCTGCTCGATCTCACGGCCGCCGCCCTGGCGAAGGATCCGAGGCTCGAGAACTACGTGGGCTTCGTGCAGGACTCGGGCGAGGGGCGTTGGACGATTCAGGCCGCGATCGACGAGGCCGTGCCCGCCGACGTGCTCACCGCCGCCCTGTACGTGCGCTTTCGCTCCCGTCAGGAGCACACCTTCGCCGAAAAGTGCCTCTCCGCGATGCGCGCGGGCTTTGGCGGGCACGCTGAACCGGGCAGGAAATAGGACCCGCGCGCCATGGACGACACGCTCAGCACGACGACCGAGTTTCCGGCGCTGGTCAACCCGTACGCGCCACCCGTCGGGCCGGCTGCGCTCGTGATCTTCGGCGCAGCGGGGGATCTCACGAAGCGCAAGCTGATCCCCGCGCTCTACAACCTCGCGGCCGCGAATCTGCTCGACAGCCAGATCGCGATCGTGGGGGTGGCGCGGGCCGGACTCGACGATGAGTCCTTCCGCCGGAAGATGCGCGAGGAGCTGAGCCATTACGCCACCGGCAAGCTCGATCCGCGGGTGGTCGATTGGATCCTGCTGCGGCTTCACTACGTCAATGGCAATTTCGACGACCCCACCGTCTATGCGCGGCTCGAGCAGAAGCTCGCGCACGTTGACCGCGAGCACGGCACCAAGGGCAACTACCTCTACTACCTCGCGACTGCGCCCGCATTTTTCGGCCCGATCGTCGAGAAGCTGACGCAGCTTGGGCTCACCTCCGAGCGCGACGGGGGCGGCTGGCGGCGTGTGATCGTGGAGAAGCCCTTCGGCCACGATCTGAAGAGCTCGCGCGAGCTCAACCACGCGTTGCGCAAGGGACTGGCCGAGGAGCAGATCTACCGCATCGATCACTACCTCGGGAAGGAGACCGTGCAGAACATCATGGTCTTCCGCTTTGGAAACTGCATGTTCGAGCCGATCTGGAATCGGCGCTACATCGACAACGTGCAGATCACAGTGGCCGAGTCAGTCGGCGTCGAGGGTCGCGGCGGCTACTACGATACGGCCGGCTGCCTGCGCGACATGGTGCCCAATCACCTGTTGCAGCTGCTCGCGCTGGTCGCGATGGAGCCGCCCACCTCCTTCGAGGCCGAGGCGGTGCGCGAGGAGAAGTCCAAGGTGCTGCGCGCGATCCAACCGATGAGCCACGAGCGCGTCCTGACCCATGCGGTGCGCGGTCAGTACGCCGATGGACTGATCGCCGGCAGCAGCGTGCCGGCCTACCGTCGCGAAGAGCGCGTGGCGGCGGAATCGAACACGGAGACCTACGCGGCGATGAAACTCAACGTCGACAACTGGCGCTGGGCCGACGTCCCCTTCTATCTGCGCACGGGCAAGCGCATGAAAAAGCGCGTTTCCGAGATCGCGATCCAGTTCCGTCGCCCGCCCACGCTGCTTTTCCGCAACACGCTCGTCGACACGATCTCACGCAACGTGCTGGTCATCCGCGTGCAGCCGGACGAAGGCATCTCGCTGCGTTTCGGCGCGAAGATTCCAGGTCCCAGCGTGCGCATGGGCAACGTCGCGATGGAGATGAAGTACAAGGACTCCTTCGGGTCGACGGCCTCCACCGGCTACGAGACGTTGCTGTATGACTGCATCAAGGGCGATGCGACGCTGTTTCAGCGCGCGGACATGGTCGACATGGGCTGGGGCATCGTAGAACCGCTGCTGCAGGTCTGGCACTCGGTCCCGCCGGCCAACTTCGGCAACTACACCGCCGGCAGCTGGGGGCCGAGGGAAGCGGACGAGTTGCTGGAGCGCGACGGCCGCCGCTGGCGCAAGATCGAGGAGTGAACCGCATGCCGGAGAAGCAGACTGTGCGCATCTTTGTCTCCCGCGAGGAACTGCTCGCGACGGCACGCGGGGAGTTCGTCGAGCGCGCCCTGAAGGCTCTGCGGGCGCGCCGCCGCTTCACGGTGGCGCTCTCCGGCGGGACGACGCCCCGCGCGCTCTACGAGTCGCTCGTCGACGCGCCGCTCGACTGGAGCCGCGTGCAGGTCTTCTTCGGCGACGAGCGCTGCGTGCCGCCCGATCACGCGGATTCCAATTACCGCATGGCGCGCGAGGCGCTGCTGTCCAAGATCGCGATACCCGAGCGCAACGTGCATCGCTTCCAGACCGAGGACGCGGATCCTGAGCGCGTCGCAAGGCAGTACGAGGATCAGCTTCAGGCCTTCTTCAAGCTGCGCCTGGGTGAGGTGCCGACCTTCGACCTCGCGCTGATGGGCCTGGGTGCGGACGGTCACACTGCTTCGCTCTTTCCCGGCTCCACCGGGCTGGAGGAGGAAGTGCTGCTTTCGGTCGCCACATGGGTGGAGGCGCTGAAGACTTGGCGCTTCACCTTGACGTATCCGGTGTTCAACAAGGCGCGCTGCGTCTGGTTCCTCGTCGCGGGGGCCGACAAGGCGGATGCGCTGCGACAGGTCCTCGATGCCGGAGCGAGCGCTGCTCCGCGCCTGCCCGCGGCGCGCATCCGTCCGGCGGGCGGAGAGCTTCTGTGGTGGCTGGATGCCGCGGCGGCCGGTTCGCTCCAGCACTAGCGTGCGGAAAGCAACTCGCGAGCCGCGCGCTCAGCCATGTCGATCTCCGGAAGTATGACTCGCTCGGCGCCGAGCAACTCGAGAATCTTCGCATGCCGCCGGCTCGGCGCACGCGCCCAGATGCGTGGGACTCCCAGTTCGCGCGCGAGCACGACCAGCATCTGATTGGCCTCGAAATCATTGCCGATGCAAGCGATCAGGAGATCCACTCTGGCGATGCCTTGAGCACGCAGCTCGCGCTCATCCGTGGCATCCAACGCGACCGCCAGAGCGACCTCCTCACGGACGTTGTCGAGCTTGGCGAGCATCCGATCGATGGCCACCACCTCCGCTCCCGCCCGCGCCAGATCCAGCGCCAGCGCCTCGCCGAACAAGCCCATTCCAACCACTGCAACCTTCATGCGAATCACCCGATCTGGATCGGGGCCTCGGGGTAACGGTATTCGAGCGAATTGCGCCGCGCCGCGAAAGTCCACAGCACTGCCAGCGGTCCGATTCGGCCGATGAGCATGGCTGCGGAGAGGATCCAGCGCCCGGTACTGTCGGCTTCGCTGGTCACACCCACGCTCCAGCCGACGGTGGAGATCGCGGACAGCCCTTCGAAGGCGGCGCGGTCGAGTTCCAGTCCCGGCTGCGTCCACAGCAGAGCTCCCACGGTCAGCGCCGCGAGGATGGCATAGATCAGCGTGATTGCCATGGCGGCGTTGACGACCTGACGCGGGACGCTGCGGCCGAGCGCTTCAACCTGCTCGCGATTGCGCGCCATGGAGCGCACTGCCAGCGCCGCCACCGCCACCGTGGTCGTCTTGAGCCCTCCGCCCGTGGAGACGGGCGATGCCCCGATCGCCATCAGTACGAGCAGCACGAACAGCGTTCCCGGCGCAATCAGCGACATGTCAACGGCGGCGAAGCCCGCGCTGCGCGCCATGGTCGAATGGAAAAAGCTCAGCAGCCATGAATCGCCCGGCGATTCATCCTTGAGTGCGTGCGGCGCCTCGCTGAATCGAAAGATCAGCATGCCGATGATCAGCAGCAGGCCGCTCGTGGCGATCACGAGCTTGGTGTGCAGCGAAAGTCGGTGCTGGACGGCGACCTCCAGCGATGGTTCGCGCCACGGCCACCACAGGCTCTGTGCCAGCTTCCAGCGCAGCCAGCGCAGGCGATCCAGCGAGAATGGCCGCAGCGCCAGTAGATCGCGATGCGCTCCGAAGCCCAGCCCCCCGACGATCACCAGCAGCGCGAGGCACCACAGGATGCCGAAATTCGAGGCAAAGGGAATCAGACTGGCGCTCGACAGGCTGAAGCCCGCATTGCAGAAGGCAGAAACAGCGTGGAAGACGCACCACCACCAGCGCGCATGGGGGCCCAGATCGACTCCTTCGGTGGCCTTCCATAGAGCCCAGGCTCCCATGGCCTCGCACGCGAGCGTGAAAAGCAGCATGAAAGCGAGGAATCGGCGGGCGCGCCCCGGGGAGTCCGCTCCGATCGAATCTCCCAGAAAGCGCAGCTCCCACACGCGCAGCTTCCCGCGCTCGAGAATGCTGGCGCTGCCGATCAGCGCCACCAGTCCCAATCCGCCGATCTGGATCAGGACGAGGAGCAGCACCTGCCCTCGGAAGGAGAGCTCCGTGCCCACATCCCGGACGCTGAGCCCGGTCACCGAAACCGCGCTCGCGGCCGTGAAGAACGCTTCTTCGAAGCTCCAGGCCGGAGCGAGCGGGGCGCGGGCCGCGGGCAGCATCAGCAGCAGCGCTCCCAGCAGTGCCAGCGAGGCCAGCGAGCCGACCAGAAACAGCGCCGGCCTGAGGTTGTTCCGGCTGATCCGCTCCTGCAGCAGGCCCAGTCCGTGCAGCAACCAGGCGGCCAGCAGCACATACAGCCAACGCAGCCAGCCGCTGGCGAAAAAGTCGCCGCCGACAGCGGCGGAACTCGCCGCGGCGAGCACCGCCAGCGCGAGCCCCAGATCCAGCAGCCGCGAGCGCCAAGGCACTCCGGCGGACATTTCCACGCTCAAGCGCGCGAGGAACACTCCGGCGTAGATCGCCAGACCGATGTGGATCCGCTCCGGCGGGACCCGTTCGACCGAAATCCCGAACTCCAACAAGGCCAAAACAGCGGTCGCGGCGCCACCCAACTGCTCCAGTCGGCGCAGAAAAGGGATCCAGAGCGCAGCGGTTGCGGATGCCATGGGTGCCTCAGACTAGCGTCACAAGGCCCGAAAGTGGCCCGGAAGGGTGCCGCATCGCTATGCTCCTTGCCCCCAGAACGCCATGAAAGACTCCTTCCAGACACGCGGCTCCCTCACCGTCGGCTCCAAGACCTACTCGATCGCCCGGCTGCCCGAGCTCGCCAAGCGCTTCCCCGCGATCGTCAAGCTGCCTTACTCGCACAAGATCCTGCTCGAGAACCTGCTGCGCACCGAGGACGGCTCGGCCGTGACCAAGGCCGACATCGAGGCGCTCGCCAACTGGGATCCGAAGGCGGTCCCGACCAAGGAGATTCAGTTCACGCCCGCGCGCACGCTGCTGCAGGACTTCACCGGCGTGCCCTGCGTCGTCGACCTCGCCGCGATGCGCGACGCGATCGCCGCGCGCGGCGGCAACCCTAGGAAGATCAATCCGCTCTCGCCGGTCGAGCTGGTGATCGACCACTCCGTGCAGGTCGACTTCTTCGGCTCCAAGGATGCCTTCCAGAAGAATGCGCAGCTGGAGTTCGAGCGCAACGCCGAGCGCTACGCCTTCCTGCGCTGGGGCCAGACGGCCTTCGAGGGCTTCAAGGCCGTGCCGCCCGACACGGGCATCGTGCACCAGGTCAACGTCGAGTATCTCGCGCGCGTCGTGATGCACACCGAACTCGGCGGGGGCGATGTGTGGGCCTACCCCGACACGGTCGTGGGCACCGACTCGCACACCACGATGATCAATGGTCTGGGCGTGCTGGGCTGGGGCGTCGGCGGCATCGAGGCCGAGGCCGCGATGCTGGGACAGCCGGTTTCGATGCTGATTCCGCAGGTCGTCGGCGTGCGCATCGTCGGCAAGCTGCCGGAAGGCGCGACGGCGACGGATCTGGTGCTGCGCGTCACCGAAATGCTGCGCAAGCACGGCGTCGTCAACAAGTTCGTCGAGTTCACCGGTCCGGGCCTGTCGGATCTACCGCTCGCGGACCGCGCGACGATCGCCAACATGGCGCCCGAGTACGGCGCGACCTGCGGCCTGTTCCCGGTCGACGCTGCGACGATCGAGTTCCTCAAGCTCTCCGGCCGTAGCCCCGAGCGCATCGCGCTGGTCGAGCAGTACATGCAGACCCAGGGCCTGTTCCACACCAGGGACACGCCCGAGGCGGTCTACACCGATCTGTTGACGCTCGATCTTGCGACCATCGAGCCAAGCCTCGCGGGCCCCAAGCGTCCGCAGGACCGCGTGCGCCTCGCTGACATCAAGGCGGGCTTTGAAAAGGAGCTGCCCTCGCTGCTGCCCAAGCCCGCTGCGGCGAAGTCGGGGGCCGGAGCCGGTGCCGCCGCAGCCGGTGCAAGCGCGGCCGCCGCCGCGGCCGCCACCGGCACGGCTGTCAGCGACGAGCCCTTCGCGCATGTGCACATGAACGGTCAGGATTTCACGCTCGAGCACGGCTCGGTCGTGATCGCCGCGATCACCAGCTGCACGAACACCTCGAACCCCTCGGTGCTGATCGCCGCCGGCCTGCTGGCGAAGAAAGCGGTCGAAAAGGGCCTCGTCACCAAGCCCTGGGTCAAGACTAGCCTCGCGCCGGGCTCGAAGGTCGTCACGGAGTACCTGAGCCACTCAGGCCTGCTGCCCTACCTCGAGCAACTCGGCTTCCATGTCGTCGGCTACGGCTGCACGACCTGCATCGGCAACTCCGGTCCGCTGCCCAAGGCCATCCAGACCGCCGTGGATGAGTCGGGCGTCGTCGTCTCCGCAGTGCTCTCGGGCAACCGCAACTTCGAGGGCCGCGTGCACGCCTCCGTGCGCGCCAACTACCTTGCCTCGCCGCCGCTGGTCGTCGCCTTCTCGCTCGCCGGCTCGGTCGACATGGACCTCACGCAGGAGCCGATTGGCAACGACAAGTCCGGCCAGCCCGTGTTCCTGAAGGACATCTGGCCGACCCCGGCCGAAGTCGGCACCGTGATGCGCCAGAGCATCAACAGCGCGATGTTCCAGAAGAGCTACGGCGACGTCTACGCCGGTGACGCCAACTGGCGCGGCATCCAGGTGCCCAAGGGCGATACCTACGCCTGGGATAAGAACTCGACCTATGTCAAGCACCCGCCGTACTTCGAGAACATGCCCGCCAAGCCCGCGCCGGTCGTCGACATCCAGAATGCGCGCGTGCTGGCGAGCTTCGGGGACAGCATCACCACTGACCACATCTCGCCCGCGGGCTCGATCAAGGCTTCCGGCCCCGCCGGCAAGTACCTGCAGGCGCTGGGCGTCAGGCCGGAGGACTTCAACTCCTACGGCGCGCGCCGCGGCAACCACGAAGTCATGGTGCGCGGGACCTTCGCCAACACGCGCATCAAGAACAAGCTGCTCGGCGGCCCCGAAGGAGGCGACACGCTGCACATGCCGGGCAACGAACGCATGTCGATCTACGACGCCGCGATGCAGTACCGCGCCGCGAACATCCCGACGATCATCCTCGCGGGCAAGGAATACGGCACGGGCTCCTCGCGCGACTGGGCTGCCAAGGGCCCGTACCTGCTTGGCGTGCGCGCCGTGATCGCGGAGAGCTTCGAGCGCATTCACCGCTCGAACCTCGTCGGCATGGGGGTGCTGCCGCTGCAGTTCGTCGACGGTCAATCGGCCGATTCGCTCGGCCTCAGCGGACAGGAGACCTTCAGCGTCGAAGGCCTCGCGAAGACGCTCGATGGCAACTGGAAGCCCGGCTCGCGACTGACGGTCGCGGCGAAGGCCGCCGACGGCGGCACCAAGCGCTTCGAGGTGCTGGTGCGCATCGATACGCCCAACGAGGTGGAGTACTACAGAAACGGCGGCATCCTGCAGTTCGTGCTGCGGCGCCTGCTCTCCTGATCGCGATGTCCGGACTACCCAAGCAAGTGCTGGCGAGCTGCGCCATCCTGCGGCGCATCTCGCCGATTCCGTGGCTGGGCGGGCTGGCGCTGGTGCTTTTGACCAGCGAAGAGGAGCGCATCTGGAGCGGCCCCACGGCTTTCTTCGCGTGCTTCATCGCCGTGTGCATGGGGCTGGGCGGGCTGGTCGCGCTATTGTTCAGCGAGGATGAGGCCGGATTGAAGGAGCGTGATCCCGTGGGCGTGGTGCTGGGCGTGGTGGGGGTGCTCGGCGCGTTCGTGGTGGCGCTGGTGTCGATGATCCTGTCGCCGTCGGTGTGAGAGCCGCGGCCGCGCGGTTGCGGTCCTTGGCCTGCGAGCGAGAGTTGGCTCATGCTTCAGGCCACTCGCAGGCAATCTCGCACAATCGCTGGGCGGCTTCTTGAAGTCGCTCTGACCCTGTTTGGTCTTTGGGTTGGCCTCCGTCAAACGGATCCAGGTCCTGATCTGGACCCTCGCCGAACAACCGAGGGCGAAGAGCCACAGCATGAGTCCGGGCTCGAGTCGGAACGCGAAGATGATCTGGCCAACCCAGGAGCAACGGCGGTAATTGACTTGCCGAAAAAGGAAGCGGGCGCACGTGACGCTGTGAAAAGGAACCAGTCAATGCCCACCATGCTGAACATTGAGGTTCGGGAACCCTCCGCTTCTCTGATCCGGAATATCCGGCTCTTGCTCGAATACGGGCCGCAACAGGGTGTTGTGCACCGCCGCCCTGAGCGGCTGCCTGACGGTAAAGGAAGCCTCGCTGTCGAGCGTGCGGCCATTCGTGCACGGATTCTGGCCAGTGCTGAAGGGTGGGCCTCGACCGAATGGACTCGAATAGGCATCGCCGTACAGCGCTTACGTTGCGTCATCGTCGGATCGGATCCCCGTAAAGCGTGGATGCGGTGGTGCTGGTCCAGCATCGTGTCGCCGTTCTGGGTGCAGGTGGTGGTCGACGCATGCTGGCCGCGGACTTCTCCAGGGCCACAGTGCTTGCCTTTTTCCAGTCGGAGTCAGGGCGGACCAGCATCTGTTCGCCGCAGACACACCCGAATCCCTCGGAGTGGCTCACGGGCAAGGGTTGGAAGCTGCTCGCAGAGCAGTCCATCGATGCGGGTGTGAAGGGTGGCATCGAATGGAGGCTCGAACCCGGCGAGGCTCAAGCGTTCATCATGATTCACCTGCGCCCGATCCCCGCACTGCCTGCCCCTTACCCGAGTTGGCAGCGTCTGAAGCCCTGAAAGCCTGGCGCTGCCTCGGGCAGTTCGGCGGGCTATGCTACCCTCCGCATGCCGACCCACTCCGAGCTGCTCGAGGCCAAGGGCCACCTGATTGACTCCAACATCCTCCCGGCGATCTTCGACAAGGTCATCGAGCAAGGCAGCACCTACGAAGTCCTGCGCTTCGATATCGGGCGCACCAATGAGGAGCCTTCCCTGCTCCGCTTGCGCATCGACTCACCCGACGAAACTACCCTTCGCGATCTCATCGACGAGTTGATCCCGCTGGGCTGCGAGCTCGTTCGTCAGGCCGATGTCCAGACGCTGCTTGCCGAGAAGGACGGCTGCGTGCCGGAGGAGTTCTACTCCACCACGAACCACCGCACGCAGGTCCGCATCGCCGGTCGCTGGGTCGAGGTCGAGAAGCAGCGCATGGATGCCGTGATCGTGATCGAGAACGGGCGTGCGCGCTGCCAGAAGCTGCGTGAGGTGCGCCGCGGCATGAGCATCGTCGTCGGACACGAGGGCCTGCGCGTGCTGCCCGAGTTCAAGCCGCGCGACCGCGACGGCTTCGCCTTCATGGCGAACGACATCTCCTCCGAGCGGCGGGTGGAGGTCAGCGTTGCGCGCGTGGCGGAGCTGCTGCGCGAGGCGCGCCGCAGCGGCGGCCGGATCGCGGTCGTCGCGGGCCCTGTGATCGTGCACACCGGCGGCATTCCCTACTTCAGCCAGCTGGTGCGCATGGGCTATGTCGATGTGCTGCTGAGCGGCAATGCGCTGGCGGTGCACGATGTCGAGTACGCCTTCTTCGGCACCTCGCTGGGCGTCGATCTGGAAAAAGGCAGTCCGGTGGAGGAAGGTCACAAGAACCACATGCGCGCGATCAACCGCATCGCGCGGGCCGGCGGCCTGCGTCAGGCGGTTGAGCAGGGCGTGCTGAAGAGCGGCGTGATGCACGAGTGCGTGACGCACGGCGTCGATTTCGTGCTGGCGGGATCGATCCGCGACGACGGGCCGCTGCCGGACACGATCATGGATCTCGTGGAGGCGCAGGATCGCTACGCCAAGGCGCTGGAAGGCGTCAAGGTGGTGCTGATGCTCTCGACGATGCTGCACTCGATCGGTGTGGGCAACATGCTGCCCGCCTGGGTGCGCGTCGTGTGCGTGGACATCAACCCGGCGGTCGTCACCAAGCTCGCCGACCGCGGCTCCACGCAGACGGTCGGCATCGTGACCGATGTGGGCCTGTTCCTGAGCACGCTGGCGCGCAAGCTCGCCGAGGACGCTCAGCCGCGCTGAACGGGCTGGCCGCCGGCGATCCAGCCGCTCATGCCGCCGCGCAGATCGATCAGGCGCGTGAAACCGCGCGCTTCGAGCAGGCTGCAGGCGATCGTCGAGCGGTATCCGCCCGCGCAGTGCACGGCGAGCGGCTGGTCTTTCCGCAGGTCAGGCGTGGAATCGAGCAGTTCCGGCAGCGGCAGGAATTGCGAGGCGGCGATGCGCACCGCGCTGCGCTCGTGTTCGGCGCGCACATCGAGCACGGGGAGCGGCTCAGCGAGCAGGCGCTCAGCGAGCGCGGCTGCGTCGATGCGCTCGAAGGAGCGGACATGCTCCGGGGCGCTGTCGAGCGCCGCGATGCCGCGCTCGAGGCAGCCCGCCACGCGATCCAAGCCGATGCGCGCCAGACGCGTGATGCTCTCGCGTTCCTTGCCCGGCGGCGTGATCAGCACGATCGGGCGCTCGGGGTCGAGCAGCGTGCCCGCCCAGGTGGCGAACTTGCCCGAGAGACCGATGTTGACGCTGCCGCAGAGGTGGCGCGGGGCGAAATCATCCGATTCGCGCGTGTCGAGCACCACGGCGCCTTCGTTTTGGAGTGCGAGCACTTCGGACAAGGACAGCGCGCGTGAGGCGGGTGCGTAGAGCTCCTCGAGCACGGGGCGCACTTTCCGATTGAGCTTCGCGTCGTAGCCGAAATAGCGCGGCGGCGTCACCAGACCGCTGGTGGCGAGCTCGACGAAGCGCTCGCGAGCCATCGGCTGCAGCATCGGGTTGGTGCGGCGCTGGGCGCCGAGCGTCGAGACGGTTTCACTCGAGAGGCTCTTGCCGCAGGCCGAGCCCGCGCCGTGGCCGGGGTAGAGCGTCAGCTCATCCGGCAGACTGGCGAGCTTTCCGTGCAGCGAGTCGTAGAGCTTGCCTGCGAGCTCCGCGGCGCTCGACCCGCTGGAGACCAGCAGGTCCGGGCGGCCGATATCCCCGATGAAGAGCGTGTCGCCGCTCAGCAGCGCCTTGGGATCGCTGCCTTCGCGCACGAGCACGCACAGGCTCTCGGGCGTGTGGCCGGGAGTTTCGAGGGCCTCCAATCGCACGCCAGCGCCCGTGGAACCGAGCACGATCGGCTGGCCCTCGAGGAAGGGCTGGTGGGGGAACTCCGCGCGGGCATGGGGGCTGAGGTGAATCGTCGCCGCGGTGCGCGCCGCGAGCTCGAGGTGGCCGGGCACGAAGTCGGCGTGGATGTGCGTCAGCACAACATGCCGGATGGTAAGACCGAGACTCTTCGCGCGTTCGAGGTAGACATCGACATCGCGACGCGGATCGACGATGGCCGCGGTGCGCGATTGCTCGTCGCCGACGAGATAGGAAGCCTGCGAGAGACAGGCGAGATAGTGTTGCTCGAGGATCATCGCGGGAAGGCACTCTTGGTAAAGTCATCGACCTGCACCGCCTGCCAGCGCAGCTCGGCGGCGTGCACCAGCTGCTCGCACTCGGCGGCATCGATCAGTCCGTGTTCGAGGGCCTCGAGCGCGAGCTGGCGCTCATCGCCCTTGCCGAGACGCCTCGCCTTCTGGGCCTCGCGCAGCTTCCGGCGCGCGGGCTCGGCCTCGAGCGTCGCGCTGAGCGCGGCTTCCAGCAGGCTCAGGCCCGGTTCGCCCGCCTTGGGCAGGTGCATCTCGCGCGTCAGCGCGACGCGCGCCTCGTGGCCATCGAGCAAACAGCGTGCGGCCTGCGCGCTGAGTTTGTCGCAGGGTGCGCGCCGGCAGCGCCCCAGCGGGAACAGCACCGGCCGCAGCGACCAGGCGACCGGACGGGCCGGAAGGTTCGCGAGCACGCCATCCAGCGCGTTCTCGATCTGCATGAGCGCCTCGGCGATCGACCAGCGGTAGAGCGGCAGATCGCGGGCGGGCTCGCCGTCTTCGCGGAAGCGGCGCGTCGCCGCGGCGGCGATGTACATCCAGGCCAGCGTGTCGGCGAGCCGGCCGGTGATGCGCTCCTTGCGCTTGAGGTTGCCGCCCAGCGTGCCCATGCAGGCATCGGAGATCAGCGCGAAGGCCGCGGAGTAGCGCGTCAGGTGCTGCAGCGCGCGGCGAGTTTCGGAGCTGCCAGGCGCGGAGGCGAAGCGTCCGCCCGTGAGCCCGAGCAGCAGCGCGCGGGCGGTATTGGTCGCGACGAATCCGATGTGGCCGAAGAAGGCCTCGTCGAAGTCCTCCGCGTTGCGCGACTGCGCGGCCTGCATCTCGGCCAGCGCGAAGGGATGGCAGCGGATCGCGCCCTGGCCGAAGATGATCATGCTGCGCGTCAGGATGTTGGCGCCTTCGACCGTGATGCCGATCGGAGTGGCCTGATAGGCGATGGCGAGCACGTTCTGCGGGCCCTTGCAGATGCCCGCGCCGCCCTGTACGTCCATCGCGTCGTTGATCACGCGCCGCAGGCCTTCGGTGGCGTAGTGCTTGGCGATCGCCGAGATCACGGCGGGTTTTTCGCCCGAGTCGACCGCTCCGGCCGTGACCCAGCGCATGGCGTTCATCCAGTACAGCGTGCCCCCGATGCGCGCGAGCGGCGTCTCGACGCCTTCGAAGCGGCCGATGGCGAGGTTGAACTGCTCGCGGATCGATGCGTAGGCGCCGATCGCGCGCGCGGCGAGCTGCGAGCCGCCCACCGAGTTGGCGGGCAGCGAGATCGAGCGGCCAGCGGAGAGGCACTCCATCAGCATGCGCCAGCCCTGTCCCGCCTGCTTGGGGCCGCCGATGATCCAATCGAGCGGCACGAACACATCGTTCCCCTGCGTGGTGCCGTTCATGAACGGCACGGAGAGCGGATTGTGACGCCGGCCGGTGACCACGCCGGGTGTCGCGACCGGAATCAGCGCGCAGGTGATGCCCAGATCCTCCTCGCCGCCGAGCAGGCGCTCGGGATCGCGCAGCACGAACGCGAGACCCAGCAGCGTCGCGATCGGCGCGAGCGTGATGTAGCGCTTGTTCCAGCTGAGCCGCATGCCGAGCACTTCCCGACCCTCGAACATGCCACGGCAGACGATGCCGCGCGCCTGCATCGAGCCCGCGTCCGAGCCCGCGCCCGGTTCGGTCAGCGCGAAGCAGGGGATTTCCTCGCCGCGCGCCAGCCGCGGGAGATAGTGGTTCTTCTGCTCTTCGGTGCCGTAGTGCAGCAAGAGCTCCGCCGGCCCGAGCGAGTTGGGCACCATCACCGTGACGCTGGCGGTCACCGAGCGGCTCGAGAGCTTGGTGACGACGCAGGAGTTGGCCTGCGCGCTGAAGCCCAGCCCGCCGTAGCTCTCCGGGATGATCATGCCGAAGTAGCGGTTGCGCTTGATGTGTTCCCAAACTTCCGCCGGCAGATCGCCTTCCTGCGTGACCTTCCAGTCATCGAGCATGCGGCACAGCTCTTCGCAGGGACCGTCGAGGAAGGCGCGTTCGCGCGCGCTGAGCGGTGGCGGCGTGAACTTCATCATCGCGTTCCAGTCGGGCTTGCCGCGGAAGAGCTCCGCATCCCACCAGATCGTGCCCGCTTCCAGCGCGATGCGTTCGGTGTCACTCATCCGCGGGAAGATCGGCGTCAAGAGCTTCATCAGCGGTCCGCCGATCAGCGCGCGGCGCAGCGGCTTGAGCGCGAACAGCATCACCAGCGCGGCGTAGGCGATCACGCAGCCGAGGAAGAGGCCCTCCAGCGGCTCGCCCTGCATGTAGATCCACGCGAACAGCAGCGCGATCGGCCAGGCCCAGGCCCGGAAGGCCTGCCCGTGGTAGAGCAGCAGCAGTCCCATGAGGACCAGCAGCGGTAGGACGATCCAAGGCGACAAGTTCAAGGCGATCGCGGCGATCATTGCGCTAGGATCTTGCTCCTCTGATGCGCGCGTCTCAAGCAATCCCTGACACACTTGTGCTGCTGCTGGCGCTCCTCGGGGCGTGCCTCGCGGGTTGCGGGCCGGAACCGACGCAGCGCACGGCGCCCGCCGGGGAAGCGCTGCGGCTGGTTCCCACCACGACCGCCGCTTTGGAGCTGCTCTCGCTGCTGGCGGACCCCTCCGAGGTCGTGGCAGTCCCTGAACAGGCCGACCGCTACTCCGTTGAGGACTTCCGCCAGGGCGGCTGGGAGACCCAACCGCGCTTTGCCAAGTACGAGGCCGAAACGCTGCTGGCGCTGCGCCCTTCGCTGGTGATCAACCATCGCTGGCAAAGCGAGGACACCAACCGCGTGCTGCGCAAAGCCGGGATTCCGGTCCTGTCACTCGATTCCGGCACGGACTACGCGACCGTTCAAGCCTGCATTCGCCAGCTGGGTGCGGCGCTGGGCCGGGAAGAGCGCGCCCGGGCGGCGCTGGCCGAGCTCGACGGGCGCGTCGCGGAGCTGGCCGCGCAAAGACCGGCGCAGCGGCCGAGGATGCTGGTCTATTCCAACGATGGCAGCGCCGGCTGGGTCGCGGGGACACACACCACGGTGGACGCGGTGTTGGCGCTGTGCGGATTCGACAATGCCGCGGCCATCGCGGGCATCGAAGGCCATGCCAGCTGCAGCTTCGAGCAACTGCTGTCGATCGATCCGGAGTGGATCCTGTGCGCTGTTCCAGCCGAGGGCGAGCCCGGCCTGCCTACGCGCAGCATCCTGCAGCAGACGGCGGCGCTGGCGAGTCTGAGCGCGCGCCGAGAGGGGCGCCTGCTCGAACTCGGCGGGGCGCTGCTGTCCTCGGATTCTCAGCACATCGTCACGGCGGCCGAGCAGTTGCTGCGCGCCTACCGCCAGCATCCGGCGCAGGGAGCCGCTCCGCGATGAGACCTGCCAGCGGACAAGCCTTCGACGGGCGTTTCGACCCCAGCGCGGCCCGCATCGTGCCCTCGCGCGCGCTGATCGAGGTGAACCTCGTGCGCCACGGCGCGGTGCAGGCGCTCGACAGCCGGGTGGTGCGCGGTCAGCTCGATTCCGCGCTGGCCCCGGAAGGCCTGCGCCAGCACGCGGCGCTGGCGCGCTGGCTGATCCCGCGCCTGCGCCCGGACACGCGCGTGTTCTCGAGCGATCTCGTCCGCTGCCGCGATCTCGCCGAACGGCTGGGCCGGCCCGTCGGTTTCGATGCGCGGCTGCGCGAACAGCACATGGGCGCATGGGAGGGGCGTTCCTGGCAGTCGATCACCGAGGATGATCCGGAGCGGGTGCGCGCTTACTGGTCGGACTATGCGAAGACGCCTCCGCCGGGCGGCGAATCCCTGACCGAGCTGGCGCAGCGCGGGCAGGGCTTCTGGGACGAGCACTCCCGCAACGACGGATCGATCGTGCTCGTGACGCACATCGGCGTCATCCGCAGTCTCGTGTGCCACTGGTTCGGCCTGCCCCTCGACTCGGCGCTGCGCCTCTCGCCCGCCACCGCATCCGTGACGCAGGTGCTGTTGAGCGAGGCTGGCGCTGTCCTCAACAGCCTCGGCGAGCGGCCCTGGACTTTCGAAGCCGCCGCCGCGGCACCCTCCGTCGAGGGACCGCCGCGACTGGCGCTCTCGGGCTCCGCGGGCACGGGCAAGACCACGCTCGGCCGCCGCCTCGCACAGGAGCTGGGCGTGCCCTTCCTCGAAGAGCGCATGCGCGCGCGGCTGGAGGCGGGCTTCGATCTGCACCGACTGTCGCCCGAGGACTGGCGCCAGTTGATTCGCAGCGACTGGGAAGCGCAGCGCCGCGAGCAGGAGCTGTGCGCGCAGGGTTTCGTCGCCGACCGCTCGAGCCTCGATTACGCCGCTTTCTGGCTGCATTACCATCTGCACGAGGATTCCGCGCGCACCGCGGCCTTCATCGAGGAGATGGCGCGCGAAGCGCAGCACTACCAGCGCATCCTGCTGTGCCCGCACGGAGCACTGCCCCTGGTCGATGACGGAGTGCGCTCGACCAATCCCTGGACGCAGCTGCGCTTCCAGAGCATCCTCGAGGGCCTCATCCGCCGACATGCCGACCCGGCGCAAGTCTTCGCGGTACCGGACAGCGCCGACTTCGGACTGCGTGTGCAGGCCGTGCTGGCCGAGTTGGGGTCCGGCGCTCGGGCGCCGCAGCCCCAAAAACAGAGCCCCGGTAGTTCCTGAACCAACCGGGGCCCTCTCTCTCTTCCTCGGCGGCCGCGGGTGGTGCGGCCGCTAAGTTCCGCGGAGGGTTTCGACCCGCTCCACGGGGCGGATGCACCCCGGAATGAGAAAAACTAGACCCCGAACTGGCGGTGCAGCCAGCGCGGACGCGAGTAGTCCCAGTTCTTCTCGGCCATGGCGGCCACCAGCGCGGGATAGAGCTCGTGCAGCGCCTCCGCCACCGCCGGGACCAGCCCCAGTGCCTGACGGTAAGCCTCCAGCACCTCGCGCTCAAAGGGGCGCAGTTCACCCGCCAGCAGCCGTCGCCAGGCCTGCCCGATGCTGAGGCGATGCTCCTGTTTGATCTCGTGACACACCAACTGCAGCAGGTCGTAGTAGGGCAAACCGCGCTCCTCCGCCGTGCCCCAGTCGAGCACGCCGAGCAAGCCGCCCTGCTCGTCCACCTGCACGTGCTTGGCGCGCAGATCCGCGTGGTAGAAGCACAGCGGCAGCGGTTGCCCACGCAGGCGCCGCCAGCTGCTCGCGAGCAGTTCCTCGAGCCAGCGGACCGTCTGCGGCACTTCGGCATGAGCGATCACCAGTCGCAGGCGCGCCTCGACTTGCTCGGCGAACAAGGCCTCATCGCAGACCCGCGCTGGCTCGACGATCAGCTTCGTCAGGGCCTGCGCGGTTTCGCGCAACATGCGCGCGATGCGCGGCTGGTCGCCACAGGCCTGTGGCGCGGTCCAGCCCGGGAGCCGCTCCTCGATCGAAGCGTACAGGCCCGCCCGCTCGCCTTCGAAGATCAGCCGCGGCGCGGGGAATTCGGGAAAACGCGCCTGCAGCGCGCGCAGGTGGGCGGCGTGGCGCGCGGTCTGCGGGAAGTTCTTCGGCGCCAGCGGCACATGCAGCGTCCAGTGCGGATCGCGCGTATGCACCACGGCGCTGTTGCCGCGCGTGGCGACGATCGTTTCCACCCGCGGCGTCGGCGTGCCGAGCGCGGAAGCGGCCGCCTCCAGATAGGCTTCCAGCCGTGTCGGCGCGCGCGCTGCGGCCTGGGTGCGCGCCAGCAGCGCGAAGGAAGGCGTCAGATGCGGAAACAACCCCAGCCGCACGCCCCACAGCTTGAGCCGATTCTTGCGCTCCATCGGCCCGATCGAGAGCGCCGGCATCGGTGCATCGAGCGCGACCACATGCGAGAAGTCCTCGCGATGGGGATAGAGCGCAAAGGCCTCGACCGCGCCGCGCCCTGTCCGCCGCAACACCCGGCGGTAGCCGCCGAGGCCGTGCTCGTCGTGCGCGGGCAGCAGCGCATGCCGCAGATACTCGGCGGCGCCGGGCACGCGAAACTCGCCCTTCCTGCCGAGCGAGCGCTTGTATCCGAAGCGATTGTCGCAAAGGTACACCAACTCCTCGCAGTCTGGCACATCCAACGCGCCCGGTTGCTCGACGACAACCAGCGCGAAACGCCGCGGTGCGGTGCCATCGCGGCGGCGCACCCTACCCGGCGTGTGCGCCTCGGCGCGCTTGCGAGCCGCTTCCCAGGCCGCTTCATCGTCGGTCTCGACCCAGACCTCGTAGCCGCACAGCGCCAGCGCGCTGACCGCGCCCGAACGCGGATGGCCGCGGAACAGCGCGCTGTTCCCGCAGGCAGTGCGCGCACACAGCAGCCATGCGCCGCGTCCTTCGCGCAGCAGCAGCTGCAGTCGCTCGGCTTGTTCCTCCGGCAAGGCCAGCAACTCGGCCTCGAGGCGCGCCTTGTAGTCGCTCATCGTGCAGGCAGACGGCATGCAAGCCACGCCGAGAGCGCCAGCAGGCCTGCGGGCAGCAGCGGCCAGAACAGCGCGGCCGCGGACCACTCGACCGCCGGCGCCTCCAGCGGCAGCGTCAGCGCCAGACGCAACGCATAGGCCACCAGCGCCGGCAGCGCGATCCAGCGACGCGAGGGCGCCGGCGAAAGCGCGATCAGCAAGGCGAGGGCTGCGGCGGCAAGCAGCGCGTTCTCGCGCAGGTCCAGATCGCCGCCGAAAGCCAGTGCCAGCGCACACAGCGCCCCTTGTCGGCGATCCGCGCGTCGCAGCCAGCCGATCGCAAGCCCCGCGCCCGCCAGCCAGGCGATCACGCCCCAGGCCATCGCCTGCGTGCCCCCGGGCACGGGTAGGAAGGGCAGGCCCAACGCCAGCGCGAGCAGGGCCGCACGGCGCGGCACGGCGCGCTTCCAGCCTTCCTCCAGCGTCGCGTCGAGCACGAGCAGCGTGGCGCAGGCGCACACGGCGTTCCACTCGCGCAGTCGGCCGGGATCCGCTTCCACGAGGAAGGGGACCGCGAGCGCTGCCACCAGCAGCAACAGGCCGATCCAACTCGGTTGCTCGCGCGGACGCGGCTGTGGCGGAACCATGGCGCCGGGCAGCGTCGAGAGCCTCAGGAACACCAGCACGCTGCAGCCGATCGCCAGCGGCAGCGGAGCCATGTCGAAGCAGGTGGCGTAGGCGCGCACGGCCAGCAGCCCCAGCAGGAAACTCAGCGCCAGCGTGCGCGGCAGTTCGGCGATGGCGTGCGAGCCCAGCCTTCCGGGCGGCAGGCAGCTCAGCAGCAGTCGGCCCAGACCCAGCGCGAGCAGCGCGGTCGGCAGCAGGGTTTTCAGCACATCCATCCGGCCGCACAGTCTGCCCTGCGCGTGCTGTGCTCACAAACACGCGCAGGAAAAGGTCAAGGCCGGGCTCTTTCGAACCCGGCCTTGCCTTCTCTCTCTGTCGACTCACCCACTCAAACCGGGGGCAGAGGCTTGTCCCCGATTTTCGGGGGCAGTCCGCCATTCGGCCTGGACTCGGGCCGGATCACCGGCACGTGAAAGCAATCGAGCGGCTCGAGCGTGCCCTGCTGCACGCCGAAGGCGCGCGCATCGGCGGCAAAGAACAACCCTTCGAATTCCTGCAGCGCGAAGCGCTCGCTCCGCACCCAGCGCTGACCGTGCTGCTGGAGCGTGCGCACCTCCACTTCCACCAGGCAACTGGCGGGGAAGTCCCAGGACAGCTGGCTGTGCGGCGCCACGCAGCGCAACAGCGTTCCCGCGCCGTTTTCGAAGACCAGCCATTGCGGTTGGTTCGTGTAGTTGACCGCGGTCAGACGGGTGCGCTCGACCGCGAGCGCGAGTGTGGCAACGCCCTGCTGAGCGGGCAGTTGAGGTGCCTGGGCAAGGCCCAGAGTGGCAGCCAGAATCGTGAACATCCAGTCTCCTTCTTGCCGTGGTCGTCCCACGACAGGACGCTCATCGGAAAGAAGTGCGCGGGCCTTGAGCCTCTGCGCGGGGATTCGTCAATCGCTTCCCAAACTGCGGAAAGCCGCCCACTGGGCGACCGTGGCGCCCTGCGCGCGCAGCGCGCGGCGGGCCTGCGCGCAGGCTTCCGAGGGGCGCAGGCCCTGCAGCAGCCCGCGGTGGAAGGCCAGACCAAAGGCCTGAGCCCAGCGGTCCTCGACCGGCCAGAGCGTCACCACCACTCGAGGCACGCCTTGTTCCAACAGTGCGCGCGCGGGGCCCTGCAGTCCCTCGCCATCGAGCCGCGTGCCTGTTCCGCTTTCGCAGGCGGCGAGCACCACCAGGGGAGCCCGCACCGGCCACTCGGCCAGCGTGCGCGTCGCGATGCGCGCACCCTCGTCGAGTTGCAGCGCCAGATCGGCGTAGCGCTGGTTGTGATCCGCGGTCGCCTGCGTCATGTGCGTGGCGATGTGGACCGGCTCACCCGAGGTCAGCGCCGCGCGCAGGTTGCGCTCGTCGAACTGCGCGCCCCGCAGCAGGCGCGAGCCCGGCAGCAGCTGGTGCAGCTGCTGCAGTTCCCGCGAGGCATGTTCCAGCAGGGGATTGCCGCGTTCGTCGCGCGGATCGCCGCACAACTGCCAAGCATGCTGGCGCGTGCTGTCCCAGGCGGGCGCTGGTGCGGCGCCGGGCAGGCCGGGCAGCACCTTGGGCAGCAGGCCGTCGGGAAACCAGATGCCGCCCTCGAGGCACTCGATCGGCATGGACTCGAGCGGTCCGTGAAGGAGCAGCAGGATGCGGCCCTTGCCCTGCAGAGCGAATGGCGCGATCGCCTGCGGAAACAGCGCCTGACTGAGTTCTCCGCTGAGCCGCTCGACGCGCGCGTCTTCGCCGCTCCAGCAGGCTTCGCGCAGCCGGCGCACGCCTTCCTCGATCGCGCGTCGGCCGTGGGGGATGCGTGCCGCCCGCGCTTCTCCGCGCGCGGAGACCGCCACGCACCAGGTCTGGTCGGCTGCGACGATCCATGTGACCAGACCGCGCTCCGCGCTGGCCGCCCAGGCCAGCAGATCTCCGCGCGCGAGCTCGGGTGCGCCGCGCAAGGAGCGCGACTGCGCGCTCTCGATCACACAAGCGGCCTGCAGCGCATCGCCCTGCGCGATCCAGGCCTCGGCGAGCAGCGCGACGGCGTGCAGCCCGAGCACTTCGCCGAACAGATTGCTGACCCGCAGCGGATCGCGCTCGCTCTCGACCGTGCGTTCCTCCGCGCGGATGCGCGCCAGCGCGCGCTCCAGATCGCGCTGCGCAAGCTGCGGTTTCCCGGCCTTCAGGAAGGCCTCGGCGCGCAGCGTCCGCCAGGCAGCCTCGCGTTCGGCGCTCGCGTCGCTGCCCGGAGCGTGCGCGGCGATCGTCGACAGCGCATTCGTGATCGCACCGCTGGCGAGATCGGCCTGCGCCTCGCTCAGCCGCGCCTCGGCGGCAAAGGGCGATCCGCCGGGAACCCGCGCCCACTGCTGGCGGGCCTCCTCCGTCAGACCTTGGCGCAAGAGCGCCTGGCCGAGCAGCAGCGCATGCTGCTCCGCTTCGCGCCCCAGCGGCAGCCGCGTCGGGTGAGCGCGCAGGAACTCCTCGGCCGCGCGCGCCTGATCCTGCCAGATCAGCTGCAGCGCATGGCGCGCCCGTAGGCTCCAGGGCTGCGCGTCCACGTCCGCTGGGGAGAGCAGCGCCAACTGGTCGAGCAGCGCGCGCATGCGGGAGAGGTCGCCGGCTTCTTCCGCGATGCGGTAGAGCTCGTCGAGCGCGCGCTGCTGCCATTCGGTGTCGCCCATGCGCCGCGCCAGATCGAGACATTCTTCAAAGCCGCGCTCCGCGCGCGCGAATTGACCGGTCTCGTGTTGCAGCCGCGCTCGGATCCAATCCAGTTCGATACGGGGCCGCAGCATGCCGGCCCGCACGAAGCCTGCTTGCGCGGCCTCCAACTGGCTCTCCAGATCCATGGCCCACTCGGTCAGAGCCTGCGGATCGTCGCGCGCCGGAGTCTGTTCGGCGATCAGGCGGGCGATCAGCGCCTGCACGCGCGCGCGTGGCACGCGATCGGCCTCGTCCCTCCAGTTCAGGGCGAGTTGTTCGAGCTGACCCAGAAGCTCCGGGCGCTGCGCCTGCCAGCGCTCCGCATCCTGAGCCGCCTCCTGCGTTGCTTCGCGCAGCCTCTGGAACTCGCGCTCCTGTTCGATTCCGCGAGCGCGCTCAGGGGGCGTCAGTGCTGCGTAGTACTCGACGACCTCGCGGGCATCGCAGCGCAACCAGCGTTCGCACAGCACGTGGGCGCTCTCGCGCAAGCGGACCAGACGCGAATCATCGCCGGCTCGGAAGGCTTCGAGATCGGCGCGCAAGGCCCCGAGTTCCGCTTCCATCGAGCGCTGCGGCGGCAGAGCGGCCGAGACTTCATCGCGACGCAACCACGCAAACACGATCAGGAAGACGAACAGCGCCGCCGCGCCGAAGAAGATGCGGTTGGCGTGCAGCAAGGGCTGACCCCGCCGACTAGCGGCTCTCTGGGGCCGCTGCGGCCCCGGTGGCCAGGTAGCGCTCGCGCTCTTCGTCGGCCGGAAGCGTGCGCGCGAGTTCGCGCGCGTCCGTCAAATAGCCGTTCTCGTGCAGCAGGCGCACCAGCGCACGGGTGCGCTCCAATTCGCTGGCGCCGCGCGTGCTCCGGATCGCGAGCGTCAAGTCCGGATCGTGGCGCAGTTCGAAGTCCTGTGCACCCGTCTCGCGCTCAAGGCCTGCGATCGTCGCGAACACGCGAGCGGTGTAGTGGCCCGCACCCAGCGCGTCCTCGATCAGCAGCTCGGTCGCACTGCCGCGGTACTCGGCCACGGGCTCGCCGGCATCGAAGGCTCCGCCGGTGTGCCGCACCAGCTCCACGCGCCAAGCCTGCGCGCCGCTGAGCGGCGCCAGTTCCAGACGCAGCGGCAGCGCGCTGGCGCCCAGCGCCTCGCGATCCGCGAGCACCTTGCCGCGCGGGAACAGCAGCATTCCCTGGGATCCGCCCCGCAGCGTGGGCGCAGCGGGCAGGTGCTGCGCACCTTCGTCGGCAACCAGCGTCCACAGTGCCAGCGCCGCCAATAGGCTCGCCGCCAGCGCCATCAGCGGACCCCAGAAGGCCTGCGAGCGCGGCGAGCGGGCACGGCGCGCTTCGACTTCCTCGATGCGCGCCGGTTGCGGCACAGCCGCGCGCTGCGGCGACGACAGCGGCAGGCTCGCCTCGTGCGTCGAGATCACCACCGCCGGAGGGCGCGTGGCGAGCACCTCGATGGCCTGTTCGCAAGCCGTGCAGCGGCGCACGTGCTGATCGAGCGTCGAGCGACGCTCGGGGGCCAGCGCCTGTGCGCCCACGCCGCGGCCATAGTCGTAGAGCTCCTCCGCCGCCGGGCAGGGGCCGAGGCCGGGCCGCGGGCTGGCGATGCGTTGATCCATCCAGCCCTGCAGGGAGCGCAGCGTCTTCAACGAAGCCGCGTGGCGCGGATCCGCTTCGAGCGCGGCGAGCTCCTCGCGCTCCAACTCGTCCCAGTGCAGGAGCGCCTCGAGGGCCTCGCGGGGGTCCTCAAAGCGTCGGGAGTGCTTTTCCTGCATGATCGGGGAGGCATCCGTCGGATCGGGGCCGGTGGGGGGCAGGAAATCGGCTTTTTGGGACGGCCCGGACATCAGCCTGCCTCCTCAAATGCAAGATCGTTCAAAAGAACTCGCCGCAGGCTTGTAGATGCCCTTTTGAGGCGGTACTTGGTCTGCTCCAGCGAGATCTCCAGCCGCTCGGCGATCTCGTGCATCGTGCAGCCGTCCACGAAGCGCAGTTCGAGCAGTGCGCGCTCCTCGGGCTCTAGGCTCGCCATGCCGCGGCGCACCAGGCTGCCGATCTCCTCCTCGCCCGCCTGTTCGCCAGGGGTGGGGGAATGATCGACCTTGTCGGGCAGGTTCTCGCCGACGGCGGTCAGCCGCGGGTTGCGCTGGCTGGATTGCTTGCGCTTCAGGTCGACGCAGCGGCACCAGGCCACGCGGTAGAGCCAAGTGCCCAGCGAACCCTTGCTCGGGTCGAAACTGTCGGCATCCAGACGGTGGAGCACGTACAGAATGACATCCTGATACAGATCGTCCCGCGAACTCGCATCCGGCTCGAAATGCGAGATGCAGTGGTAGAACAGCGAACGGTAGCGCTCGAGGAAGATGGCCACCATCTCCTCGCGCCGCTCTCGCAAACCCTGCACCAGTTGGAGTTCTTCCACTTTGCTGTCGGGGCCCCGCTTGCCCCAGAAGTGGGGAATACGGAATCGCAGGATCGGTTGCAAGGGTTGACGCCGTACTCTTTTGTGGACCGATGCGACGCCTGTTGTATGTGGTGCATGCCTTTCCGCCCGAGAGCTGGGCGGGCACGGAGGTCTACACGCTCGGGTTGGCTCAAGCCTTCCTGCGGCGCGGCCATGAGGTGCACATCCTGACCCGTGCGGCGCCGTCGCGGCCGGGAGAGCCCGACGGCACCCTGCGCACAGCCGAGTTTCAAGGCCTGCATGTCCATCGCCTCACCCGGCGCATCGAAGGCCTGTCGGTGGGCGAGAGCTATGCGCCGGACTGGGTGCCCGGCTGCTTCGAGCGCTTCGTGAAGGCGCTGCGTCCGGATCTGGTGCATTTTCAGCACCTTCTGCACCTGTCCTGCGACCTGCCCAAGTTGTGCCGCCAACTGGGTCTGCCCTCGGTGCTGACGGTCAACGATTACTGGGCGCTGTGCGCGCGCGTGCAGTTGATCCGGCCCGATGGCGTGCGCTGCGAGTCCAATCAGGGCGCGGGCTGCTACGCCTGCATCAAGGATCAGCACCCGCGCTGGCAGGCTACCCTGCGGGCGCTCCGGCCGCTGCTCAGCGCGGGGGCTCGGCTCGCCAAGCCGCTCAGCGCGCTGCCACAGCCCTCAGCCAAGCTCGCTCGGCCGCTGGAGAAACTGCACAAGCGCTCCGGTGACTGGCTCGCGCTGCAGGGACGGCACGAGCGCGTGCTCGCGGGCTACGCGGCGGCCGATCTGCTGATCGCGCCGAGTGAGTTCCTGCGCCAGAAGCTGATCGAGAGCGGCCGCATCGACCCCGCACGCATCATCCATTCCGACTATGGCATGCGCACCGACAACCTGCGCGTGCTCGACAAGCAACCGAGCGCCAACGGCGCGCTGCGGGTCGGATTCGTGGGCTCCCTGGTCTGGTACAAGGGTGTCGATGTGCTGATCCGGGCGCTCGAGGGCGGGTCAGGCTCCGGCCTCGAACTGCACATTTTTGGCGCCTTCGATCCCGAAGGCAACGCGCACCACCGGGAGCTGGCTGCGCTCGCGCAGGCAAAGCCCGTGCACTTCCGAGGCCGCTTCGACAACCAGCAGATTGCCGAGGTCTACTCACAGATCGATGTGCTGGTAGTACCCAGCCTGTGGTTCGAGAACTCGCCACTGACCATTCACGAGGCCTGGCAGCAGCGCACGCCAGTCGTGGCCAGCGACATCGGCGGCATGCGCGAGCTGATCGCACACGAACGCGATGGCCTGCACTTTCGCACCGGGGATGCGGGCAGCCTGCGGCAAGCGCTGTTGCGGCTCGCGGGCGATCGAGCGCTGTTGGCGCGGCTCGGCGCAAATGTTCCCAACGTCAAGAGCCTCGAGCAGGACGCGGCCGATCTGGAGCCGCGCTATCTTTCGCTCGGCTCCTGATGCTCACGCCGCGCGCGGAATCCTGCACGCGCGGTTCCCGTCTACGGACATGGGCCGCCACCCATTCCCGGCGTGCCAGCGGCTCCCTGCAGGATCGCTCCCTGCGTTCCCGCTCCACCCATGACGCCTGTCGGAGTCCCGCTGCCTCCCGAACCCCCAGCTCCGGCGGCTCCGGCCGTCGCGACGCCCAGGTCACCCGAGCTTCCCCCGACACCACCGAGCTTGCCACTGTTGCCGCCATTGCCGGCGCGCCCGGCTCGAGCCTGACCGCTGTTGCCGCCATCTCCGCCGTTGCCCCCGGCAGCGCTGCCATTCCAGGCATTGCCGCCCTTGCCGCCGTTGCCGCCCTTGCCGGAAGTGGCGGAACCGCCCCTGCCACCCTTGCCGCCGTTGCCACCCTGATTGGGGCAGCAGCTCATTCCATTCTGTCCGGGCAGTCCGTCGGTCGCGATTGCATCGCCGGAGTGTTTGCCCGGGCGACCGTCCTTGCCGGCTGGCGACGATTCCGAGCCGTTGGCTCCATCCGCACCATGAGCCCCATCTGCGGACACGACGTTGCCGCCATCCGCACCAGCCGATCCGTGGGCGCAGAGGGTCGGATCCTCCACGGTTCCCGCGAAGCTCTGCAGAGCCAGCGCCAGCTTGGGTTGCCAGTCGCTCAGGCTGGTCTGCACGGATTCGGGAACGCGTGCGATCGCATCGCCGCTTGCGCCGCTTTCGGCCGGAAAGCTGCCCAGCCCGCCTGCGCCGGAACGAATCGAGGCGTGCGGATCCCAGTGCCGCACGAGCATGAAGCCCTCGACGTGCACGCTGCCTCCATTGCCGCCGGCCCGAGCCGGTCCACCACGGCCGCCGTTGCCGGCGATGACTGTGCCGTCGATGAATACGGCCGGAGCCGCCAGGCGAATGCGCGAGCCATCGCCACCCGCCGCAGCGGATAGTGCTCCATCGCGCCCGTGTCCTCCAATGACCGTGCCGGGAATGTCAATCAGCAGTGGACTGGTGATTTCCAGCAGGGGTGCGTGCGTGCGCTCGATCGAATCCGCATCGAGCATGCACAGGCGGCCTTCGATGCGTGCGACGCCGTGCACGCTGATCCAAGTGTCGGCTTGTACCCAGACAGTAGCCGACTTCGGGATCGTCAAATCGTGACATGCGATCTGGCCGGCGAGGATCTCCCCGTCGGCGAGGATTCGATTCGAGGATTGGGAAGGAATGTTGGCGAGAGTGGCAACAGCAAGCAGTGTGAGCATGGAAACCTCGGGAAAAAGAAACGGGAAGAGTGGGGCACGAGCGCACCACTTCCCCGAACTCTAACTGCAATCGTCCGCCAGATCAAGCCTCAGCGCCGCAAAATGCGCAGCGCGAGTCTGCCGGGCTCGTTCTCGCTGAGCGCGCGCGCGGCTCGCGTCGCTTCCCTGACCATCTGATCCAGATTGCTGCCCTCCGCGTTCTCGCGCCAGATCAGGGCAGCCACGCTGACGGGGCTTTCCTGATCTTGGTCCACCCGAGATACGGCGAGTTTGGCGAGCGCACGCGCACGCGCGTGCACGCTTTCGAAGCTCTCACCCGGTATCAAGGTCGCGAAGGCGGCACCTTGGCAGCGTCCGAATAAATCGTGCGGACCCAGTTCCTCCCGCACGCGCAGGATGAAGAGTTGCAGGAACAGATCTCCCTGTTCCGCTCCGTGCGATTCGTTGAGCTCACGCATCCGCGTCACGAGATTGACGACCAGTCCAAGGCCCATTCCTTCCCTCACGCAGCGCTCGATGACTCGTTGGCCGGACTGTTTCCACTTTTCGTATCCGGGCAGCGCTTCCACGCCGGTCTGAACCGCACTGCGGGCCGACAGTGCGCGACGGAAGTGCACGCGCAGCAACTGCGGATCCACCGGCTTCTGGAGCATGGACCAGGCGCCGGCCTCGAGCGCGAGAGCTTCTTCCCGTCGATCGAATTGAGAGCTCAGGATCAGCGCATTTCGCCCCCGCGACGCGATCTCGGGCACGAAGCGGCGCAGGAACTGCATCAGAGGATCCGTGCTCTCGTCGGCGTCCACGAGCACGACGGAGACATCGGAGTCGAGCAGCCCGCGGCGCAGTTCGGTGAGGTTTGTGACGCGCGACAGGTCCGCGGCCACTTCCAGCTCCTGCAGGCAGGATTGGAACAGGTGCAGGTCGGATCCGAGGAAAAGTGCCTTGGGCAACGACATCTGCTCGGACTATCGACCTTTCAGCCGCCGAGTGTGCAGGAAAAAAAGCCCAGCCCCGCTCAGAAGGCCTGCGTCATGCTGAAAAAGAACTCCGTGCCTTCCAGATCGAGCGTGCCCATCTCATCGGACAGCGTGACCGAGGAACTGGAGTGGCGGGCGCCGATGCCTGCGTACAGACCCTCCCCGACCAGAATTTCCAGGCCTGCGCGCGCATACCAGCCTGTCCCAAAGCCGCTGCTGAAGCCATCCTCGCTGCTGCTCGTGTCCGATTCCTGATACTGCGCGAATTGAACCAGAGGCCCGGCCGCCGCGTACAGGCGCGTCGACGAGCCGATCGGCAGGTTGAGGAAGGGACCCCCGTAGAAGTCGAGCAGCAGGATGTCCGCGTCAACGGCGATGGTCGCGCCGCCGCTGGATGCGAAGGCCAATGCGTTGGTACGCCAGTTGGCGCTGAACAGGCCTTCGAAGCCGAAGTCGAGCTTCTGTCCGCTGAACTTCCACAGCGCACCCCCCCCGATCGAAGGTAGCTGCGACAATTCCTCATCCGCACCATCGGTGACGCCGCCACCGTAGTTGCGCTCGATCTTGTCCAGGATGCGAGCGCCGAGCCAGCCCTGCATCCGCACCTCTCCACGCTCCCAGCGCTGGACATCGAGCCAGTCCTCCGGCTTGCGGCGCTTCTCGGGGCCTGCGCAGGCACCCAGTGCCAAAGGCAGCAGGCAGGCGAGCAATAGCGGTCGAGGGCTCATGCAGGACAACAGCATAGCCTGCGGCTATCCTCACGCGTGCCATGCATTTTCGTGCCGTCTCTTTCGTCGCCCTGCTCGTGTGCGCTGCCTGCGGCGAGCAGCCTGTCCCTGCCCCCGCCCCCGCCACGCCCTCATCGCTCGCCGCGCCCGCGCCGAAGAGCGAAGCGGAGCGTCGGCTGGAAAGCGACGCACTCGCGATCGAGGCCGAGATCGAGAAGCTGCGCGGACAGGAGTTTCGCGCGCCGGTCGAGCTGCGCGTCTCCGACAAGCAAGGACTGCTGCGGTACATCGAGGAGCGCCGCCGGCTGGACACGACGCCCGAACGCGAGCGCTTCCTGGAGCAGTCTGCCAAGCTCACCGGCCTGATACGGCCCGAACTCGATCTGGTGCAGGCGGTCACGGATTTCTACTCGGCTCAGGTGGGCGGCTTCTACGATCCGCCCTCCAAATCCTTCCGCATCATGCAGGGCTACGAAGGCGATCTCGCGCGCCTGATCATGGCGCATGAGTTTGTGCACGCGCTCGATGACCAGTGGCACGATCTCGACCGTCTCGCAAAGTCGATGGGTAATGACTCCGACGCGATGTTCGCCTTCAGCGCGCTGTGTGAGGGCAGCGCGATGACCACGATGACCCAGTGGATGCTCTCCAACGCAGCCAAGCTCGATCCTCAGGCTCTGGCGAAGATCCAGGAGACGGGCATGGCAGGCATGAAGGACCTGCCTCCCTTCGTGTGGAAGCCCTCGCTCGCGGCCTACACGGCGGGCCAAAGCTTCGTCGAGAAGGGCGGGAAGGCGCGGCTCGCCGAGGCTTTCGCAAGGCCGCCGCGCTCCAGCGAGCAGATCCTGCACCCCGAGAAGTATTGGAGCACCGACAAGCGCGACGATCCGGTGCGCGTTGAGTTCAAGACCGACAAGCTCCCGGCCGGCTGGAAGGTCCTGGGACAGGACACTCTGGGGGAGATCGGCCTGATGCTGCTGACGATGCCCAAGGATCAGCGCAAGGGCATCGATCCAGGTGATCTCGGTGCGATGATCGGCATGAAGTTCACCAGCAAGCCCGCGGAGGGCTGGGACGGCGACAGGATGATGCTCAGCGAGGGCGATGGCGCGCGCGTGCTCGACTTGGTGGTGGTGTTCGATACGGACACCGATGCGGAGGAATTCCGCGCGGCGATGCAGGAGCTTGTGTCACTGGGTACTGCGGTGGAGACCGGGGTCAGCCACACGTCGAAGGTCGTGCACCTGCGCTGGTCCGATTCCGGGCGCGGGCTCGCGCAGTTCACGCCCGAGTACAGCATCCTGCAGTAACCGCTGGCGGTCTCGATCCGGACCCCAGATCAGCCGAGAGTGTTCTCGAGGTGATCGGCCATGGCTACCGCGATGCGGGCCTTGCCGACGACCTTGGTTGTTTCCGGCGCGCTGGTGACGAAGTGCACCACCTGCTCGCCATCCGGGCCGGTCTCCTCGCCGCGGTTGGCGACGACCAGCTTGTCTCCGCGCTTGACCCGCTCGCGCGCGAGTTCGATCAGCGCGTCATGGGCCATGCCCTCCTGGTACTTGAAGGTCACCATGTGCAGCTGCGGGTGGGCCCGGCGCACCTCGTCGATGACCTTCTTCGTGCCGACCATCTTCAGCTCTTTCAGCGCACCGCCGGAGGGGATCTTGCCGGGCGCAACTGTCTCTGGCCTGTAGTCGGCCACCGCCGCGGAGAAGATCCCGCAACGCGCAGGGTGATTCGCCAGCCGGTTCATGACGGCCGCGAGATACTCATCGAAGGTCGATACTTGCGTGTGGGGCAGCCATGCGGGCGGTTGCAGGCTGGATCCGCCGATCACGAAGTGCACATCCGCTCCGCGCAGGTGCAGCTCGCGTGCGATCTCGTAGCCCAGCCGGCCCGTGAATCGGTTGACGATGCGACGCACATTGTCGATCGGAACCGGCGTCGGACCGCCCGTGACGAGCATGGGGACGCCCTTGAGCTTCGATTTCGAGACCGCGCGGCAGACCTCGCTGACCAGCACATCCTCTTCCGGCAGGTTGTGCTTGCCGTGCTGCATGCGCGGCGGGATCACGCGCACGCCATGCGCATCGAGCCAGCGCAGCGATTCCGTCAAGATCGCCGTGTGCATCGTGCCGTGCATGGTGGGGGCGACCAGCACGCTGGCCTGCCCGCGCTCCATGCGGCCGAGCGCCGAGGCGAGCACCGAGGTCACTACGCCATCCGCGATCCCGTAGCGCAGCTTGTTGATCGTGTTGTAGGTCGCCGGAGCGACCAGGTACGCGTCAAAGGGCGTGCGGTCGGAGAGGTGCTCGGCCTGTGCGGTCAGCTGCCGCACGATCGGGCGATCCGTGCACCAGGCCAGCGCATCCTCGGTGACATAGCGCAGGGCCTCCTCGCTGGCGAAAGCCGTCACCTCGGCTCCCTGGCGGCGCAAGGCTCGGGCGAGCATCGGCGCCTTGATGCAGGCGATGCCGCCGGAGAGCAGCAGGGCGATGCGCTTGCCGGAAAGATGCGTGCCTTCGAGGGCGACATCATGGTCGCCGAGCGAGGAGGGGGGAGGGGGGCTGAAATCCCAATCGCGCATGCAGGGGGTCCTTCGGGCCCTATCTTACGAGCGGGCTCGGGTTTGCAGAGCCGTGAGCGGCTATTTCGGCTGCATCATCTTCGCGATGCGGCCCTGGATGAGCTCCAACCTGCGAGCCGCTGCGGGGCAGTTCGCGACCAGCCACTCGGCGTTGGCGAACATCGTCGGGGAGTACTCCTTGCGCAGGCGCTCGAGGTGGGGCAGGGCCTTGGCGTAGAGGAACAGGCCCTCGGCGCTGCTCTCGATCAGCATCTCAGGGTTCAGGACTCCGTGCTTCGCGAAGGAGTACGCCATCTCCCAGTAGCTCGAGGTCTGGCGGAAGGCGGCGTTGTGGGGATGGGTCGGCGCGAGCACGGCCGCGAACTCGTCATAGTTCTTCGGCAGGAAACCGAAGATGGCGTTGCGCGAATCGCGCATCACGGCCTCGCGGCGCAGGTCGTAGAGCTTGAGGACGAGGTCGGCGTCGTGGTGGTCGGGCGTGGTCTTCATGGGCCGCACAGCCTAGCAGGCGGATGCGGCCGGTTGCTCACTGCGCGGGCGGAGCCACCTCGAGTACCGCCGCCCCGTCCGTCTCGCTCAGCACCAGCAGCGCGTAGCGCTGGTTGCCGGCCGGCACGCCGGATACCGACACATAGTCGAAGCGGCCGCGCAGGTCGGTGTAGCCGTCCTTGTGGAACTGCACACTGCCGTCGGCGCGGCGCGCGTAGACCTTGACATATGCGCCCGCAATCGGCTTGTCGCCGGACTTCGCGCGCACGCTCAACTGTCCGATGTTCTCGAGAGCATCCGCCTTGAGTCGCGACTGCAGGCAGGGCACGCGGCGCACGAGCCCGCCGGCGCGCACCTCGATCAGCAGGTTCTGGCCGCGCAGCGCGGCGGGAAGCTCGAGGATCCGCTCGCGATCCCCCGGGGCGAGCGCCAGGGTCTCGCGCATGGCGGGTTCGACATAGGCCGCCATGCCCGCGTCCTGCGCCACGAACGGATGGGTCGAGAACAGGAACTCGATCGCGATTCCGTAGTAGCTCAGATCCAGGCTCTCGATGTTGGAATGGCGGATCAGACCCTGCTCGCCCTGCCACTCAAGCGCCAGCGTCGGCACGCTCTCGGCCTGCGGGCCCTTGCCGCGCTGGGTCTCGCCCGGGCGCGGCTTGCCCTGTGCCTCATCGAGTTGCAGGCGCACCTCCTCGAAGCGCGCGCGCCAGTGGGGGATCGGGTAGTCGCGGTAGCGCTCGGCGATCTCGCGCGCGAGCTTGGGTTCCGCGGAATGGAAGTCGAGATAAGCCGCGAGATAGTCGTACTGCACGCGCGAGGGCAATCGCCCGGGCTCGACGCGGTCGAAGGCCTCGATGGCCTCCTCCGTGCGGCCCATCAGCACCATCGAGTGTGTCACGCGCAGCCAATCGACCGAATCCAGGTCCGGGCGGTGCGCGAGGATCGTGAGCAGCTGCTGGTATTGGCCTGCGAAAGCCGCGTTGAGCAGCTCGCGCTGCGCACCGAAGGGATGCACGCGCGGCAGCACCAGCGGATCGAACTCCAACTCCTCGCGCAGCTCCCGCTCGAGAGGGTCGATGCGGACCAGTTCCGATTCGAAAGCGGGGCCGAGCAGCCCCGGCAGCCGGTTGTCATGCGCCGTCCAGCGCCGCGTGCCCGCGGCGTCCTTGTGGTAGATGGCAAAGCTCGCCAGCTCGGATGAATTCACCATGCGCCGCTGCAACAGGGCCTGCATGGCGCGGTGGAATTCCGCTCCGCGCATGCGCCAGGCGATGCGCGAGAGGTCGATCCGGATGAGGTTGGACTTCTCGAGGTGGGCAAGCACCTCGGCGTCGGTGCTGTTCTGCGAGATCGCCTCCCAGGAGTCATTGGCAACCGCGGCCGGCTCGGCCGTCACCTCCAGCGTGCGGGCGGTTGCCGCTGCGATGCGCTGCTCGCCCTCGGAGACTTGAACGGGGTAATGCGCGAAGCGACCGGGAGCGGGGAAATAGAAGGGCAGCTCGATCGCGCGCGTGGCCCACGGCTCGAGGCGCACGCGCTCGCCGCGCGTCTCGCGTCGCGCCATCAACGGCATGGATCCGGCCGGGATCTGGAGCAGCACATCGACCTCGCGCGGTGCGGAGGTCGTGTTCGTCAACACGATGCGGCAGCCGTAGGCGACGCCGCTCTGCATGGCACCCGTGACCAGCTTGTCGAGCCGCTGCTGGCCCTCGTAGCGGTAGGGATCATCGAGGCGGAAGTAGTCCTGGCTCACGAGCAGGCCGCGTGATTCGGGGCTCAGCGGACCAGCAACCCGCTGACGCCGCACCGCGAGCAGCGGGCCAGCCGCGCGCAGCTGCATGCGGCTGCCCTCGCGCGTGATCGCGTGCTCAGGCGCCTTGAAGGGCAGGTCGAGCACGGCGATCGCGAGCAGCATCTCGGAGAGCGAGCTCGTCGCCGCGAGGAAGTTTTTCGAGACGAAGGGCGCATCGCCCGGGGCGAGCGCGAAATCGAGCCAGAACGCATTCAGCGGGACGCGCTGCGGCGTTTCCTGCGACCGCGGCAGGCGCCACCAGCGGCTCTCGGCGTAAACCTGCGTCCGCGTCAGCGGTTGGTAGAGCTGCTGGGCCTTGCTGCGATCCTTGAGATCGTTGTCCTTGAATGCGAGGTCGCCTGCATCGGCCAGGCGCTCGCTCTCCTCGGCCTTGCGCTTGAGTGACTCCGCGCCGGCCTGGTTCTGTTCAGGCTCCCCGGCGTCGCGTTCAGCAGAGATGTCCTGCTTCTCCTCGGCTTGCGGGGCGCGTGCATCGAGCCCCAGGCTCTCAGCGCGATCGCGCAATTCGCGATGCTCGCCTCCGCCACCACCGCCCGTAGGCTGACCGGGTCCAGCAGGAAGGCCGCTGGCTGGACCAGCTTCGGTCGGGGCTGCACTCGGCGCGCCCGGGCGCACCGCGAAACCGGCCTTGTCCTCGCCCGCGAGCGCCTTGCCCGCCAGCGCCGTGTCGAACGCGCGATCGAGTTCGAGCGGATCGACCGGGCCAGCAGCCTCGGCGCTCTCGCGCAGGTTGCGCCGGATGTCCTCCGCGCGCGCCGCTTGCCGGCGCACGAGGAGTGCCTTCTCCAGCGCGTTGAGCTCCGCAAAATGGGCCGGCTCGAGCCAGCGGCCGAGATCCTGCTCGAGCAGCCAGCGGTCGAGAAAGTCCGGCTCCAGCTTGTTCGCCAGCAGCGGGCGCACGACAGCCCGGAAGAATTCCGGGTCCTTCTCGTGGAGGAACAGGTGCAGCTCGTGGCAGGCGTGCTGCGAGTAGAGCTCGCGCTGCTCCTCGGGCTTGAGTTCCGGCCAGCGCAGCAGGAAGGCGAAGCGGTCGAGCTCGCTGTTGTTGCCGCGCGTGCGGAAGTAGTTCCACACATCATCGAGGCTGTCGTAGCTCTGCAGGGCATCGGTCGCGGTGGTGTCCACCTCCAGCGTTGCGCCCTGCCGCACGAACTCGACCTCACGCTGCTCGCGCAAGTGCTGCGTGGAATCCAGTGCCTTCGCAAGGCGCAGGTCGGTGCGCTCCAGAGGGCTCGCTGCAAGCTTGAGATCGGCCCACGCGCACGCGGTTGAATCCAGGGCGAGGGCGTGGATATGCGTACCGTCGCCCAGCTGTGCGCGCGGGATGCGGATCAGCCCGCTGGAATCGGGGCGCAGGTTGGCCAGCAACGGCCGGGGGCCCTTCAGGAAGTCGAGCTCGGCGAATCCGCGCGCATCGCCTGCCCGGAATCCCGCCGTCGCGGCGCCTCCGCCACGACCGAACTTCTTGCCGCCGGAGCTCCTGCCGCCGAAGCGCGAGCCTTCGCTGCCGGAGCCGAGCATACGCGTGTCGCTGTCAGACAGAACCCAGCGGTTGACCAGCAGTCCGGGCAGCGGCAGCAGATTGCCCGGAAAGCGCCGCGCGTTGCGGCGCTCGAGGATGTAGCGGAACTCATCCGAGAGCGTCCGCTCGGTGAGCCAGTCCCACGCAGGCTCATCGAAGTCGATGCGCGCGAGCTCGCGCATGCGCACCGTGAAGCGCGCGAGCTCGCGCGTGGGCACATTGTTCAGCGCACCGTACGAATCGAGTGCCGGCAGGAAGCGCGTCGCGAAAAGGTGGACGCGGGTCGCTGAACTGGCGCCGTTGAGCTGCAGCACGAGATCCTCGCCGCTGAGCTCGAGCTTGCGGATCGCGAGCGGATCCATGCGCGAGCGCTCGAAGGCGCGCGCCGCCCCGATGGCCCAACCGTCCGCCGAGCGGCCAGCCGTGACGCGCACCGGTATCCGCACGAAGAGATCGCGCAGGAACAATTCGTAGTCACCCGCCTCCAGGCCGCGGATCTCGAGCACGCCGGACTCCCAGCGCAGCTTGGAGGAGCAGTCGCGCACCGCCGCTCCGGCGCGCTTTTCGATCAGCTCCGCAGCCGTGCGCGTCAGCACGCCTCCGCGCGGCGTCCACGCCAGGCGCAAGGTGTCCGATTCCGTGCCCTGCAGCTCGCGCGGCAGATGCGCGCGCAGTTCCGGAAGGCTCCAGGCGCGGTTGCCATCGTGGAAGCCGCTCGACTCCACGCGCGTGATGCCGGGCAGCGCTCCCAGCCAGACGCGTCCGCTCGAGTCGGTCTTCAGCGTCACGCTCAGCGGTGTTGCGTACTCGGCGTGATCAAGGCGCAAAACCAGCGCCTGGTCCGCGAGCGGCTCGCCATTGCGGCCGAGAACATCGATGTACCAGCCCTGGGCACTCGCGCCGAGCAGCGGACACGAGACCGCGGCCGTCTCACGGATCGAGGAGATCAGGATCGGGTGCGAGTTCGCGGTGCAATCCTGCTTCTGCCCGTTGCTGGCGAGCAGCACCTTGCCCCGTAGCGTCACCTGCAGGCGCTTCAGTCGCGCGGGGATGCGGATCTCCTGCACGAACTCGCCGGTGTCGCTCAAGGCCGGATCGCGGATCTCCAGCGTGGAGGAGATGCCGTCGAGATCCTCCGATTGAACCGAGAGCACGCGATCCTCCAGCAGCTGGAGGCTGGCGCTGTTGCCCGCGAGCTCGAGATCGGTGCGGATGATGAGCCGTGCCATGTCGCCGGCGCGCAGGCCCTCGCGATCGGCGAAGGCCGCCACGCTGAGCCGGTATTCCTCCTGGATCTGCCGCAGCGTGTCGAGCGTCACGCGTCCACCGGCTTCGAGCACGATCTTGCGCGGACCCGCCGTAGCGCTGAAGGGGATCAGCACCTCGCCGCGCTCGTTGGCTGCGAATCGCCGGCCCTCGTAGTGCACGGCCGCATCCTTGCGCCAGTTGCCCTGCTCGTCGAACACGCGCAGGACATTTCCGGCGGCACCGGTCCGCGCGCTCATCACCAGCGACCCGCGGCGCACGACGGTGCGGCTGGCCTTGCCGTTTCCGATGAATTCCACGATGTACACACCGGGCTGTGCGCACTCCGGCAGTTCCACATCGCGACGCACGCGCCGCAGGGGGTTCTCCGCGATGCTCTCACGGCGCTCGGAGTTGGCGATCAGCCCGTCGAGCTCCATCGTCGGATCGGGCTCGCGCAACTGCGCGGTGTACCAGTTGAGCGCGTTGAGGCGGTACACCCGCACGATCAACTCGGGCACATTCTTCACCTCGAGGCTGATCCGCAGCTGCTCTTGCAGGGGAGCGCGCCCTGCCATCCCGGCACCGAAGCGCAGCTCGACACGGTTCTTCAGCTGCTCGTAGTACGCCGCGTCATCGAGCAGCGTGTACCAGCGCTGCATGTCGCCCTTGCCGCGCAGGATCTTGATCTCCGCGAACACGCGCCGCAGCCAGTTGGGGTCGAGCAGCTCATCGAGCGCGCCCGTGTCCTCGGCGTCCTCGAGGAAGTGCTCCGCGAGCGCGCGCACGAGCGCCTCGTCGCTGCCGATGCGCGGCAGACCCGTCGGCTGTTCCGCATCCGGGTTCACCAGGATGCCGCGCTGGATCCCCGACTCCAGCAGCCTGGGATGGATCCATGGGCAGCTGCGCGGCAGTCGCAGGTAGGCCTGAAAGCGCGCCAAGTCCGGCGTGCCCATGTCGAGATCGTGCTGTAGCCGGTGGTGGAGCACGTGGGCCTTGAGCGAGTTGAAGGCCCCGCTGAGTCCGCGCGTGAACTGCTCGAGGCGTTCGAGGTGCGCCTCGCGCGCCGCAGGATTGCCTTGCAGGTCCTCGTCTGCGCCGGGCGCCAGTCGGCGCACCCAGGCCTCGACGAAGGCCGGATCCTGCAGCAGCCGCGGCTCGAGATCCGAGCAGGCCTGCAACTGTGCGAGGGTCAGGTTCTGCTGCAGGCCGTAGCGCCCGAAGTTGCCTTGAGATTGAAAGCGCCAGAGCAACACGGCCCACTCGGGTGCGCGCGGATGCGTCGATGAGTCGAGGCGCTGCAACGCAGGAATGCGCTCGTTGTCGGCCGTGAGGCTCTCGATGTAGCGCTCGAGCGCTGCGCCTTGGATTCCCGCCTGCGACTGCGCCTGCAGTGTGCGCTCGCGCCAGGCCTCGTCGCTCAACAGCGCCGGATCCAGTTTCGTCGGCAGATCGGGGCTGGCACCGGGCGTGCTGCGCTGCGCGTTGAAGTTGAGGTTGAGCTTCTCCTGGAGCCACTTCCAGCCCGTGTCCTTGCCCAGCAGCGCCTGGCGGTTGGAAAGTCGCTGGTGCTCAGCCGTGTCGCCGTGGCGATCGAGCCATTCCTGGAGCAGCGTCGCAGCCGCGCCGAGATCCCCGGCGTGCTGGCGCTCGAGCGTGGCGTAGTAGAAGTAGTCCGGGCTGCCCGGGATCAGCTTCTCGACGAGCTTGCGCCGATCCGTGCTGAGCGCGAACTCCTCTTCGAAGCTCAAGGATTGTAGGCCGGGTGCTTGTGCGGAGGCGGTCGGGAGCAGGCAGGCAAGCAGGACGCAACGCAGTAGCAGTGTGATTCGCATGGCAGGAGCACAATGTAGCCCCGGCCCTCCCAGCGGCTACACGGCGAGTTCGCGGATCGCGTGCGGATCGGGGAGCCAGCGGTCCGGAGGGACTGCGTCCAGGTGCTCCCGGGGGAAGGTGCCCCATGCCACGGCGGCGGTGCTCGTCCCCGCGGACTTACCGCTCATCAGGTCGTACGGTGAGTCGCCGACCATCACGGCGCGCTCAGGAGTGGATCCCAGCAGTCGCAAGGCCATGCGCACCGGTTCGGGATGCGGTTTGTGCTCGGCACAATCGTCCATGCCGATGATCGCGCCGAAGGGCTCAAGGCCGAAACCGCAGTGCAGCAAGCCCTTGTGAGCACCCTTGCGCAGCTTGCTGGTGACGATGCCGAGCTTGATTCCCTGTGCTGCGAGCGCATGCACGGCTTCGACGGCGCCGGGAAAGGCGCTGACCATGGCGTCATGGTGGGCATGATTGTGCTCGCGGTAGGTCGCAATCATGGCCTCGACTTCCTCCGGATCGGCCGTGATCTGGCCGAAATGCCAGCGCAGCGGCCGACCGAGCCCTCTGTACCACATGGCCGGATCCTGCTCGCCGCCCCGATGCACAGTGAGTGTGTGCAGGTAGCTCGCGCGGATCAGCGGGATCGAGTCGATCAGCGTGCCGTCGAGATCGAACAGGACGGTGTCGATGGTGCGTGCCATGTCAGGGGCTCAGCGCCAGCTCCGTCAGGCTGGGGGAGGACTGCTTGGGATCCGCGGGCAGGTGCACGATCAGCACGCGAGTGTACTCGTTTTCGGGGAAGCGCTGCTTTTCGTCGAGGCGCTCGGGCTGCACGCCCAGCGCCAGCGCGAGCTTCGGAATGGTGTTGGAATGGCCGCAGATGACCGTGGTGCTGCCGGGAGGGGACTGCCAGCAGGCCTCGATGATCTTGTCGTTGTCCTGCGCGGGGATGAGGCGCGGCTCCACGGCGAGTTGCTTGGCAAGGGGGGCCAGCGTGGCCTGCGTGCGCTTGTAGTTGCTCGCAAACAACTGCGTGGCCTTGCTGTGGATGAGCAGCCGCGCCAGCTCCTCGGCGCGCGCCTTCCCGCGCTCGGAGAGCCCCGGATCCTCGCCGCCGGCAGGATCCTTCTCGGCGTGGCGCACAAGGATCACGGTGCGGCCCTGCGGCAACTCCTGCTTCGACACCTCTTTCGGCGCCTGCAGTGCGGCGCTGAGCGGGATCAGCGCCAGGGCGGAAACCAGAAGCAGCAGCAGTCGTGTCATGCGACCACTGTAGCGCCGCGCGTCTTCACCGCAGCAGCCTCAACCGCAGCAGATGGAGTGGTCGCGCCAGGCACCGATCACATCGGCCGGCTGCACCTGTGCGAGTCGCTTGTGGATCACGCGCTCATGCCGACCGGAGGGGCCGGACTGCGTGAGCACGACCTGCCAAGGGGGATAGCCGCTGCGCTCGACACGCTCCTCGCGGATCTCGAGCCGGTCTTGAGGGCTGATGAGACCCGCTTCGCGCGCCAGCCGCTCCAAGGATTCCTCGCCAGCCACGCCTTTGAGTATACCCGCCGCCATGGACGAGTCTGTTTGCCCCAAAGTGCCCGAGATCACGAGGGGCAGGTCGCTCCATGCACATGAGCGAGCACCAACGGATGCAACTCGTCGATCGCAAGTGAGTCTGTTGGAAGCAGGCGGATAGGGCATCCAGGCGGATGAAGCTGCTGCAAACGATCGTCATCGACCGCGCGTGGGGGGTGACGATCGACGACGGCAGGAGGCACTGCGTTGGCAAGGCGCCGTCTTTTTCGCGCCCCGTCGCGGCAACGTCGGCGTCTCAGGACTTGGAGCGGACGGCCCAGCCCGTCAGGATCTCGAGCGTCATCCGGTGGTTGGCGACCAAGAACCACCACAGAGGGTAGTCGCGGCGCGTCACCCGAAGGTCGGACACCTCGGCGCTCCGTTCCAAGAACCGATGACCGATGATGCCAGGAACCACGTGCACCAGGGGAGCGGCGAGACCGAGCCACGGCGATCCCGTCGCGATCGCCGTGGCGAGCACGGCGATTCCCAACAACGTCCCGGCCACATGGAGCAGCCGGTTCCAGGGATGCCGGTGTTCACCCTCGAACACCGTCTGATAAAACTCGGAGAACGGGAGTGGTCTCGAAGGGCGTTGGTCGGTCGTCATCTCGGGCGCTCCTCGCGCGGGTGCGACGCCGAAGACCTCCTTCGGTGTCGATGCGCTTCCCCGCAATCTGGCCTCCCGCATGACTTGTCGGGAAGAGCAATAAATGAGAGCCTCGATTGCTTATGACGACAACGCCCGATCTGAACCTGCTGTTGGTCCTGGATGCACTCCTCGAGGAGTCACACGTCACTCGGGCCGCGCGTCGTCTCGGGATGACGGTGCCGGCGACGAGTCGGGCGCTCGGGCGCTTGCGCGTCCTCTTCGGTGACCCCTTGCTCGTGGCTGCGGGTCGACGCCTCGTACCGACGCCGTTCGCCGAGGCGATCCGGCCGCGCGTTCGGGACGCGACGTCGGACACGCTCGCAGTCCTCAGCCCCCCCGCCGAAGCACCGCTCTCGCTGTTCTCGCGCCTTCTGACGGTGCGCACGACGAGCGCCGTCTCCACGGTGATCGCTCCCCGACTGCTGGAGGCGCTCGGCGACGTCTCTCCGGGATCGCGCTTGCGTTTCGTCGCCGAGGGAGAGGAGGACGCCGAGGTGCTCCGGGCCGGCGACCTCGACCTCGACATCGGCGTCATCGACTTCCGGGAGCCCGAGATCCGCGTCAAACAGGTGCTTACCGATCGCTTCGTCGGCGTCGCCCGTCCGGGTCACGACCTGCTCGGCGCCCCGGTGACCTTGGCGCGTTTCGCCACCTGTCGGCACGTCATCGCGTCGCGCCATGGTCAGCCCAACGGACCGATACAGCGGGCACTCCACCTCGCGGGTCTCCGTCCGGGATCGTCCGTGATCGTTCCCGATTTTCTTGCCGCGCTTCACGTCGCTGCCGGTTCCGATGTCATCGCAACGGTCCCTTCGCTCATCGCCCGAAGTCGCCCTTGGGTTTCGCTTTGTGCCAGCTTTGAACTCCCTGTCGCGCTTCCGCCGATCAGCATCGGGCTGGCCTGGCACCCGCGCTTCGACCGGGACCCCTTGCATCGCTGGCTGCGTGTCGCGTCGCAGGAAGCGCTCGTACGCGCCGCGAGCCTGGCGGCGGAGTAGGACAGCAGCGTTGAGAAGCCGAGCAGCGCGGGACGACGCGGCGACGACGGCTATTCCGGCAACGGCTGTCCCGAATCCACCGTTCCGTGCCGCACGACGATGACCGGGTTCTCCAACGGCGCGATGATGACGAACAGCTTCGCGGCGCAATGAGGCGGTGGGGGGGGGCGCCGCCGCGCGTGGCATTGCGCGTTTCCAGACCGCGCATGGCTCGGCCCAGGCGTGCGACGGAACCCATGGCCCTAACGAACCGCGCGGTGACGGATCAACCTCCGCTCATGCTCCAGCCTCGTTGCGGGTCGACGGCACCACGAATGCCGCGAAGGTCTTGGACTTGACGACGAGGATGATTCCCAGCGCAAGCTGGATCGCGGCAGCGGCGATGCCCTGCCCGGAAAGCGCCCACGCCAAGGAGCCTTGACGCTCGACGGACAGCCACGCGTGCTCGATCAGTTCTGGCACCGACCACAAATCGATCAAGGCGCACCCCACCCAGGCCAAGTTCTGCGCACCAAACGTCAATACGCATGCTGATTGGTCGTCAGGCACCAACTCGCCGGGGATGGCCAATGGGAACAACCACAGGATCGCCGCCACGCCAAGGTAGGCGTAGCCCACGACAGTCAAGTACCCGATCATCGAATCCCCAGGGGTACGGTCGTAGGCCGCCGAGATCGTCGTGAAGTAGGGCACGCTTTGCAGCACAAGCCATGCGGCGAACAGCCGCACGCTGATTCCAAACCGCTGTCGAGGTGGCATTCTTCATCTCCAATCCGGAGCCACGATCCATCGGTCGAACGCGGCGGTGTCTGAACGCAGGCTTGGTCGCCTTTGCAAGGGTAAGGACCCTCGCATCGGTGTGAAACCGAGTGGACAGTAAGGTGCATCTCTATCCGTCGGGCTCATCCGCCACGAGGTCCGGTTGCGTGATAGACTGCCCTGGGTAGCAGCCTTGCATCGCAAGGAAACTCGCTGGCATTCATGGACCAAAGCACGAAGAAGTGAGGAGTTCACCCGCATGCACGTCACCTGCCCCATTTTTCATGCAGCGATCTGCGTCTGTACCCTCGCGACGAACTCGATCGCGCAGGTCGATGTCAGCTCCACGCTGCAGCACGAGGGTGTGACGCGTTCCTACATCGTGCGGCTTCCGCCCGGATTCGCTCCGGAGCAACAGAGGCCTCTGGTCGTGGCGTTGCATCCATCCGTCTCCACGGGTGCGGCCTTCAAGGCCACGTCCGGTTGGGACGCCGTGAGCGACGCACACGGGTGCGTGGTCGCCTATCCGACGGGTGGCAACCCGGTGGGAACGAACGGTACGTACGCTTGGAACAGCTGGGAGTTCACGGGCGCGGCGCCGAACGAAGTATCGTTCCTCGTCGCCCTCATCACGCGAATCCAGCAGGACTACGGCACCGATCCGTGCCGCACGACGATGACCGGGTTCTCCAACGGCGCGATGATGACGAACAGCTTCGCGGCTGTGCATCCTGAAAAGGTCGCGGCCATCGCGCCGGTCTCAGGGGGGTGGATCACCGCGTACGGCGGCAGCGAGGCGCAACTGTCGCCCGCGCTGCCCGTCGCCGCGTGGATCTGGCGAGGCAGCAACGAGACCTTCGTCACTGGAATCGGCGCCAACGCGCGACCGCGCGACCAGCAGGATCAGGAGCAACTCGCCTTCTGGACCAGCCACAACCACGCGGTGTTCGCGTCGACGCAATCGGAGGACCTGACCTACGGGATCACGCGCACCTACATCACCAGCCGCTTCGTCGGAGACGCGCCCGTGTGGTTCACGGAAGTGCAGGGCACGGGACACCTGTACCAACCTGGCGCGGCAGAGCTCATCTGGACGCGCTTCTTCGCGCAGGCCAAGGTCCCAACTCCCGCCTGCGATCCTTCCGGCGCCTTCGCCAGTTTCTGCCATGGCGACGGACTCGGAACCGCCTGTCCCTGCGGCAACGCCTCGAGCATCGGCGCCGACGCTGGCTGCCTCAACTCGACGGGCAGCGGCGCGACGCTCAGGGGTATGGGCACGGCGAGCGTGGCGGCGGACTCGGTGGTCATCACGACCTCCGGCGCGCCCGGCACGGCGACGGTGGTCTTCTTTCAGGGTGTCACCCAGGACAACAATGGCGCGGGCATCGTGCTGTTCGATGGTCTGCGCTGCACATCGGGAGCGAGCGTGCGATTGGGAGTGAAGGCCAGCGTCGGCGGCTCTGCCAGCTACCCGCAAGCAGGCGATCCGTCGATCTCCCTGCGCGGTCTGATCCCCGCAGTTGGGGCCACGCGCTACTATCAGGCGCAGTACCGCGACAACTCGGTGTTCTGCACCACGGCAACGTCCAACTTCACCAACGGCGTTGAGGTTGTCTGGAGTCCTTGAAGGAGTGATGGGGGGGCACCGAGGACCGGATCGCCCCCGGGCTTGAGGTCCGGAGTGGCCACGAAGCTGCCCGTGTTTGCTCTGTGCGGGTGTTCGGTCGCAGCTGGGGTCAGAAACCCCCCCCACGCTAGGAGCGGAGGGGGGGCTTCGCGTATCCTCTTCGGCCTGTTTTTCGACTGTCGAGCCCACCAACCGTCGAGCCCACATTCAGGAGCGCCCCCGTGAAGGAAGTCGTCATCGTTTCCGCCTGTCGCACCCCGATCGCCAAATTCCAGGGCTCGCTGGCGAGCTTCACCGCGCCCAAGCTCGGTGCGCTGGCGGTGGCCGAGGCGCTGCGCCGCGCCAAGCTCGATCCCGCCGAGGTCCAGGAAGTGATCATGGGCAACGTGCTGCAGGCCGGCTTGGGTCAGAACCCCGCCCGTCAGGCTGCGATCCATGCCGGCATTCCCAACAGTGTGCCCGCCTTCACGGTCAACAAGGTCTGCGGCTCGGGCCTGAAGTCGGTGATGCTCGCCGCGCAGGCCATCCGCGCGGGCGACATCGAGGTCGCGGTCGCGGGCGGCATGGAGAGCATGAGCAATGCGCCGTACATCCTGCCCGAGGCGCGCAACGGCGTGCGCCTTGGCCACGGCAAACTGGTTGACTCGATGATCGCCGACGGTCTGTGGGATGTCTACAACGACTTCCACATGGGCAACACCGGCGAGCTGGTCGCCAAGAAGTACGAGATCTCGCGCCGTCAGCAGGATGAGTTCGCCGCGCGTTCGCACCAGAAGGCTGGCGCGGCGATCGCCGCGGGCCGCCTCGAAGCCGAGAAGTTCGCGATCTCGATTCCGCAGAAAAAGGGCGATCCGCTCTCCGTCACGCAGGATGAGAACGTGCGCGGCGACACGACGGCCGATGCGATCGCCAAGCTCAAGCCCGCCTTCCTTCTGGATGGTACCGGCACGGTCACGGCGGCCAACGCCTCCTCAATCAACGACGGCGCGAGCGCGCTGGTCGTGATGAGCGCGGACAAGGCCAAGGCTCTGGGCCTCAAGCCGCTGGCGCGCATCACCGCCTACGCCTCCGGCGGTTGCGCTCCGGAGTGGGTCATGATGGCGCCTGAGCACTCGATCCGCGGCTGCGCGGCGAAGCTCGGCCGCAAGCCCTCAGATTTCGAACTGCACGAGATCAACGAGGCCTTTTCGGTCGCGGCGATCGCGCTGATGCGCGTGCTCGAACTCAACCCGGACAAGGTCAACGTCAACGGCGGCGCCGTCGCGATCGGCCACCCGATCGGCGCCTCGGGCGCGCGCATTCTGACCACGCTGCTCCACGCCATGCAGCAGAACAACGCCCGCACCGGCATGGCTTCGCTGTGTCTCGGCGGCGGCAACGCCGTGTCGCTCGCCGTCGAGGCCTGCTGATCTTTCCGGAAAGACCACACTCATGGGCAAGAGCACTCTCTCCAAGGTCGCCGTCGTCGGTGCGGGCACGATGGGCAACGGCATCGCACAGGTCTTCGCCATGTGCGATGCCTCCGTGATGCTGGTGGATGTCAACGCGGCGGGCCTCGCCAAGGGCGTCGCGGCGATCGAGAAGTCGCTCGCCAAGTTCGCCGAGAAGGGTATTCTGACGCAGGAGGCCGCCAAGGCCGCGCGCGAGCGCCTGGGCACCGCGACGGACCTCGCCGCCGTCACGCAGGTCGATCTGGCAGTGGAGGCCGTCAGCGAGCGCGCCGACATCAAGAAAAAGGTCTTCGCCCAGCTGGATGCGCAAGTCCCGCCCGCCACGATCCTCGCCACAAACACCAGCTCCATCTCGATCACCGAGATCGCCGCTGCGACCAAGCGCGCGGATCGCGTGATCGGCATGCACTTCATGAACCCGGTGCCGCTGATGAAGCTCGTCGAGATCATCCGCGGCCAGGAGACCTCGGACGCGACGATGAAGACCATCGTCGAATGCTCGCGCTCGCTCGACAAGACGCCGGTCGAAGCCAACGACTACCCGGGCTTCGTCTCCAACCGCGTACTGATGCCGATGATCAACGAGGCCGTGTACTGCCTCATGGAGGGCGTCGCGACCAGGGAGGGCATCGACACCGTGATGAAGCTGGGCATGAACCACCCGATGGGCCCGCTGGCACTGGCGGACCTGATCGGCTTGGATGTCTGCCTCGACATCCTCGAAGTGCTCCACAAGGGCCTTGGCGACGACAAATACCGCCCCTGCCCGCTCCTGCGCCGCTATGTAGCGGCCGGGCGCCTCGGCAAGAAGAGCGGCAAGGGTTTTTACGATTACGCCTGAGCGCAAGCTGCGGTAGAGGAGTACTCATGGATTTCGCCTTCAACGAACAGGAAACCCTTGTCCGCGACATGGCGCGCAACTTCGCCGAGAGCGAGTTGCTGCCCCGTGCCTCGAAGATGGACCGTCAGGGCCATCTCGATGCGGATCTCTTCGGCAAGATCGCCGATCTCGGCCTGTGGGGTCTCACGATCCCCGAGGCCTACGGCGGTGCGGGCATGGGCAACGCGGAGCTTGCGATCGTGCTCGAAGAACTCAACCGCGCCTGCGCCTCCACGGGCGTCACGCTCTCGGTGCACAACTCACTGCTCGGGGCGCCGATCCTGAAATTCGGCACCGAGGAGCAGAAGCGCCGCTGGCTGCCGGATCTCGCTTCCGGCGCGCGCATCGGCTCCTACTGCCTCACCGAACCCAATGCCGGCTCTGATGCGGCCGCGCTGAGCACGACGGCTCGTCAGGATGGCGATGGGTGGGTTCTCGACGGCACCAAGATCTGGGTCACGAACGGCGGCATCTGCGGACTGATGATCGTCTACGCGCGCACGGATCCCAAGGCTTCCAAGGCCAAGGGCATCAGCGCCTTCATCGTGCCCAAGGAGACGCCGGGCATCACCGTGGGCAAGGCCGAGAAGAAGTGCGGCATCCGCGCCTCGTCCACCACGGAGATCCTGTTTGATTCCGTGCGCCTGCCGAAGGATGCGCTGCTCGGACCTCTGCATGGCGGCTTCCCGATCGCGATGGACACGCTCGACGGCGGCCGCATCGGCATCGCCTCGCAGGCTGTCGGAATCGGGCGCGCCTGCCTCGAGGCCGCCGCGAAGTACGCCAAGGAGCGCGAACAGTTCGGCCAGCCGATCGGCAACTTCCAGGCCATCCAGTGGAAGCTCGCCGACATGAGTTGCCAGCTCGACGCGGCTCGCCTGCTCGTGCAGCGCGCGGCTTGGCTGCGCGATCGCGGGGAGCGCTGTACGCAGGCTGCGGCGCAGGCCAAGCTGACGGCCTCGCGCGTCGCGAACTTCTGCGCGGATGAGTGCCTGCAGATCCATGGCGGCGCGGGCTACACCGACCACTTCCATGTCGAGCGGCTCTTCCGTGATGCGCGCATCACGGAGATCTACGAGGGCGCGAGCGATGTCCAGCGCATCGTGATCGCGCGCAACGTGCTGAGCTAGGGCCTGAGCCTTTCTCGCGTGCGCATCCTGCTGATCGACGACCACCATTACGGCCTCGCCCAGGTGCAGGCGGCCGTTCCCGCCGAACTCCGTGAGCGCGTGACGCTGGAGCACCTGACCTCTTTCGCGGCCTACCGAGCGGTGGGCGCTCCGGAGGTCGACGTCGTGCTGCTCGACTTCTACCTCGATCTCGATCGCACGACCGGCAACCGCGTCGCGCACGAGATCCGAGCGCGGCACCTGATCGCCTTCTCCTCCGTGCCGCGCTGCTCGCGCAGAATCGTGGAGGAACTCGAACCGCTCGCTCGCTCGCGCGGCTGGCCCGTGCTGCACGCGGTGCAGAAGCTCTCCCACGCGCCCAACGAAGCGCTGCGTGTGCTGCTCGAGGCGATTCTTTCGAACCCGCCCCCATCGGAGTGATCCGGTCGTCCGCGGAGTGGATCCACGCGCGGAACTCACCTCTGCACGAAAATGAAGTAGCCCCCGCGACGCATCGCGGGGGCTACTTACGGCATCAGGAATCGATTTTCTCTCTCAGTTCCAGGCCACGATGGCCATGGGTGTGGTGTTGAAGGTCGTCGAGGCGTCGCAGCCGCCGAGCACGTTCGGATCGCGGTAGTACACCATGTAGTAACGCGTGCTGCCCGGCGTGATCACATCGCCGAGGCTCGCAGAACGCGCGGGGATGCTCGGGTCATTGGTCCCGTTGGGTACCGTGACGCCTCCGGTCCCACCGGGCGACTTGACGTACAGGCGCTTGAGCGAACCGGCGACGCAGCGCACGCCCTGTCCGAAGGGCAGGCCCGTGCTGACCTGGCTCGTGCCCTGCAGCAGGATCGAGTTGCCGTTGGTCTGGGCGCCGGTGATGAAGCGCAGGGTCGGGTTATTCAACTGCGCCACACCCGCTGCAGTGATCGTCGCACCACCCGTGGAACTGCTGTTGTTGCAGCCACGGTTTGCACCCGAGGGCGGGTTCGCGCAAGGGCAGCTCAGCACGCCGCCGATTCCGGGCTGGCAGGTGAATTGCGCGGCTCCGTAGCGCACGACAAAGACCTGATCGCAGCCTTGGGGGTTCTTGGCCACACCGACGATCACGCTGCCGTCTCCGGACACGTCATTCGCTTCCAGCAGCGTCCAGCCTTGCAGCGCGCTGCCCAGGCCATAGGTGTTGGTCAGCTCATCCTGCAGGTCGATCGCGCCGGTAGCGGCACGCCAGACGTAGGCGCGCGTGCCGGCGGTGCCGAAGTTCAGGTAGGACCCGACGATCGTGTCGCCGGCGGAATCACAGGCATGGGCCGCGCTCGTCGTTCCCGGCGTGGGCAGCACCTGCAACCCGCCCGCGGCGGTCCAGCGGAAAGAGGAGAGCCCGAAGCCGCCGAGCGGGCCACTGAGACTGGCTTGTCCCACCGCGACGCTGCCGTTGAAGGACAAATCGCGCAGGAGGGTCGCGTTGCCCCCGCTCTCGGGTGTGATCAGCGTCGCGCCAGCCGGGGTCACCAACGCCGCAGCGAAGGTTTGATACAGGGCCGGGTCGGGTCTCCAGGTCTGGCCGCCGACCACGCTGCCATCACCGCTGATGCAGTTGAAGATGAAGTAGCCATCCGGGTGCTGCGGGTCGCGTGGCAGGATCTGCGGCGCGCCCTGCCCGATCTGCCAGCGGAAGTAGTCGCCGGTGTTGAAGTTCCCGCCCGGTTCCTCGCGCAAGCCGACAAGTACCGAACCGTCCTCGCTGCAACCGAAGATCGCAGAGTAGCCAAACGGCGGGAACGGCGGCGGGTTGAGTGTGCTTTCCAGAGACTGATAACCGCCCACGCGACGCCAGATCCAGTTGGAGCCGCACACGAGTGTGCCGTCACCGGAGAGCCCCCAGTTGCCCCATCCGAAGTTCGCGCCCCAGCTCGCGCCGGGAGCGATCACTTCCGTGCCGCCGTTCTGGGTCCAGATCGCGTAGTCGGGGAACGGCACTGCGCCAGAGCTGAAGCCGCCGATGTACGAGGTAAAGGCCACCGTGCTGCCATCGGCGCTGACCCGCGGTTGACTGCTGACGTAGCAGCCGTTGGGGTTCGATCCCGGCTGGCCGCTGGCATTGGGGATCGGGGTGAAGCTCGTCTGGGCCAAGGCGGCACCGGAAAAGGCCAAGATGGCACCCATGAGAGGTGCTGCGGTTGTTAGGCGGATCATGTCGGTGGATTTCAAAACAGGAGTTTCAGGTCGTGGTGCTGCGGCGCAGTTGTCTGCCAACGCGTCCGTCAACAGGAGAAGCATGAACCCCTGATCGCGGGCGCAACGAAATCCGCGGAAAAGGTATTTTCGGCCCGGGGAGGGTTTCCAAGCGAAAATGAGCACGCTGCCAGCGCTACTCGAGCAGCGCGAGCACCTTGTCGAACGGCTCTTCCGTGATGCGCGCATCACGGAGATCTACGAGGGCGCGAGCGATGTCCAGCGCATCGTGATCGCGCGCAACGTGCTGAGCTAGGGCCTGAGCCCTTCTCGCGTGCGCATCCTGCTGATCGACGACCACCATTACGGCCTCGCCCAGGTGCAGGCGGCCGTTCCCGCCGAACTCCGTGAGCGCGTGACGCTGGAGCACCTGACCTCATTCGCCGCCTACCGCGAGGCAGGGTGTCCTCTGGTCGAAATCGCCCTGCTCGATTTCTACCTCGATCTCGATCGCACGACCGGCAACCGCGTCGCGCACGAGATCCGAGCGCGGCACCTGGTCGCTTTTTCCTCCGTGCCGCGCTGCTCGCGCAGAATCGTGGAGGAACTCGAACCCCTCGCCCGCTCCCGGGGCTGGCCCGTGCTACACGCGGTGCACAAGCTCTCCAGGGAGCCCAACGAGGAACTACGGGTGCTGTTCGAAACGATCCTGCCGCCCCTTTGCGCCGGTGGCTGAGCGGGCCCGTCGCGGACTGGGCTGGGCTGGCCTGAAAGCAGCAGCCCCCGCGACACATCGCGGGGGCTGCTTTCCGGGGCAGAAACAGGAATCGATCTTCTCGCTCAGTTCCAGGGCACGATCGCCATGGGTGTGGTGTTGAAGGTCGTCGAGGCGTCGCAGCCGCCGAGCACGTTCGGATCGCGGTAGTACACCATGTAGTAACGCGTGCTGCCCGGCGTG
>JBIKMH010000047.1:0-20557 GCA_044359355.1 Planctomycetota bacterium | reverse complement strand
GCGCGTCGGCATAGCGATCGATCACCAGCCCGGGCACGCCGTCGGCATCCCCCGCGATCAGGCGCACGGCGCCGGCGGGATCGTGGAGACCGAGTGCGGTGCGCCGCGCCACACAGGCGGCGATGCGCTCGCTCCAAAAGTCGGCATCCGGGGCCTGCTTGCGCCGCGTGATCAGGCGCAAGGCGATGCGCGAAGCGGCGCTGTAGGCCGCAAAGCCCAGGCTCTCGCCCCGCGGACCCTCCAACTCGCAGATGCCGCCGTCCTCCACGGGTGCCGAGGCCAGATCATCTCGGTAGACCCACGGATGCCCGCTCTCCAGCCAGCGTCGACCCTTGCCCGTCAACTTCGCCTTGCTCATCGGGGCCAGATCCTAGTGCTTCGCCAGCAGAATGCGCGCGCAATGCCACCAAGCGCCGAGACAGGCCGAGAGCGCCCGCTCCAGGCCGCCGCGCAGGCCGCGCCGCGCATCGGGAGTCACGGTCAGCGGCACCACGGGAAGCAGCTCACGGTCGGGAACCGTGCGGGTGGACTGGATGCGCCGGCGCTCGGCAAGCAGTCCGGGGAGCAGGCGCAGGCCATCGAGCTTGCCGAGCAGCCACTGGTGCGGCGCCCGCGCGAGCAGCGCGAATCCAAGCCCCGCCAGCTCGTACAGCAGCAGGCCCGGCAGGGCGCACGCAAGCGTCCAGCCGGACAGGTTCTTCAGCAGGAAGATCCAGCGGTTGCGCGCGTGCAGGAACACGCGTCGGGCGGGATAGCGCGGACCCTTGCGGAAGCTGATCCCGCCCGTGCCGCCCTTGTGCAGCACGAGCGCCTCTTCGGCGCTGAGAATCTTCCAGCCGGAAAGACGCAGCCGGTAGGAAAGATCCAGATCCTCGAACAGGATGAAATAGCGCGGGTCGAAGCCGCCCAGGCGGATCAGCACCTCGCGCCGGACGAGCAGCACCACGCTGACGGCGCAGTCGCGCTCGAGCACGCCGCGACCCTGTGCCTCGGAGAGTGGCGTGTAGAAGTTCGCCAGCGAGATCAGTCCGCAGTAGTGGAAGCTGCCGCCGTCGTAGTGAACGCGCCCCGGATCGTCGTGAAACAGGCTGCGCGGTTGGACCACGGCGACATCGGGTCGCGCTGCGCCGGCTTCGAGCAGGGCGGCCAGCGTTCCGGGCATCAGCACCGCGTCGTTGTCAACCAGCAGCACCCACTCGTGCCGCGCCTCGGCCAGTCCGCGGTTGCGCGCGGGCGAGGGGCCCTCATTGACCGCCAGCGGGATCCAGCGCACGCGCTCCCCGCGGCTTTCGACCAGCACGCGGCTGCCGTCCGTCGAGGCATTGTCGACCACCAGCACCTCGGCGGGTGCCGGATCCTGCGACAGGATGGCGTCGAGGCACTCGGCGAGGTAGCGCTCGCCGTTGTAGTTGACCACGACTGCGCTGACAGGCGCGCTGACTCGGTGCGTCATCGGCCCCCACTCTTCCATGCCGGCGCAGCGGGATCCAGAGCTTGAGTCCGCGGCCCGGCTCGGGCAGCATCCTCACGAGAGGACCTTGGAAAGCGCACTCACCCGCCGCGATTGGCTGCTGGTCGGCATCGCCGCAGGGCTTGGTCTGTGCCTGCGGGTCTGGCTGGGGAGCGGAGAGCTGTGGCTCGACGAGATCTGGTCGGCGGACTTCGCGCGCGGGCTGGAGCACTGGTGGCAGGTGTTCACTCTGCGCCACGACAACAACCACCCGCTGAACACGCTGATGCTGCGCCTGCTCGGCCCGCAGGAGCACGCGCTGGTGCAGCGCGCCCTGCCAATCGCGGCCGGAACGCTCACGATCGTGCTGGGCGCGGTTTGGTCGGCGCGCACGGCTTCCCGCGCGGCGGCCGCCCCCGCGGCGGCATTGCTGGCGGCTTCCCCGCTGCTCGCCTACTACTCCAGCGAAGCGCGCGGCTACGGGCTCGCCCTGTGCATGGCCTTCGCGGCCGCGCTGGCGCTGGAATCGTCGGCGCGCACGCGCGGTCTGTGGTTGGGGCTGTGGACGGTGCTGGGCCTGCTGTCCCACTTCAGCTTCGTGTTCGTGCTCGCCGCACTGGGCGTGCGCGAGTTGTGGCTGCGTCGGTCCGTGCTGGTGTTCCTGTTTCCGCTGGCGGCGAGTCTGGCCTGGTACGGGCTGTTCGCTTCCCGAATGAACGTGGGCGGAGGCGATGCGTGGAGCTTCGCGACGCTGGGCCGCGATGCCGCCGCGCTGCTGCTCGGACTGGAGGGCCCGATCGGCGTCGGCGCGCTGGCCCTGCTGCTGGCGCTCCTGGCTTGGAGCCTGCGCTCCAGGCGCGCGGACGCGGCTTTGCTGGCGATGCTGCTCTTGTTCGCGCCGCTGCTGACCTTCTACGTGCTCGATCCGGCATTCGTGGCGCTGCGCTACTTCCTGCTGCCGCTCGCTTTCTTGCCCGCGCTGGCAGGCGGTGCGCTGGCGGCGCGCGGCCGCCTCGGAGCCGCGCTCACGCTGCTGCTCGTGCTCGCCAACCTCGTGCAGGACTTCCATCTGGCGCGCTCGGGGCGGGGCGAATATCGCGCTGCGATCCGCTGGATGCTGGAACATTCGCCGGCGGAACAGCCCAGCGTCACCAGCGACATTGCCTTCGACACCCGCAAGACGCTCGCCTACCACGCGCAGTTCCAGAGCGGTCGCGGCCTGCGCTGGGTCGAACCGGCTCAGGTGGGCCCGCAGGGCGTCGACTGGATCGTGATCGCCTCAAACGCGCTGCCACCGGAGGAGTTCGCCGACCGCGGCACGCGCTACCGGCGCTCGACGAGCTTCGAGGCGCAGGGCCCCTCCGCCTACCGCTGGGTGCTGTACCAGCGCGTGCGCTGAGCGCTCACTGGAGCGGCAACTCGAAGTCCTCGTGCGTGCAGGGCTGGCGGTGCTTCCAGCAGTACGGCAGGTTGTAGAGGATCGAGGCCGTGGCCTTGACCAGGACCCACCACGCACCGGGCGTTTCGCGCACGGAACGACCGATGCCGATCGTGCCCACCGCATCGCGCACGCTGCCCTCCGCCTCCTTCTTTTCGCCGCGCAAGAGCACCTGAAACAGGGCGAGAAAGGGCAGCCGGATCAGTTCCGCGGCGGGCGCGTACTTCAGCATCGAGAGGAAGGCGTTGCGCGCATGGTAGTACAGCGAGCGCTTGCCGAGCTTGATGCCGAAGGGCGTCTTGTGGAAGACCGACACTCCCGGGTACTGCAGCACGCGAAAGCCCAGGTTGAGCAGCCGACAGGTCAGGTCGCGCTCGTTGCCATAGATGAACAGCCGCTCGTCGTAGTACCCGGCCTTGGCGATCGCCGCATGGCGCGCCAGCGAGGCGCAGCCGCGGAAGGTCGACATGTAGCGCTCTTCGTTGACCGTCTTCGAGAGACGATAGCTCTCCGGCATGCCCGGTTCGACGACCTGCGTCGAGACGATCGCTGTGCTCGCGGGCTCCGCCGCCAGGCGGGCAGTGCTGCGCTCCAGCCAGGCCGGCGGCATGACGATGTCGTCATCGAGGATCGCGACCAGGGCGGAGCGTGCCGAGGCAAAGCCGATGTTGAAGGTCTCGCAGGCGCCGTACTGCGAATGGGGCATCACCACCAGCAGCACCTCGGGGAAATCGCGGCGCACCAGTTCCGAGCTGCCGTCATGGCTCGAATTGTCGACCACGACCACCGCCTCGAAGGGCAGCGTCTGGGCGCGAATCGCCTCGAGATTGGCGGCGAGATCCCGGCACTTGTTGAAGGAGCTCAGCACGGCGCTGGCGCGCGCCACTCCCAGCCGCTCGGCGCGCGCCCGCGCGCGGGCCTGACAGAGCTCATGCAGCTGGTGCGAGGACTGCGGGGGCGCGTCGGGATCGCCGAGCCGCGCTTCAGTCTCCGGCAGGCGCGCCAACGCGGCGGCTGCGGCCATCGCAAGAGCGCGCTCACCCTCGTGCTCCGCATCGGGCTCCGGCAGGATCACGCAGGCGGGCTTGCGTTCCTCGAGCAGCGCGCGCACCTCGGCCACGAGCTGGTGTGTCGCGCCCGCATCCGCGAACAGCCGCCGATCGAGGCCCGCGAGCGCCGCACACCGATCGGCCAGCGGGCCGCCGTGAGCGCACAGTGCGAGGGATGTGCCGGCCATGATGGCTCAGTGCTGCGACAGCAGCGAGCGCAGGTACTGCAGCACCACTCGCGCGCGCTCCACGTTGTCAGGATCCTTTTCCCACTGGGCGTAGGTCAGGTCGAGGGGACGCAGGATGTCGTCGTTGCGCTCGCGCTCGACGCGCACTTCGACCTTGTAGGCGTCGGCCTTCTGCCGCAAGTAGCGGATGTGGCAGCGCTCGCGGAAGCCCTTGCCTCGAAAGGGAGCCAGCGAGATGTTCCACCCGGAGACCATGCTCAGCGTCGTGGGATCGAGCCCTGTGCCGCCGGGGAAGTTGTTCTTGTCCAGCGCCAGCCGCGTGACCTCGCCGAGGATGCGCTCGGTGGAGCTGGTGACCTGGGCCTGCTGCCATTGTTCCGGGACCTTGGTCGAGGCGCAGGAGCACAGGCACAACAACAACAGTCCGAGCGTCCAGATGCGATTCATTCGGCCTCCTCCTCCACGATTTCGGTTTCCTCGGCGCCCTCGTGTTCGACAATGCGGCCGCTCGGGCCCTTGCGGCGCGCGAAATCGCCCTCCATGCGCTGCTGCTCCTCGGAATCGGGATTGCGGTCGCGCAGCACGATGCGCACGGGAATCTCGGCGAAGGGCAACTCGGCGCGGATGCGGTTCTGCAGGTAGCGGATCGCATCCTTGTTGAAGTGCTTCTTCTCGTTGACGAACAGCACGAAGGTCGGCGGCGCGATGTCCGCCTGCGTCGCGTAGTAGATCCGCGCCGCATGGCCGGAACTGCTCGGACTGCGCGCATCGAGCGCCCGGGTCAGCGTGCGGTTGAGCTCGCCGGTGCCGACGCGATTGTGGGCCTGCTCGAACAGCTCGCGCGCGAGCGCCAGCGTCTCTTCGACCCCGCGACCTTCCCTGGCCGATAGAAACGAGACGGGCGCGAAGTTCGCCGAGGGAATCTCCGCGTCGATGTACTTCTGGAACTCGGCCGCGCTGACGTCGTCGACCAGATCCCACTTGTTCGCTCCCAGAATCAGCGGTTTGTGGTGCTCGATCGCGTAGCGGGCCAGCTCCTTGTCGATCGAGGAGAGCTTGCGGGTCACGTCGAAGAGCAGGATCACGACGTCCGCGCGCCGCACGGCGCGGTGGCTGCGCGCGTCGGAATAGAACTCGATTGCGTCGGCGATCGAGCGCTTGCGGCGAATGCCCGCCGTGTCGATCGCCACGAAGGCCTCTCCGTCGCGGTCGAAGAACACATCGACCGCATCCCTCGTCGTGCCCGGGCGTTCGGAGACGATCATGCGCTCTTCCCGGGCCCAGGCGTTGATCAGGCTGGACTTGCCGGCATTGCGCTGGCCGACCACCGCCAGCCGCATCACGGGCTTTTCAGGGGGGGCGGGGTTGGGATTGCGCGGCAGTAGATCGAGCACGCGCGTCACCAACGCGCCGATGCCCACGCCGTTCTGCGCGCTGATCGGGAAGGGTCCCTCGGCGATGCCGGTACGGCGGAAGCTCTCGACCTCCCATTCGGCCGCGAGCGCCTCGACCTTGTTGACCACCAGCAGCACGGGTACCGGAAAACCGCGCAGACGCGCGGCAACCTGCATGTCGAGCGGGGTCAGACCCTCCTTGGCGTCGACCAGAAACAGCACGAGGCTGGCGGTGGAGAGGGCGGCCTGGATCTGGGCTTCGACCTGCGGGCCGAGATCGTCGCGATCGACGATCCCGATGCCGCCGGTGTCGACCACCTCGACCCAGGCCTCGCGCTCCCCATCGCCGATCAGGGCGGGGACCGCGACCCGGTCGCGTGTCACGCCGGCAGTGGGCTCGACGATCGACACGCGGGAACCGCACAGGCGATTGAGCAGCGTCGACTTGCCCACATTGGGCCGGCCGACCAGCGCGACGCGCGGCAGGCGATCTTGGGGGTTGGCGGTCATGGAGGGCGCAGAGCGTACGCCAGAGGCGCCCGAGCGCACAACCTTGGCCCTCGAAAGCGGCAGCCATGCTGGGTACAAGGGTGGACAACAGCATGGAAGCCCTCGACTGGATCGTGATGTTGGCTTACGCCGCGCTCGTCATCGGCATCGGCGTCGCGGCCTCGCGCGGCCAGCACAGCGCCGAGAGCCACCTGCGCGCGGACCGCTCGCTCCCGGCCTGGGCAGTGGTGTTCTCGATCCTCGCCACCGAGGTCAGCGCGGCAACCTACATCGGCGTGCCGGAGGCCGCCTACAAGGGCAACTGGAGCTACCTGCAGTTCGCGCTCGGCGCGCTGCTCGGCAAGCTGGTGCTGGCGACCACCTTCGTGCCGCGCTACTGGAAACTCGAGCTGCCGACGGTCTACGGATTTCTGGGCCAGCGGATCGGACCGCTGGCGCAGCGCGCGAGCGCCTGCGCCTTCCTGGGAGGCCGACTGATCGCCAGCGGCGTGCGGCTGTTCATCGCCGCGCTGGCCTTCGACGCGGCGACGGGCTTTGGACTGGGCAACGCGATCCTCGGCATGGCCCTGCTCTCGACCGTCTACACGCTGCTCGGCGGATTGAAGGCCGTGGTCTGGACCGATGTGGCGCAGGGCACGATCTTCGCGCTCGGCGCGCTGGTGGCGCTGCTGGTGGGACTGTCGGCGATTTCGGCGGCCCCGGGCGAGGTGGTCGAGCGCGCTCTCGATGCCGGCAAGCTGACGGTCCTCAAGTGGGACGCCAACCCCTTCACCGACAGCTACCAGATGCTGACCGCGATCCTGGGCGGCTTCGTGCTCGCGCTGGCGAGCCACGGCACCGATCAGGAAAACGTGCAGCACATGCTGAACGTGCGCAACCAGCGCGGTTCGGCCCTGAGCATCCTGACCTCGGGTCTGTTCACGTTCCCGATCGTGGCCCTGTTCCTGTCGGTGGGCACGATGCTGTGGGCCTTCTACTCCGAGCACACGCCCGCGGGCTATGGCATCCAGTCGCCCGAGGAAATCAAGCGCATCTTCCCGAACTTCATCGTCCACGAACTCCCGGCGGGTGTGCGCGGACTGGTCTTCGCAGGACTGTTCGCCGCCGCGGTCTCCTCGCTCGGCGCGACGCTCAACGCGACGACGAGTGCTTGGATCAACGACATCCGCCGGCACGCCGAAAGCAGCCTGACCCGCGTGCGGATCCTCAACTGCGCGTTCGGCCTGCTGCTGATGCTGGTGGGCTCGTTCTTCGCCTGGTACTCGAAGGACTCCACGCTCGATCTGGTGCAGCTGGCGCTCAGCGCGATGACGATCCTCTACCCGGGCATCCTCGGCGCGTTCCTCGTGGCGCTGTTCCTCGACAAGCGCGGCAACGATGCGAGCGTGCCGTTGGGGATGCTGGCGGGCGCCCTGCTGGGCGCGCTGTTCTTCTTCCAGAAGCAGCTCCTGGCGCCGCTGGGCATGCCAGAACTGGCCTGGCCCTGGACCATGAGCATCGCGACGCTCACCGCGGTGCTGGTGGCGAGCCTCGGCGTCCGCGGACGCGGCGTGGGTCGGTCATGAAGGTTCAGGCCGGGCGCCTGCTGATCCTGACCTTCGTCGGGGCGCTGCTGGCACCTTGGGCCGATCACCTGCTGCGTCCGGCGAGCGCGCGCGATCCCGAACAGCACGAGAACCGCCGCGCGGCGGCGCTGCCGCCGCCGCCCGCGGATCTCGCCGCGCTGGCGGTCTGGCCGCGGCAGGCCGAACGCTGGCTCGCCGATCGCCTAGGCTGGCGTGACCAGCTGCTGCGTGCCAACAGCCTGCAGTCGCTGGAGATCTTCGGCGTGCATCCGGCTCCCGATCTAATCCTCGGCCAGCAGGACTGGTGGTTCTATTCTGGCGATCGCGCGCGCGAGATCCTCGAACGACAGGAGCGCTTCACTTCCGAGGAACTCGAACGGTGGGCCGGCGCGCTGGAACGCATGCAGCGCTTCTGCGAGCAGGAAAGCATCGTCTTCGCCGTGGCTTTCGGGCCCAACAAGGAGACGATCTACCCCGAGCATCTGCCCCGGCGCCTGCAGGGGCTGCGCGCGCCGCGCCTCGATGCGCTGCAGGACGAACTGAAGCGCCGAGGAGTGCTCTGCATCGACCTGCGCCCGGCGCTGCTGGCGGCCAAGGCGCAGGATTCCGGCGATGACACGGTCTACCACCGGCTGGGCACGCACTGGAGCGAGCGCGGCGGCTTCGTCGCCGCACGGACGATGGTCGCGGCGCTGGCCTTGCCAGGCACGCGGCCGCTGCAGGAAACGGACTACGAACGCGCGCTCTCCGAGGGCCAAGGCGACAGCGCGTCGGCGCTGTACTACGTCGAGCGCGACTGGCGCCAGCAGGCCTGGCACTGGAGGCCGCGCGCGGGCTACCGCTCCGTCGACCGAGTGGTGCAGGCGGAGCCCTATCCCGTGCGCGTGCGCGAGCAGCCGGAGGCCGCGTCCGGACCGCGGCTGATGCTGGCGCACGATTCCTTCGGGATGCCCGTGGACCAATACCTCGCCGAAGCTTTCCCAAGCCTGGTGCAGAACCACCGCTACGCGATCGACCGCGGTCTGGTACGCGCATGGCAACCGCAGGTTCTGGTCGCGCTATTCGTCGAGCGACACCTCGGCGCCGCGCCGTGGGCGCTGCTCGGAGGCTGGACTCAAGCCGAGGCGCGCGCGCGTTTCGAGCGCTCCCCGGAGCGCCTGTACCGCTGGGATGGCACGCGCGCCGCCTTCGCGACGCGTCGACAGGCGGGCATCCGCGCCGATCCGCAGGGCGGTCTGCGCTTCACGGCCCCGACCGGAGCCGATCTGCTGCTGCTGCCGACGCTGCCCTATCCCGCGGAGGGCGGCGCAACGCTGCGTCTGGTCGTCGACAGCCCCGAAGCCCACACCGCCGACCTGTTCTATCTGCGATCGGGTGCCAGCGACTACGAACGCAGCGCCAACCTCGAGCTGGAGCTCGATGCCGGCCGCAGCGAGCGCTTTCTGGTGCTCGACGAGCCCGGACTGAAGGGACGCCTCGCCCTGCGGCTGCGCAGCGTGCGCAGCCTGCGCGTCCTCGAGCTGGAACTGGCCGCAGCTCCGCCCTGATGCAACCTTGAATGGACAATCCCGCGCGCTTGCGGGAAAATGACCCCCCCCCCCCAGGCATGCTTTTCAGTTCCACTCTCTTCGTCTGGCTGTTCCTGCCGCTGCTGCTGGCGTTGTACTTCAGCGTTCGTCAGGAGCTTCGCAATCTCCTGCTGCTCGCGGCCTCGCTGCTGTTCTACGCCTGGGGCGAGAAGTTCCTCGTCGGGATCATGCTGCTGTCGATCACGGCCAACTGGCTGTTCGGACTGTGGCTGGCGCGCGAGATGGAGCGCGGCAAGGGCAAGGCGGTGGTCGTCTGGTCGACGGTCTTCAACCTCGGTCTCTTGGTCCTGTTCAAGTACATCGACTGGATCTTCGAGCTGATCGGCCTGCCGCTCGTGGGGACGCTGCTGCCCCCGGACTCGGGCCTGCGCGAGCTGTTCCTGAACCCCGACGGGCGCGTGCGCCTGCCGATCGGGATCAGCTTCTTCACCTTTCAGGCCTTTTCCTACGTGCTCGACGTCTACCGCAGGGATGCGCCCGTCGAGCGCAGCTGGTTCCGCGTAGCCCTGTACGTGGCGCTGTTCCCCCAGCTGATCGCCGGCCCGATCGTGCGCTATCTCGATGTCGCCGACCAGATCCGCGAGCGCACGGTCAGTGAATCGGGCTTTGCCTACGGCATCCGCCGCTTCGTGATCGGCCTCGGCAAGAAAATGCTGATCGCCAACCTCGTCGCCGAGGTCGCCGACAAGATCTTCGCCATCCCTGCCGCGGAACTCAATGCACCCGTCGCGTGGCTGGGCATCCTGTGCTACACGCTGCAGATCTACTTCGATTTCTCGGCCTACTCCGACATGGCGATCGGACTGGGGCACATGTTCGGGTTCCGCTTCCTCGAGAACTTCAACTATCCCTACATCTCGCGTTCGATCACCGAGTTCTGGCGCCGCTGGCACATCTCGCTCTCAACCTGGTTCCGGGATTACCTCTACATCCCGATGGGCGGCAACCGCCATGGAGCGGGACGCACCTACTTCAATCTGGTCACCGTGTTCTTCCTGTGCGGCCTGTGGCACGGCGCCAGCTTCGCGTTCGTGGTCTGGGGGCTGTGGCACGGCGCCTTCCTTGTGATCGAGCGCCTGGGACTGGGCAAGCTGCTCGAGCGCAGTCGCCCGCTCGCGCACCTCTACACGCTGCTGATCGCGATGGTCGGCTGGGTCTTCTTCCGCGCCGTGGATCTGGAGTACGCGCTGCAGTTCCTCGGCGCGATGTTCGGCCTCCAGGATGCCGATCCCCGCCTGCACCAGCTGGCGCACTTCACGGACGCGGAGATCTGGACCGCGATCGCGGCGGGCGTGCTGGGATCCGCGCCCTGGCTGCCGACGCTCGTGCGCTGGTGGCAGGGTCTGGAGTCCAAGGGCCGCAGGGGTCTCTCCGTGACGCTGGAATTCCTGAGCATCCCGCTGCTGCTGTTCGTCTTCCTCGAGTGTGCGCTCAAGCTGGCGGCCGGCTCCTACAACCCGTTCATCTACTTCCGCTTCTAGCACCTGAGTGGAACCGACACCGATTCCCGCCACAGCCAAGTGGCCCGACCGCGCGCTGCTCGCGGCCTTCCTGCTGGTGGCGCTGGGAGCGCCGTGGATCGACACGCTGGTGCGCGACGACGAGGCCCGCAGCCCGCGCGAGCCCGAGCTGCGCATCCCCGAAGCTCGTCCGGAGTGGAAGTGGGATGCCCGCGCGTTGTGGAAGTACCCCTCGCAGTACGAAAAGCACTTCCAGGACAGCTTCGGCCTGCGCGACCAGCTCCTGCGAGCGCATTCGTTGCAGACACTGAAGGTCTTCGACACCTCGCCCTCGCCGCTGGTGTTCTTCGGCAAGGATCACTGGATGTTCTACCGGGGCGATGCCACGATCCCGGTCTACCGGGGCATGAGGCCTTTTCCGAGCGCAGGCCCGGACAGCCTCGCGCAGTTCCTGGAGAGCCTGCGCGCCCGCCAGGAATGGCTGGCGCGGATCGGCTGCCAGCATCTGCTCGTGATCGCCCCCAACAAGGAGAGCGTCTACCCCGAGCGGATGCCCGATGCCTGGACCCGGGTTGGGCCGACGCGGCTCGACGAACTCGTCGCGGCCGCGAAGGCTGATGGCCGGCTGCACGTGCTCGATCTGCGGACCCCGCTTGCAGCCGCGAAGGCCGAGGACAAGCCCGGCGATTTCCTTTACTACGAGGAAGGCACGCACTGGAACGGGCGTGGATCGCTGGTGGCCTATGCTGCGCTGCTGAACGAGTTGGGCCGGAGCTTCGAAGGCCTCGCGCCCAAGCCGGCCTCGGCCTTCGAGCGCATCGCCACGGGAGGCAACGGCGAAACCTGGCGGCGCAGCATGTACATCGCCGACACCAGTCGGCAAACGGACTGGATCTTCGCCCTCAGGCCGGCAGAGCGCCGCGCCAGAGTGGTGCAGGACTCGGGCTGGGGCCGTGGACGCGTGCGGATTTCACGCACCGATGACCCGGCACTCCCGACAGCGCTGATCCTGCACGACTCCTTCGGTCCCTACATCGAAGAACCGCTGAGCGAGCATTTTCGCGAGATGCGCGCGATCTGGGACTATCAGTTTCCCGGCGAGGCGCTGTTGGAGATGCGCCCCTCGATCATGATCGAAATCTGGGTCGAACGCGCGCTGGTCTTCCTGTTTCCCGACCAGCTGAGGCCCGCCGAATACGCTGAACTCAGCGGCAGCTTTGCGCAGGCGCGCACGCGCTGCTGGACGCTCAACGGAGCCAGTCCAGATTCCGATTACGAGGCGCTCTCAGGGCTGTCCATCCGCAAGAACGAGACACCGGGCGGAGCGGTGCTCGATCTCGAGTTGGAGAATCTGGCGGGCAGCCTGCTGTTGCCCCCGATCCCGCCTGGCCGTCATAGCGAACTCCTGCTCGAGTTGGAGATCGATTCCCCGGTTGACACCGTGGCCGATCTGTTCTGGCTGGAGGAGGGCATGAGCGAGTACTCGCGGGAGAAGAAGCTTCAGATCACGCTGGTTCGCGGCCGCAATCGAAGCGTGGTGCGGATCCCCGAGGATGCGACGGTCGGGCGCATCCGACTGCGGCCGGGCTTTGTCGCCCCGCAGACCTATCGCCTGCGATCGGCGGAACTGCGAGCCAACTGAGGCGCTTCAGGGAATCCGCAGCATCCGATGGATCTGCGGCACCACCCGCACGCTCAACCCGCGATCGCGAGCCAGTTCCACCACCTCCTCCAACTGCTGCACGGACGCCGCCTCGATTCCGCGCAGCGGCGTCACCGGCGTCAGGTACAGCGGAAGCGAAGGTGCGAACTCCTCCACCTCGTCGAACAGGTGCGTGTACTCGCGCGCCTCGCGGCCGCCTTGCACCACGATCTTGCCGCAGGCGTCGCGCCCTGCCACCAGTCGCAGACAGGCGGTCCGCGCGGCTCTCCACTCGCCGGCACTGACAGGACTGCGCTCGCGCTCCTCGCCACCGAGCTTGCCCGGCACGCGGAAAGGCGCATGCAGTTCGGCGGGCGACTCGCTCCACTCCTCGGGCGGATCGAGGTCCGCTTCCGGCTTGAGATCGAGGCTGATATGGTCGAAGGCCTGCAGCACGCGCGAGAGCGCGCGCGGGTGCGCACCCGCGGTCTCCAGATGCATGCGGCGCGGCTTGAGCAGCGGCCGCAGCGCAAGCAGGAAATCCGGCCAGGCCAGCGGTTCGCCGCCCGTCACGCTGACCGTGCGCGGCTCGCCGGGCTCGCATTCGGCGACCCAGCAGGCGGCCTGAAAGGGTGTCGCCAGCGCCGGCTCTTCGCGCGGCTCTCGTAGGGAGGCGATGCGCACCGCGGCGTCCGTAGCTGCGGCCCACGAAGCCGGCGTGTCACACCAGCGGCAGCGCAGGGGACAACCACGCAGGCGCACGAAGACCTGCGCTTCGCCCACGAAAGCGCCCTCGCCCTGCATGGAGGCAAAGACCTCCATCAGGGGTGCGAGGGCGCGCTTTTCCACCGGGTCGGCGGCCATGCTCACGAGTTCAGACTGCGCGGAGCACAGCGGAGATCCCGGCGAGCAGGCTCACTTCTTGGCCGCGGGCTTGGCGGCTGCGGCCGGCTTGGCGGCTGCTCCGGGCTTCGCACCCGCGGCTGCGCCACCGGCGACCGCGCCACCGGCGGCCGGAGCGGCGGCCTTATCGTCCTTCTTCTTGGCACCGGCGACCTTGAAGCGCGTGCGGACCTTGGGGATGCCGTAAACGGAATCCTTGTTGTCGTCGAACTTGCCGGCCTTCTTCAGGATGGCGAGGCGCTCGGTGCGTGAAAAGACGCTGCGCTCGCCCTTCATGCTGGTGCTCAGGCGGAGGCTGGAGTGGATGGACATGGCTGAGTAGGTTTCCTTGCTAGTTGTGGATGTCGGCGGTGACGCGCTACTTCTTGCGCGCCACCACGTTGTCGATGTTGTCGATGTACGCGTCCTGGTACGGCGGCTTCTTCGAGCCCTTGGGCCCGCGCAGGCCCTTGGCATAGCTCAGGAGCCGCTTGGCTTCCTCCATGCCAGGCTCGTGCCCGACGCACAGGACCAGCATGCGTCCCTTCTGGATCGGCTGGATCACGGGCGCGCCCTCGCCGCGCAGGTAGTCGCGGTGCTCGAGGGCCGCGCGCTTGCCGGCTTCATCAGCGGGAAAGGAGGCCACGCGCACCGTGAAGCGATTCGCGGGATCGAGAAACTGTTCGTCGTGCGTGCTGCCGGCCGCTGCCGTGCGCTGGTTGGCATCCGCGAGATCCGGATCGCGGGGCGGGGCTGCTTTCTCGGGCAACAGCGCACCGCCATTGTCTTCGGCGGCGGCCTGAGCCAAGGGCTCCGGCTGCGCGCTGCGCTGGCCGAACCAGTAGGCGGCCACGACGGCCAGCACGGAGCCCAGCAGCGCCAATTGCACGACCCGCTCGCCGAGCACGCGCTCCCAGAAACCCTTGCGCGCCGCGGGCAGCACGATGTCCGCGGGGCCCTTGTAGCCTTCGCCCGCGAAGGGGCCCGCCGCCGCCCCGCCGTTGGAGCGGGAAGCGGACTTGCGGCCCTCGGGCGCGGAGGCCTGGAAGGCATCCAGTAGATTGGGCTTGCGCAGGGTCATGGCAGCGGACAAAAGGGAGGAAAAGCGTACGCGAAGCCCCGAGATGGGTCAACCGCTTCCCCAGGCCTGCGGAACCAGGCCCTTCCTGCCCCCCCCCTCCATGCGCTATGCACAGAGCTCTGCACATGATCGACAAGGAACTGCTGGCTGCGATCTGCCTGCTCTCCTGCGGATGCGCGCCGGAGACCGCTGGGCCGGCCACTTCCCCGAAGGATCCCCCGGGCGAGCGCTCCGACGACATCCTCGAAGAAGCGGCGAGCCGCGGACTGGACTACAGGAACCGCTCGGGAGGGCCTGAAAAGGCCACCATCCTCGAGGCCAACGGCGCCGGCGTCGCCCTGATCGATCTGGGCGGCGACGGAGATCTGGATCTGGTCTTCGCGCAGGGTCTCGACAGCGTCGCCGAGCTGGCTCGCGGGCAGGGCTGCGATCTGGAACTGTTCGAGAACGACGGCCGCGGCCGCTTCACGCGCCTCGCCGGCCCGGGTGTCTCCGGCTGGTGGACGGGACTGGCGGTCGGCGATGTCGATGGCGACGGCGACGAGGACCTGATCGCCGCGGGTTTTGGAAAACTGGTGCTTCTGCGGCAGGAACAGGGTGCGCTCCGACCGCAGGCGCTGCCGCTCGCGCCCCACGGTCGCTTCGCGGCCTGGCCGACGAGCCTCGCCCTGTTCGATGCCAACGGCGACGGAGCGCTCGATCTGTTCGTCGGGCTGTATCTTGACTTCGATCCGGCCGAGCCGCCGCGCGAAAAACTGGGCGAGGGTGCGCTGGCGATCCCCTGCCGGTGGAAGGGGCAGACAGTCTTCTGCGGGCCACGGGGACTGCAGGCTCAGCAGGATCGGATCCTGATGGGCGACGGTCAGGGTGGGTTTTCCGACCGCACGGCCGAGTGGCTCGTCGATCCCACGCCCGGTTTTGCGCTGGCGGTGGCGGCCTTCGATGCCGACAGCGATGGCGACACCGATGTCTTCGTCGCCAACGATTCTTCGCCCAACCAGCTGTGGATCCAGCAGCGCGACCCCAACGGCGCCGTGCGCTTCGTCGATCTCGCCTTTGACACCGATGTGGCCTTGAGCGCCGACGGCATGGCGCAGGCGGGCATGGGCGTCGCCAGCGGCGATGTCAATCGCGATGGTCTCGTCGATCTCGCCGTGACGAACTTTTCGGACGAGGCCACGGAGCTTTACTACGGCGCGAAGCGCGGCTTCACGCGCATGACCCACCGTCTGGCGCTGGCGCGCGAGACACGCGCGCTGCTTTCGTGGAGTGTGCACCTGACCGATTTCGACGGCGATGGCTGGCTAGAGCTGTTCACCACCAACGGGCATGTCTATCCCCAGGCGGATGCGCCCGAAACGGGCACGAGCTACCACCAGGCGCCGAGCCTGTTCCGCCTGCTGCCCGGCAAGCAGGTGACGCGCATCGCGGGCCGCAGCCCGCATTCACTGCTCGCGGAGCCACTCGGCGCGCGCGGCAGCGCCGCGGGCGATCTCGACGGAGACGGGCGCGTCGATCTGGTGCTCGCGCGCATCGATGGCCCGGCTGGTCTTGGCATCAACCGCACGGGAGCGGGCAACACGCGCCTGGTGCTGCGTCTCCTGGGAGCGGCGGGCCCCGGGCCGGCGGGCCGCACGACGCCGCGCGACGGACACGGCGCCAAGGCCGTGCTCGTGGTTGGTGAGGGCGCGGGCGAGCACGCGCTGCTGAGCGAGACGCAGAACTCGGTAGGCTACCAGTCCGCCAGCACGCTGCACCTGCACTTTGGACTCGGCCGCGAGACGCGCTACCGCGAATTGAAGCTGCTGTGGCCTTCCGGCCGCGTCGAACGCCTGCCCGGCGGAGCCGGCGGGCGCAAGCTGGTGATCGAAGAGGGCAAGGGCATCGTGCGCGAGGAGCCGTTGCGATGATCGCGGCCGCGCTGTTGAGCCTGCTGCTCTCGACCCAGATGCCCTCCGCCACTCCGCTGGCGCGCTGGCGCGAAGCGCTGGAGTTGGACCTGCCGCAGGCCGCGCTGGCCGAAATGCGCACCACGCTGGCTCCCGGCGGAGCGCTGCGCGCCAGCGGAGAAGCGCGCTACCTCGCCGCGCAGCTCGCCTTCCGCAGCGGGGAAGACAAGCTGCTCGAGTGGGCGCTGGAGCCCGCCGGCCTGGAAGCGAGCGAGCGTCCCTGGCAAGCGCTCGCTCGCGCCTGGCTGGCGCTGGAACGCGACGCCTTCGACGAGTGCGCCAAGGCGCTGGAGCTCAACGAACGCCACGAGGCTCCGATGGCGATCGCGCAGCGGATCGAGAGCCAGATCCTGATCGGCAAGCTGCTCGATCGTCAGGGGCTGCACGTGGCCGCACGCGCGCCGCTGGAGCGCTTCGTGCGCGAGGCGCCGCTGCTGCCAGAGGCGCCGAGCGCCTGGCATGCGCTGGCCCGCGGGGCGCGCGCCAGCGGCGATCTGGAGCGCGCCCGCGCCTGTGCGCTGGCCGCCCAGAAAAGCGCCCAATGGCACAGCTACTACCGCGCTCGGCGCATCCAACTGCGCGAGGCGCCCGACGATCCGCTGCCACGTCTGGGGCTGGCGCAGCTGATGGTCGCGGCCAGCCGCGACGATCAGGCGCGCCTGTGGCTGGAGGAACTCACCACGCGCTGGCCAGAGGAAGCGCGCGGCTGGCTGGAGTACGCTCGCCTGGAGTCGCGCGCCGGCGCCTCGGAGCGGGCAGCGGTCCACTACAAGCGCTACCGGGGACTGGGCGGCAGCGAATCGCTGGAACCCGCGGCCGGAGCCGGCGGCGCGAGCAAGGGCCCCAAGTGAGTCTCGAGCAAGCGCTCGCGTGGCTCGGCCGCTCCTGAGCCCTCGAGCAGGCAGCGCGGATCCGAGAGCCCCCACTGCACGCACTGAGCCTGCCGGCGCGCCTGCGCGGTCCGGCGTGCCTCCACCTGTGCGGCATCGGCCGGCAGCGTTTCGATCCAGCAGAGGCGCAGCCCGGCCTGCTTGGCGGCCGCGGACTGCGCGAAGACCCAGTCGAGTTCGAAGTTCGGGTCCACCACGCACACCGCGCGCGTCTGCCGGGCCTTGGCGAAGGCTGCCAGCAGCGCCAGCGTGCCGCCCTCGCCGAGACCGGCGAAGCACAGCGACTCAGGCCGGATGCCGCGCAGCGACAACTGCGAGAGAGCGCGGTCCACGGCAGCCAGCGCCACATCCCGATCCTGACCGGCGCGAAAGGCTACCGGGTCATCGATCCAGCGCATGCCCGCGGCCGCCGCTTCCTTCATCGGTACGGGAGCGGCCGGCACCAGCAGCACGAGCGCGTGCCGCTCCGCGAGCGCACGGAAGCGCTGCACCGTCGCATCACGCTCGGAGCCCTCGGCGTGCAGCAGCACGAGCACCGGCGCCTCTGCGCGGCCCTCGAGTGCGCTCGGCACGAACAGGCCGGGCTTCGCCGTGTATTCCTCGACGCGCGTCTGCGTGGCGCGCATGCGCTCGAGCAGGCGCGCGAAGCGCGACTCGGCGCGCAAGGGCGCCAGATCCTGATCCTGTTCGGCCATCTCGGCATGCCAGATCGGCGAGGGCGCGCTCGCACCCGGCACGAAGATGCGCGCTTTCGAGCCGCCGAAACCCCAGCTGACCGCGCGCTCCAGCCAGGCGAGCCCCTCTCCGGTGTTGCCGTTGAGGCTGTGGACGCAGGCGTGGTTGTAGGCATTGCCCGGGTGCTCGGGCTGCAGCGCGTTGAGTTCTCCGAGCGCCTTCAGGGCGACGTCGTACTTCTTCGCCTGACAGGCCTCGAGCACTTGGCGATTGAGCTCGGTGATCTGCTGATCGAAGTTCAAGGCACCCTGAGAAGCGAGCGCGGAGCGCAACAGGACCAGCAAGGCCAGCAATACCAGCGAAGGACGCAGCATGATCAGTGGGACTCCTTGAGTTTTTCGAGCAGCGTGCGCGCGAGCAGCGCGTGCGGACCATCCGGATTCCGCTGGAGGAACTGCTCGAGCGTGGTGCGCGATTTGTCGGTCTGACCGGCGGCAGCGCAGGCTCGGGCGAGATTGAGCTCGACCGGCTCTGGCAGCTCGAGACCCTCGTCGCGGGCGACGCGCAGCACCGCCTCCCAGAGCTCGGCCGCCTGCGCGTGCTGTCCCAGCGCATGCAGGGCCACCGCGAGGTGATTCCGCGCCGCGAGCGAGTCAGGATCATCCGCGAGGGCCGCGCGAAAGGCCTGTTCCGCGGCGGCGTAATCCTTGCGTTCGTAGCTCTCGATGCCGCGAGAGAGCTGTGCGGCGCTGTGCTCGGCGAGCAGGCGTGCACCGCTGGAAAGCTCCTCGTCGTCCAGTCCCAGCCGGCGCGCCGCGCGGAAGTGCGCGAGCGCCCGCTCGCGCTCGCGCTGGAGCAGCGCGGCGATGCCCGCGCGCTTTTCCAGCAGCGCCCACTCCGCCTGCAGGGGCTCGCCCGCTTCCACGAGGCTCTGCATCAGCTTCAGCGCCCCCTCGAATTCCCCGTTGCCCGCGAGGCACTCCGCCAGGAAGCGGCGCGCGTCGACATCCAGCGGATCGAACGAGACCGACAACTGCGCGTGGCTCAGCGCCAGCGCGCGCTGATCCTTCTGGGCCGCCTGCTTGGCGACGAGCAGGTGCGCCTGTCCCAACGGTCGAGCCGCGAAGGGCAGCTTGGGATCCGCGGCGCGCGCGGCCTCGAGTTCGGCGAGGCCCTTGGCGGCGCCGCCCGGCTTCAGGATCGACACGATCCCGCGCGCGCGCAGGAATTCAGGACTGTTCCCGCACTCCTTCTCGCCGCGCACGATCTCGCGCGCGGCGCTGTCGAAGCCCTCGCTGGCGGCGTAGATCTCGGCTGCGGTGGCGAACACGGCCGGCGAGCGCGGATGCGCGGCGCGGGCGGCCTCCACGAGGCGCAGGGCCTCGATGCCCTTGCCCTCCAGCGCCGCCAGGCGCGCGCGCAGCAACCAAGCCTCTTCGGGGCCGGCGCTCTCGGACGCGCCGATCCGCGCGCGCGCTTGCGCCAACTCGCCGAGGTCCAGCGCGAGCCGCAGCTCGTCGAGTGCCACGGAGCTTTCGCGCGGATGCGGCACGAGTGCCGGCTGTGGCGCAGCTGCAGCCTGCGAAGCGCCAACGGCGCTGCGGGTCTGCTCGGGCCGGGAACAGGCGGCGGCCAGCAGTGCCAACAAAAGCAGTGTGCGGTGCATCGTGAGGTACGCCATTAGAGTATCCTCCGCGACTGTGAGCGATGATCTGCGAGGAGAGTGGCAAGAAGCCGTGAGCGGAGCGAAGCAGCACCTCAAGCGCGCCCAGGCAAAGGGGCGGCGCATCCCCGGCCGGGCCCGGCCCACGGCCGCGACGCGCCCCCCCGTCCGCTCTGAGGCGCGGTCGGAAACCCGGCCCGAAACCCAGGCCGAAGCACAGCCCGCCTCCGCGGGCTCCCCGGGGGCACCCGCGCGCTCGGCGGCCGACGTCCGCGCGCAAGCCCGTGCCGCGCGCAGTCTGGCCGAACTCAAGGCCTGTGTCGCCCGCTGCGAGGCCTGCTCACTGCACAAGACCCGAACCCAGACCGTTTTCGAGGACGGCACGGCGCAGCGCCGGCTGATGTTCGTCGGAGAAGCTCCGGGGGCCGACGAGGACCGCACCGGCGTCCCCTTCGTCGGGCGCGCCGGGCAGCTCCTGACCGACATCATCACCAAGGGCATGGGCATCGCCCGCGAGGAGGTGCTGATCGCCAACGTGCTGAAGTGCCGTCCGCCCGAAAATCGCGAGCCCTCCCCGGAGGAGAAGGCGATCTGCACGCCTTGGCTCGACCGCCAGATCGAGTTCCACGACCCGTTGGTGCTGATTCCGCTGGGCCGACATGCATCCATGCACATATTGAAGGTGGAGGCAGCCATGGGTGAAATGCGCACCCGCATCCACGACTCGGGCGGCCGTAAGGTGGTTCCGACGTACCACCCCGCCTATCTGCTGCGCAGCCCCGGCGAGAAGAAGGAGTGCTGGAAGGACATCCAGCTGGCGATGGGTATCCTCGGGATCCCGGTTCCCCCCCCGGCCGCTCGGTAACTTTCCCCGGCCGCCCCGCTAGTCCGCCTCGCCAAAAAAGCGGAAAGCATGCTCGAACGGCTTCCATTCGTTGACCCGATGGTTGCCCGCAGGTAAGCTCCCCGCCCGCTCTTGACACAATCCGAGCAACGAGCCCCTTGCAGGGCAACTCGTCGCAGGCCTGGCTCTCCCGCGTGGAGCGCCGGTTGGCGACGGGCACCGCGCGCGCGCCGAGCGGTGAAATTCCCCCGCAAAAGCCCCCAGAGCTCGGAGGCTGGCCCGGACACC